>JAYTNF010000054.1:0-12442 GCA_043748455.1 Cytophagales bacterium
TTAAAAATATTGATTACTATTATTACATTTATATTACATAAACATTTTGAGTAATATATTGACGATTTATAGTACAAGTACTACGCAACTTACATTATTATAGATATTATCTTCGGTAGTATCTTTGCTTATATCTACTAATAATAAGCTATCTTTTTGATTTTTTAAAGGTAGAATACAAACAAATCCATCATCATTTGCAGAATAGATTACTGTATCTTTGATAACCTTTTCATTCACAAGTTTTTCTGTGTCATTAGCCCATTCTATAAAATAAAAATTATATTGTTTTTCTGTTTCGTAAGGTTGTTCAACGTTGCTACTATCTATATTTTGTTGTTGAGATAGATTTTTTGTTGTATCTGTTACTTGATTAGTTTTTCCTTCTTGTTTTGTTTGACAAGATACTAAACCTAAAAATAGTAAAATTAAGAAGATACGCATATATTTGTAGTAAAGTTATCGTGTTCTTTATGAAATAGAAGTAACAGTTCTTTGAGAACTGTTACTTCTTGTGTTTTTAAACTAAACTTTTCCCCTTCTCCACCACTTTCCCCAATCCACTCACATCATTTCCGCTTGCGGTAGCAAAAAAGGCTTGTCCGCCGCCTTTAATTTCTTTTTTTCATTTCCCCATACAAAAATTGCATATATTGGTTGTCCTTATATAGTAATGCTAATAATTGATAAATGGCAATTTCTACATTTTTGATATATAAATCACATTTTTGAATGGTAGGAATAATGTTCTCATCTATTAAGTAACGATGAACAAGTTTATTTCGTATTTTCATACCATCTTCCAAATCTTTTAATTTAATAGATTTTTCGCCTGTAAAATCCTCGAGAATAGTACCATACATCTTTTCAATAGAAGGAGATGGCATATCTAATAAAAAGTTGTCCAAATTTACGTCCTTATTCTTAGCATACTTAACAAAAAACTCTTTAATACATAACTCTGCTGCTATTGTGGCGTTTATCCATCTATATTTCACTTCATCACGGCTATTCATAGCATTATGTAAAAAATGTAAGCCCATAAATGGTTCTATCTCTTTATCTAAAAATAGCTGTAACCAACTAATTTGATTATCTCCTAAAGACATTTCTATACTAAATGCCCTATAATAATGCTCACTTCTATTAGGTATTATATGCCATTGTGTGCCATCAATACAATATTCACATATATTTCTTTGAAAGAGAGTTTCTTTAATTTCTGTATGTGTAAATATAAATTTTATAAGTCTTAAAAACTTTGTAGCAATTTGGTCTAAATCTCCTTTAATATTTTTTTCATTATCTTTATTAAAGTCTACAGTCTGTGCTTTAATATAAGTTAATTGGTTTTCTGATAGTTCTTTTTGTAGTGTTACTACTACTTTTTTATCATTATAGAATAGTAACTCAGCCTTCTGAGTATTATTGAATGGTATAGAAAAAGTTATACAATCTTTGCCATTAGCAAAAAATATTTTACCATCGTAATGAGTATCTATTTTGTATGTACCCCGAATTGATACCAATGTTTTTTCCTTTGCCATATATTGATGTTTAAAAAGTATTGAATGTTGTTTAAATACTTGAAATAAAGCTATTAATCCAAAAGCAATAACATTCCTTTCAGAAATGTTATTGCTAAATTTTCCTTACACCAAATTTTTCCCCTTCTCCACCACTTTCCCCAATCCACTCACATCATTTCCGCCTGCGGTAGCAAAAAATGCTTGTCCGCCGCCGCCGCCTTTAATTTCTTTGGCAAGTTCCTTGATGATATTTCCTGCGTGTAAACCTTTGTCTTGTACCAAGTTTTCGGCAATCATTACCGCAATTTGTGGTTTTCCTGCAATGTCAGAAGCCAAGACCAAAAACAAGTTTTCTACCTGATTTTTGAGTTCAAAAGCAACAGTACGCAAAGCCTCTGCGTGTGGCAAAGTTACGATTTCAGCAATGACAGAAACACCATTTTTCTGCGTAATCTTGCCTAATAAACTTTGCTTAACTACCTGAATTTCTTTGTGTTGATACGCCTCAATTTGTTTTTGCAACTCCGCTTTTTCGTCTAACAAATTGCTTACAGTTCTTACAATATCTTTCGGATTCTTATTCAACAACTCTTTTAATTCACTGATAACTGATAACTGTTCATTGACTAACTGTTCAGCTTTTGTAGAAGTAACAGCCTCAATACGTCTTACACCTGCTGCAACTGAGGATTCTGCAATAAATTTGAAAGCACCAATTTTGCTTGTATTTGGCACGTGAGTACCACCGCACAATTCAACAGAATAATTTTTGTCAAACGTAATTACACGAACAAAATCACCGTATTTTTCGCCAAACAAAGCCATTGCACCCAAATTTTTAGCTTCTTCAATCGGCACATTTTGACGTTGTTCGAGGGCAATATTTTCCCTAATCTTTTGATTTACAATAGTTTCTACTTTTGCTAATTCCTCATCTGTAACTTTTGCAAAGTGCGAAAAGTCAAAACGCAAAACTTCATCATTTACCAAAGAACCTTTTTGGGCAACGTGAGTTCCCAACACTTGACGCAAAGCTGCGTGTGCTAAGTGCGTTGCACTGTGGTTATTTTCGGTTAAACTTCTGCGGTTTTTGTCAATTTTTGCAACCACGTCCAAACCTTCAAGGTCTTTAAGACCTTGAAGGTTTAAAGATTTTGCAGCAACCAAATGCACAATTAAATCATTTTCCTTTTTCGTATCAAAAACATTCAACGTAACTGTTCCTTGATTACTGTTTACTGATAAAGTCCCTTTATCTCCCACTTGTCCGCCACTTTCTGCATAAAACGGAGTTTTTTCTAATACAATTTGGAAATAGCTTTGTTTGGCATCTTTCACCTCTCTGTATTTTACGATTTTAGTCGTACATTCTTGGTATTCGTAACCAATAAATTCCGTTTTTTCAAACTCATCATCAAGCACAATCCAATCACCTTTTTCCACTTTTGTAGCTTGTCTTGACCTGTCTTTTTGCTCTTGCATTAGAATTTTAAACCCGTCTTCGTCTATCGACATTCCGTTTTCTCTTGCAATCAAAGCTGTTAAATCTAATGGAAAACCAAACGTATCGTACAATTCAAACACAACTTTTCCCTCAATGAGATTATTTTTTACATTCGGTTTGATAGCCTCAAACAAACGCAAACCATTTTCTAAGGTACGCAAAAACGAAGTTTCTTCTTCCAAAATCACACGACTAACAAATTCTTGTTGTGCTTTCAATTCTGGGAAAACATCCGCAAATTGTGTTGCCAAATTTGGAATTAATTTTACCAAAAACGGTTCTTTCAAATTCAATTTGCTATATCCATAACGCACAGCACGACGCAAAATTCGACGAATTACATAACCTTGTTTCACATTAGACGGTAATTGCCCATCTGCAATCGTGAAAGCAATAGCACGAATATGGTCTGCAATAACCCGCATAGCAATATCCGTAGGCTCATTTTGTCCGTATTTTAAGCCTGAAAGTTGCTCTATAATTGCCAAAGTAGGTGTAAAAATATCTGTATCGTAATTTGAAGTTTTGTTTTGAATGGCACGTACCAATCTTTCAAAACCCATTCCTGTATCTACGTGTTTTGCGGGCAATTTGGCAAGACTTTTATCCGCCTTCCGTTCAAATTCCATAAACACATTATTCCAAATTTCGATAACTTGTGGGTGGTCATTATTTACCAAATCATAACCCGAAACTTGTTTACGTTCTTCGTCTGGTCTTAAATCTATGTGAATTTCTGAACAGCAACCACAAGGACCTGTTTCGCCCATTTCCCAAAAATTATCTTTTTTCGAGCCATACAAAATCCGTTCTTTGCCACCAAGAATTTTCTCCCAAATTGCAAAAGCCTCATTATCAGGCTCTAAACCATCTGTTTTGTCGCCACCAAAAACCGAAACATATAATCTATCTTTTGGCAATTTATAGACATCAACCAACAATTCCCACGCCCAAGTAATTGCTTCTTGTTTGAAATAGTCGCCAAACGACCAATTTCCCAACATCTCAAAAAGTGTGTGGTGATAAGTGTCAATTCCCACATCTTCGAGGTCATTGTGCTTGCCCGAAACACGCAAACATTTTTGCGTATCGGCAATGCGTTTTGAAGGCGGATTTCCGTTGCCCAAGAAAAAATCTTTGAACGGAGCCATACCTGAATTGATAAACATCAGTGTACTGTCGTTTTTTGGCACAATGGGTGCAGACGGCACAATTAAGTGTTGCTTAGAAGCAAAAAAGTCTAAAAAGGTTTTGCGTATTTCGTTAGCTTTCATAAATATTATTAGGTTGTACCACAGACTTTAGTCTGTGTTTTTATTTTTGATACATACACAGACTAAAGTCTGTGGTACAATTTTTTTTGAGTTTTAGGGGCAAAGATAGGGAAAAATGAGAATAAAAATATCACAAGTTAATAACTATCTAAGAATTTTCGTTTTGTAAGTTTTTAATAAGTCTTTCATATAAATAGCAATTAACAGAAGCTATAATAAAAACAAAAATAGATTGTAATAATAGAAGATAGTCAAAACTAGAAAATTCTCTAACATTTGAGTCTAAACTACCTGTTATGAAAGATACAATGAGAGGCAAGGAAAATAAATAGGGTAAAAAAACAAAAATTAAGCAATGTAACCAGAAATTTTTTATTCTAATGGGTATTAGTATCAACATTGGTAATGTGGAAAAACAGTAAAATATTGTAGCTATCAAACACATAAACAGCTCAAGACCACCGCTTTCTCCGCCTTGTGTAGGGAGGAACATCATAAATCCTACTAAAATGATGATTAAATTACTAATAAAAAGGCATTTGAGAATATGGAGCTTTATTGTTTCTTTTTCTTCTTTATTTTCCATTATTTTAATAGGTTTTTATGGTTGCAAAATAGCTAAAATCTATTGAATGTAAATTTATTTTCCTATATTTGTAGTGAGATTTTCAAACACCGCTGTTAAGTTGAAATAGACTTATTATGACTTGAAAACAGGAAAACTAAGTTATTACAAAAATAGCTCTAACGAATATGTGTTAGAGCTATTTTTTTGTAAAAAATTTAAAATCAAATTTAATTTTCCTATCTTTGTACCGTGATGCTTGAGACCACTGTTAAATAAACTGAAGTAAACCACAAGTTTCAAGTGCAAGAACCTAAAAAAGCCTTAGCGAAAGTTAGGGCTTTTTTGTAAAATCTATTGAATATAAAATTATTTTCCTATCTTTGTATCGAGATTTTCAAACACCGCTGTTAAGTTGAAATAGACTTATTATGACTTGAAAACAGGAAAACTAAGTTATTAAAAATAGCTCTAACGAATATGTGTTAGGGCTATTTTTTTGTAATAAAACTTTAAAATCAAGTTCTTCTTATGTCCCACAATTTAGAACAATTATTATCAGAATTTGATGAATTTGTAGCTACTTATTTTTTGGAATTAAGTAAGTTTGATGACGAAGAAAGTAATCTTTTCTTTCAAAAAAAGATAGAAAAACTAAATTTTATTATAAATAATAAAAAAAATACAGAAATTAGCCGCAAAAAATAGTTCTTTTAATGAATGGACAGAAAATATAGAAGAAAGGCTTAAATAATTACGTACATATTGCAAAACTATGAACAAAACTCAATAACCTTAATATAAATTTCGTTATTATTTACAGTTATTTAGGTTGCTTTTATTGCTAACAACGTATTAAGTATGTATTCCGATTTGAGGTTTTAGTAGATAAGCTATTAAAATCAAACATAAAACACAACATATTGCAAGAAAGTAGCCTAAAAATGGCTGCGTGAAGAAAGACCATTAGATAAAAAGTCGGATAATTTATTTTTTACCTAAAATTATTACTATGTATTTATTAAGTATTGTTATTTTCTACATTTTGGTAGTTGTGGTAGTTATGTATAAGTTCCGCAAAAGAATATTCGCCGAAGTTTACTAAAACAATTTTTATCAACCTATAATAAAAGAATAGTTGTATTTTACAATACAACTATTCTTTTGAATTTAAAGAAAGTTTCTTAAGTTTCTAACCGAAACTTTTTCCCTATCAGTGCCTTAACAACGCCTTTAAACTCTAAACTCAATAAAATACTTGCTATTTGATTAATTGGAATTTGGGCTTGCCATGCAATTTCGTCAATGTGTAGCTCCGTCTTTTTTTGCAATAAATCATATACTTTCTGTTCCTCTGTGTTTAGGTCTTCTGGAGGCAATTTTTCTTTTTCATAAACAGAAAAACCTGTATTTAACCAACCTGTAACTTGTTCAATATCAGAACTTTTAGTATAAATAAAGGCTTTTCGTTTTTGCAATAAATCAAGACAGCCCTCTGAAGTTTTTGTACCAACATTTGCAGGAACAGCCAAAATAGGTTTGTTATATGCTGCTGCCAACTCTGCGGTAATTAATGTGCCGCCTTTACTACTTGTTTCAACCACAATTAGAACATCAGAAAGTCCTGCAATAATTCTATTTCTATTTGGAAAATGAGGTGCCGCAGGCTCTACACCAAATAAATACTCTGTAAGTATGCCTCCTTGAGTTTTCATCTGGTCTGCAACTTTTGTGTGTAAATGTGGGTAAATTTTTTGCAAGCCATTACCCATAATTCCAATAGTTTCAACACCGTTTTTTAATGCAGCTTTATGTGCTGCAATATCAATTCCGTATGCTAAACCACTGATAATTAAAGGATTATGATGTTTAATATCTTCAATAATTTTTTCGGTCATTATTTTTCCATACTCTGAGGCACTTCTTGTTCCTACAATTCCAATAGTACGACCATGATTTAATGAGGTATTGCCTTGCCAAAAAAGTAATACAGGTGCATCATGTAAGTTTTTTAATCTTTGTGGATATTTGGGTGAGGTATAAAAAATTATTTCGCTATTTGTCTTCTCGGCTGCTATAATTTGCTGTTCAGCTATTTTCAATACTTGGTGATTTGAGATGATAACTGTTGCCAATTTTTCGCCAATCCCTGGAATTTTCATCAATTTGCCTTTGGGCATCTTGAATAACTTTTCTGCCGAACCAGCATAACTTATTAACTGTTTTACTAAAACATTGCCAATCCCTGGAATTAGCGTCATAGCAACCTCATAAAGCATATTTGTAGTTTTAAACTGGTTTTTGACTAAAATTTAACTATAACTAAGTGTATCAAAACAAAGACATCTGTTTTTAGAAAATCAATGACTATTTCCTAAAATACAAATGTCTTTTATTGTGTTATTTATGATATAACTATCCAACAATTTTACCATTTTCTTTATTGACAATAGATTCTGCAAACTCGTAAATTTTAGCTTTGCTTACTTCTACTTGTTCTTCCAACTCTTTTTTCAAGTCAGATGTTTTTTTGGCAATTTTCTCACGAGTTTTTTCACCTTTGTCTGGTGCTAATAATACTCCAAGAACTGCGCCTGCTGCTAAACCTGCAACCAGTGCAAATAAGGTACTTTGTGTTTTGTTCATAATTGTCGAGTAGTTTTATGGCTTATTAAAACAAAGGTAAATTTTAAAGTTTAGAGTAGCAATTATTTATAATGAATATTTACTAAAATTTAGTATGATTTGTCAATATACTCATAAGTCCATGCAAATAATGTTTTTATTTTTACAACCCATGTTTTTCCATTCTTCGATACAGCGATGCCCTTGTTAAACCTAAGGCTTTTGCAGCTTGGGAAATATTGCCACTATATTTTGTAATGGCTTTTTGAATCACAATTTTCTCAACATTTTCCAAGTTATAATCTGTAATTTCCATTTCTGCCGATTCATTTTTACCAAGTAAAAACAGAAAATCACCAATATCAAGTTCTGCATCATCACTCATAATCACTGCCCTTTCTATGGCGTGTTGCAACTCTCGAACATTGCCCGACCAATGGTGTTTTTGCAATTTTTTACTTGCTTCAGGAGTTAGTCCTTTAATATCTTTGTTATATTTTTCGGAATATGTTTTAATAAAATGCGTTGCCAACAACGGAATATCATCTTCTCTATCTCTCAAAGGCGGAATTCGTAATTCTACGGTATTGATACGGTAAAGCAAATCTTGACGAAATTCGTTATCTTCTATCATTTCATGCAGCGGCATATTTGTTGCACAAATCAACCGAATATCAACAGGAATAGACTGATTTGAACCCAAACGGACAATTTCTCGGCGTTGCAATACTGTCAGTAATTTTGATTGCAAAGACAAAGATAAATTTCCAATTTCATCTAAAAATAAAGTTCCTTTATGTGCAGCCTCAAAACGTCCTGCTCTATCATCTTTTGCATCTGTAAAAGCACCTTTTTTATGTCCAAAAAGTTCACTTTCAAACAAAGTTTCAGTAATAGAACCCATATCAACACCAACAAAAATATTATTTTTTCGCATAGAATATTCGTGAATAGCCCTTGCAATTACCTCTTTTCCTGTTCCATTTTCTCCCAGCAACAAAATATTTGCATCAGTAACAGCTACTTTGGAAATAATTGTAAATAAATTTTTCATGGCATCACTCTCTCCCAACACAATTCCTTCACCTTTTTTATCTTTTTTTATAGGATTTGTTTCTCCTGCTTTTGCAGCATTTTTTTGCCCTTTTTTGGTTTCAATAGCATTTGCAATCGTTGCAATAAGTTTTTCGTTTTGCCAAGGTTTTAGCACAAAATCTGTTGCACCTTCTTTCAATGCCCGAACTGCCATTTCAACATCTCCATAAGCTGTAATCATAATTACAGTTGCATTCGCATCACGTTGCTTAATTTCGTTAAGCCAATGAAAACCCTCTTTTCCGCTTGTAATATCTTTGCTAAAATTCATATCTAACAAAATAGCATCATATTTATCTTGATTGAGCAAAAAAGGAATCCTGCGAGGGTCTTTTTCGATAAAAACAGACTGTGCATATTTTTTAAGCAGCAATTTTGTAGCTAATAAAATATCTTCGTTATCGTCTATAACTAATATTTTGCCAAGTTGTGTCATAATGAAAATTAAATTTTAGCAATTAACTTTATAATTATTGGTAATTATTTGGCGTAAAGATATAAATTTTATGGTCATAGTTAAAATTTTAACACTTTCTTTTGATACTTACATCAAGTTTTTTTGTCATTCTGAGCTAAGTGTGCGGCAATCCGCAAGAATCTGAAATATGGTTTTTTTGACGTAATAACGTCAGATTCTTCGCAAACTCAGAATGACAAAAAAAATGATTTAGAAAATCTACTCATATTATTACTAAAATTAGTTTTATGAAATTATATATAATTTTGTAACCATTTATAAATTTTGATGTATAAAACCTAATAAAAATACTTAGCTTTGTATTTTCAAACTATTTATCATTCTAACTTTATTATGGGTTTAAAATGTGGAATTGTAGGTTTGCCAAATGTGGGAAAATCTACCTTGTTCAACGCATTATCAAGTGCAAAGGCAGAAGCTGCTAATTATCCGTTCTGTACCATAGACCCAAACATTGGTGTAGTAAATGTGCCAGATGAGAGGTTAAATATATTGGCTGAATTGGTAAATCCTCAACGAATTTTGCCAACAGTTGTTGAAATTGTAGATATTGCAGGACTTGTAAAAGGTGCAAGTAATAATGAAGGACTTGGAAACAAGTTTTTGGGAGATATTCGTGAAACTGATGCTATTTTGCATGTGGTTCGTTGTTTTCATGATGATAATATTATTCACGTGGCAGGAAAAGTTGACCCTGTGGCTGATAAAGAAATCATAGATACGGAGTTGCAACTCAAAGATTTGGAATCTGTTGATAAAAAATTACTTAAAGTTGCAAGAGCTGCAAAAACAGGTGATGCCAAAGCTAAAAAAGAAAATGCGTCCTTAGAAAAATTTAAAACACATTTGGAATCTGGGCAAAATGCACGAAGTGTTGTTACAACAGAAGATGATTTAGAAGCAGTTGCAGATTTATGCTTGCTGACTATTAAGCCTGTAATTTATGTAGCAAATGTAGATGAGGCTTCAATTATTAATGGAAATGAATATGTTGAGGCTTTGAGAAATGCAATAAAAGGCGAAAATGCAGAAATTATTATGGTTTCAGCAGCTATCGAATCTGAAATTGCAGTTATGGATTCTGACGATGAAAAGCAAATGTTTTTAGCAGAGTATGGCTTAAAAGAATCTGGTTTGAATAAATTAATTCGTGCCTCTTACCATATTTTAGACTTGATAACGTATTTTACAGCAGGCGAAAAAGAAGTTCGTGCTTGGACAATTCGCAAAGGTTGGAAAGCACCACAAGCCGCAGGAGTTATTCACTCTGATTTTGAACGTGGTTTTATTCGTGCCGAAGTAATTAAAATGGCAGATTTTCAAAAATATAAAACAGAAGGTGCTTGCAAAGAAGCAGGAAAAATGTCAGTAGAAGGTAAAGAATATGTGGTGGGTGATGGCGATATTATGCACTTCCGTTTTAATGTGTAAGTTTTTTAGCAGTAATACTTAATTCTAACCACATATTAAAATATATAATTTTTTGTATATTTTATATAAAAATATTACTAATCAAGTGTGCGTAGCTTCAGTTACGCACTACTTATAACTACTTATTAGTAATTGCATTTTTTACAATTTCTTTCCAAATTATTGGTGCAAAAAACGAGAATTTTATTCGCATAAGATTATCATTACCATCTTTTATGCTCAATTTTGCAATATTATCTATATAATCTGTCATCGTATTTAGCAAGCCAATTTCTAAACCTACACCAAAACGGTTTTGAAAAAACGCATTGCCACCAATACTTGTTGGCAGAAACAAAGTAGTAGTTGGCAAGACTTCGCCTAATGCTCTTGTTTGTGTTTGATTTGCCAAATCATTTCCATTTTTGTCATAAACTAAAAAACCTGCCAAACCAAGACCTTGACTGATGTAAATATTGAAAATATTAGTTTTGAAAATATTGATTTGAGCATTTGCAGAAATACCAAATAAGTGTGTTTGGAAAAATTTATTAGGAGATTGATTTTCAAAACTGTAAGTAGAGTTTTGCCCTGAAACTAAGCCATAAAAAGCCTCAAAACGAGGATTTACTCTTTTATTGTGATAGGTTTGCACACCAACATGAAACATACCAGACCATCTTCCATAGCTTTCCAAATCTCCATTATAAGCCACGCCACCCATGCCTGTGTATAAATACCATTTCACTATTTTTGTAGTATCTTTACTTAGTATTTTTTTTGTCAAATTTTTAGTTTGAGTACTATCTGTTGTTTGGGCAAATAGTTTTGTTGTGAAAATTGTTGCAAATGTCATTGCAAAGCAATAAAAAATAGCTTTTAAAAGTATATTTTTCATGATAGGTATTTGTAATGTTTTTCAAAAATAGCTTTTAAAATTAGTAACACAAGTATTTAGCAAAAATTAAATGCTTTTACAAGAAAATATGTAGTTTTGCTTATTATAAAATAGGGTTCTCCGACAATTTTTGTGGAAAACTGTTTTAAAATGTTATTTTTGTTCCGTTAGGAACTATATATTTGTAGAAAACCAAAACCCTCCCCTCCTCTTTTGCTCCGTTAGGAGCTAAATATAGCTCCTAACGGAGCAAAAGAGGAGGGGATAGCAATTTCTACCAATATCCAGTGCCTAACGGCACATACTCTATAATTTACAAAATTGTAGAGTATGTTGCAAAAAATACTTCTCCACAAAAATTGTCGGCTAACCTAAAATAGCAACTCACATAATATGTTAATTTTTCATAAACTCATAGATTTTGGAATTAGTTGCAAAAAAACACATAACTTTACACAATTTTAATTTTACAAACAATTTTAAGTTTAAATTTTAAGTTTACTATGGAAGGATTAACGATGACAGCACAGCTTTTGCTTGCTTTGACCATTTTAATTGGTGTACATGAGTGGGGACATTATGCGTCTGCACGTATGTTTGGGATTAAAGTAGAGAAATTTTATTTGTTTTTTGATTTTCTTTTTCCAATGCCAAATATATTAAATTTTGCGTTGTTCAAAAAGAAGATTGGTGATACAGAATTTGGTTTAGGTTGGTTTCCTTTGGGTGGTTATGTGAAAATTGCGGGTATGATGGACGAATCTATGGACAAAGAAGCCTTAGCAGCACCACCGCAAGAATGGGAATTTCGTTCAAAACCAGCTTGGCAACGTCTAATCGTGATGCTCGGAGGTATTATTGTTAATGTTGTGGTTGGAGTTATAATTTTTACAGGCTTAAATTTAGTCATGGGCGAAAGCTATTATACTGCCGAAGAAGTGCAAAAAAATGGCATTTCAGTCAATAAAATTGCAGAAGAAATGGGCTTGCAAAAAGGTGATAAAATAGTTTCTGTAAATAATGTTTCGACCATATTTTTCCAAGATTTGCAAAAAACTCTGGGC
>JAYTNF010000055.1:0-11363 GCA_043748455.1 Cytophagales bacterium
AGTAATTGGGAATGGGTTTGTTTTTTGCCAAGTTTGATTACAGAGTATTATAAAGTTTTTGCAGTTTATAAGCCTTTGACAAATATTTATTTTGACCAATATATCAAAGAAACTCGTCAAAAGCATACTGCAACCCTGATTTCAATGAAAGACACTTTCAAAACTATTTTAGCAGCCCACCAAAACCATGAAATTATTGCCACTTGGATGGCAGCTGACCAAACGCCAGCCAAAGAAGCAGGATATTGGTTAAATTTTCTAAATCAAGACACACCATTTTTTTCAGGCTATGAAAAATTAGCTCGCAAAACAAATCAAGCAGTATTATTTCTAAATGTTCGGAAAGTGAAAAGAGGTTTTTATGAATTAGAAGTTTTGCCTATTTGCGATAACCTTAGTGAAGTTCCAGAATTTACAGTAGTTGAGAGATATGCAAAACTTACAGAGCAACAAATTCGCAACCAACCCGCATATTGGTTATGGTCGCATAAAAGATGGAAACACAAAAGAGATTAGTTTTAAATTTTAGTAAACACAATTTTGTCATATATCTACTGTGAAAACTATATTTTTACTATAAAAACTTAGCTTTTTTATAAAAATGTGCGCAGCTAAAGCTACGCACTACTAATGTGCAAATTACATTAATTTTAGAAATTACATAGGAAACTTAGCCGTTGTTGCTGCTTGAATGGCTTTATGATAATCCATAATAAAATAGGCTGAAATGGCTTTTACAACATTATCAACATCAAAAACAGGTGGCGTTGTCGAACTTTTTAGTGATGCTGCTGCAATACCATGAGAATTATCAAAATAACCTTTCATGTTGCCAAGTGCTTCAAAAGTAATATCTTTCTTCTTCAAATCGTATGTTGCTTTGAGTGCATCAGTATTTGAGGTTTCCCAAGCATACCCTTTCTGTTTTGCCGCCTGAATTTGCACAATGTATAAACCTTCGCTGCGTTTGTCAGTAAGATTAATGCGACTACTAAATACTAATCTCGAACCTCCATCAATAACAGCTTCTATACGCAATTCAAACGAATTTGCACCTACACTTTTGGTCGTAAAAAAATGTGTTATTGGCGTTTTTTTCTTACCCATTTTACGTTCTATAATACATTTTACATTAGTACCTTTGCCACCACATTTGAATAATGGCGGAGGTGGCACATTTTTTTCAACAATCTGTGGCGAATTAAGCCCAAAAACTCCTGTAAAAGCAGTTAATAAAGCAATTTGATGTATCCAAAGCATATTATGACAGTTTAAGATAATTTATGTTTTTTTATTATTTGGGAAATTTACTAATAAATCGCAATAAAAAAATAAATTTCGTATTTTTGTTTGATAAGTAATAAGACAAAATAAATGTATAACAGACTTTAGTCTGTAAAATATTGATAATCAAAACCTTGCACCCTAAAGGGTGCGATACATTCTACACAACTTACATTTATTGCTTAGTTACAAAAACAAAATAAAAATGATAAAAATTATAGTAACATTTTTTGTTTGCCTGTCATTTAACCTTGCTTTCAATAGTTTTGGGCAAGAAATTCCTGTTAATATTAAAAGTCAGGCGGAGTTTATTGGCATATCATTTGTCGATAGTACCAACAAAGAAGTGCTATACAAAAGAGCTATGACGTGGTTATCAGATAATTATTCTAATGTTGGCAAGGCAACACAAATAAAAACTAATGCAGAATGGACTGTGATTATCAAAGCAAAAACAGAAAAATACCGCTATCATTTTAAGGGAAAAGACATGAAAATCGGACATTTTAGTTATGTATTGTCCATTCATTGCAAAGACACAAAATATAAGTGTATTATTAACGAAATTCAATATGATTCTAATTCCTTAGCCAACCTTATTGGTACAGATTTATCGGCAACACAACCTTTTTCTGAAAAATATTTAGCTGATGGTTTTCTGCAAATCTGGAATTTTCTGCAAGTTAGTGTGAGCAAAGATTTGAAAAAAGATTTAACTACTTTACAAATTTATATGTTAAGTGAATTGCCAAAATAATGGGTTTGTTACAATTTTTATTTCTGCAAAACCTCAATAAGTTTGTTAAGCTGTGCTATTGCGTTGTCTTTAGTGTTTAGCCTCTCTTCTAAAACTGCGATTTTTATTTCGAGAGATTTATATTTTTCTTGTATATTTAGCTCATTATCTCCATAATTCACTACACTTGCATTATGTCCTGTATGTGTGGAATGGTGGTAGCTAGCTTTTTCGCCAAAACCTACTAAATCAGCCACATTCATATTATAAACAGTAGCAATTTGCTCTAATCTTGAAAAATTAATGTCTGTTGCATCATTTTCTATTTTAGTATATGCTTGTATAGAAATGTCTAGTTTTTCTGCCATATTAGCCTTTGTTAGCTTTTTTGACATACGTATTTCCTTTATTTTAGCTCCAATAAACATAATTTTAACTATGGGTTGTGGTTTTATAACTATTGGTTTATTGTGCAAAGTAAGTATTTTTCTGACATTTGCACCATGAAAACTAAAATTTTCTTTGCGTCAGCCGAAAAGCAAAAGAGTAGGCAAAATAATTTCTATATAAAATAATGAAAAAAGTAATTTCTTTCATAACCTTGTCAATGATTACATTATAAATGTTTTCTTGTCAAAATGAATCTGATGCTATTGCACCACAAAACACAGTAGAGTTGAAACAATTAATAGAGCCAGTAATTGGCACCGATGATTATATTATAGGTAAATTACAAAAATTAGGTGGTGGGGCTTTTAAATGTAGAGATACCGATGGTGTTTGTATTATTATTCCACCAAATAAGCTTAGAACACAAGTTGTTGAGGTAATATCTTCTGATGCAACAGGTACAACTTATCGTATTTTAAATGAAGAACAAGTTATATTTCCAAGTAAAGAATAACTTGATAAGTGTTTTAATTTAATTATAAGTTAATAGTTGTTTATAACTATTAACTTATTTTTTACATTACCTAATAGCTATTTTACAATGAAAATTTATTATTTACTATTCATACAATTTTGCTTGATAAATTACTCTTGCAAGCAGCAAAATAACGAAAAAGAAACCATACAACAGAATAATACTGTTTTAGAAGTTTTAGAAGATTCTCTAAAAAGTACTAATATAGACATTGAAAAACCTTTTCTGATTTACACTTTTCGCCAATCAGACTGTTTGGCTTGTAATGTTTCGTACAGCAATATCGACCATTATTTAAAAACCTCAAATATAAATATTCCACGAATATTTATATTTCAAGACATCAAAAGGGCTGCTATTACTTATATGTTGGAAAATGATTTGAAAATTGTAGAAAAGCCTTATTTTTTCGCCAATGATTCATTATTTCAATATTTTAATAAAACAAATCAGTCATCTGTCGTTCTGATGAAAAATTTATCAAAAGGGCTATTTTCTGTAATTCCACTAAAAGAAGCAGGTGATATTAAAGTAATATTAGCACCTTTACTAAATTCGAATGAAAGTGCTATTTTGCAAGATTCTGTAATATTAAGAGACAATCCAGATTTCCCCTTACAAGATATTACCTATTTTCATGTGGTTGAGGATTCTATTTTATATTTTCATGAAAATCATTTACAGAGAGTTTTTAAATATAATTTTAAAACAGGCAAGTATCAAAAACATTTTGAATTGCCTAAACCTATCTATGAATCTGTTTATAATACAACTGTAAAAGCTACAAATGACGAAAAATTAAAATTTAAGGAGAGAGCAAAACAGAATTTAATCCCTCTTGTAACATATACCACTTATAAAATAACAAATGATAGTATTTTTATCATATCACGTGTTAGTGTTCAAAATCAAACCAAAAGAGGTTTGGAATTTAGTAGTGTACCTGTACTTTCTGTTTGTGATATAAATTTAAATATTATTAAAAATTATTTTTTTAGTACAAGAAATGCTACAAGAGGTGTTGCCTTTTATCAAAATTCATATGATATTGATGATTATATATGGTGTGAGGCATATGTAAAGCCAATAGTTTCTATGGATTCATTAATTTATAATGTGCAATTAATTAGGGAAAAGGATAGCTTAATTATTACAAAATCTTATAGTAGCCCTAAACCTGCGATTTTTATTACCGACGAATATACTATATCACAAACAGTAATAAGAAAATATGAAAATTTGTACAATCATTTTTGGGCTTTCCCTGCTTTGCTCAATGTTAGTGAAAATAAAACATATAGAATTAATGAAAATTATGTTTCAGAGAATTATAAAAAAGGATACAAAGAAGATAAGGAAACCTTTTTTTTGTATAGTGTAGCATTATTGAATAGAAATTTACATGAATTTTTATATTTAAAAGATAATAATAAGGTTTGTTTGCTGGTTCAAGACAATAAAAGCAATGTTTTAAGTTATAGAATTTTAATAGATAAAAAACCCAAAGCAGTATTTAAGCAAAATAATAATTTATATACACTTGGATTAAATAAAGATAAAAATATTGTTGTTTATAAGTGGAGTTTGTAAGTTTTTTCTGTTATTTTGATAGAAACCTCTCAAAGTTCCATCTTTTTCAAACCTTCTAAGAACGAATGTGGTTTAAAACCGAATGTTTTTTGTGCTTTTGCGATACTAAAACCTGTTTTTAGTGGTCTTCTGGCAATTTCTATAAATTCTTTGGCATGCGTTGGAGAAATTAACGAAACATCTAATTTTAGAAAATCAGC
Source organism: Cytophagales bacterium (assembly GCA_043748455.1). Lineage (GTDB taxonomy): Bacteria > Bacteroidota > Bacteroidia > Cytophagales > Thermoflexibacteraceae > JAAFKA01. The sequence goes on from JAYTNF010000055.1 coordinate 4,736, forward strand.
AACTTGCAACGCCATTTGATAGGGACTTAAATAATCATTACCTGAAATATGCCAAATACCTGTATATTTTTGCAAGGCTATTGTCCAAGTTGCTGCTGCCAAATCATCGACAAGTGTTGGCGTGCGAAATTGGTCATTTACAACTTTAATTGGCTTGCCCTGTTCCAAATTATTTTTTACCCATAACACAATATTTGACCTACTCATATAAGGATTTTTTCCATAAACCAAACATGTGCGAATAATAGCATAGTTTATAACCTGTATATTTGTATGAACATTTGCATAAGCTATAATTTTTTTCTCTGCCTCCAATTTTGTAAAACCATAATAACTAATTGGATTTGGCAAATCATTTTCATCATAGTTGCCTTTTTCACCATCAAATACAAAATCAGTAGAAAAATGCACAAAAAAACTTTTGTATTGCTTACACACTTCAAGCAAATTTTCTACAACAATTACATTTTGGAGATAAGCATTTTCTTTGTCATTTTCACAACTATCTGGCAAAGTTAGAGCCGCAGTATGAATGACAACATCAGGTTTATGGATAGCGAAAAAATGCTGCAAAGCCATTTTATCAGTCAAATCTAACTGCACAAATGAAGTATTACTTGCCAAATCGGATTTATTTTCAGATTTTGCAACCGCAATAACTTTTATATTTATGATAGATTTGGCTTGTAATAATAATTTTTGACCTGTCAAACCATTTGAACCTGTGATGAGAATTGTTTTCATAAATCTAAATTATCTAAATCATGTGAATAAGCAACCCAAATTTAATATTTTGTCAAAACTTTATAAATTTAATGCCCTCTAAGATTATGTAAAATATCTTTTGCCTCTACCGAAGGTTACTATTAAACTAGAAAACTTATCTAATTTTAGATTGACTTTTGCTTTTTCTTTACATTAACCTACACAACTAAAACCTAAGCCTAAAAATCTATGCCCCGTTATTTTCTATTCTTTGCCATATTATTGTTTTGTAATAATTTATTTGCCCAAAAAATGCCTGCCTTAGTGATTAAAAACGCAAGTTCAGGTGCAGCAGCCAACAATAACAAAGCCCAAACTTTAAGCATTGATAAACTTCAAATCCAAATTACCGCCATTGGAAATACTGCCCAAACGACTATGGAAATGACGTTTTATAACGACACGTACCAAACTCTCGAAGGCGAATTATTTTTTCCCTTAGCCGAAGGGCAAACCATTAGCCGTTTTGCAATGGAAATTGACGGACATTTGCGAGAAGGTGTGGTGGTGGAAAAAAACAAAGGTCGCAAAATTTTTGAGGATATTGTTAGGCGTGGAATTGACCCTGCGTTGCTCGAATATACAAAAGGAAATGCTTTTAGAACAAGAGTTTATCCCATAAATCCCAAAAGTTATAAACGAATTGTTATTGCTTATAAAGAAATATTAAGCCTTGATAATCAAGGTTTTAACTATAATTTACCTTTGTCATATTCCGAACCTTTGCGTAAATTTATGTTGAGAATTGAGGCGGATAAAACCGTAAAATTTGCCGAAAATAGCCTGATAAAAAATACTTATACAGGAACTGTTTTTGAAACCGAAAAATTAAATTTTACACCCAACCAAGTCTTAAAATTTACTGTTCCTAAAACGGATAAAAACGAGGTTGTAGCTGTTGGAAATGGAATTATTCACCCTGAAAATACCTATTTTTATGTGCATTTGCAACCCGAAATTTTTAAACAAGCCAAACCTTTGCCTAAAAAAATAGTCTTGTTATATGACATTTCAAATTCTGCAAAAAACCGTAACCTTAAACGTGAAATTAGCATCTTACAAAACTATATTACAAGCCTACAAAATATTGAAATTCAGTTAGTTGCATTTAATAATGAAATTCGTAGCAACAAAAATTTTAGCATTAAAAATGGTGATTTTGCAGCATTAAAAACCGAATTAGAAGCACAAAATTTTGATGGTGGTACGCAATTAGGCTGTTTGGATTTATCGAAATACGAAACTGACGAATTTTTATTGGTTTCTGATGGAGTTTCAAATTTTGGGAAACACGAAATAGCCCCACCACAACCCTCCCCCACAGGGGAGGGAGTAAAAACTCCCCCAGCAGGGGGTTGGGGGGCTATTTACACCATAAATTCAAGTCCTGTTGCGGAACATAGTTATTTGCGTTTTCTTGCCGAAACTTCTGGCGGTGTATATCTTAATCTTACAAATCTTACAGATACACAAGCAAAAAATTTATTGCTAAATTCTCCTTATCAATTCATAAAGTATGAACTTAGCCCCCTAACCCCCGAAGGGGGAATAATTACGTCAAAAACTCCCCCTTCGGGGGGTGGGGGGCTTGATATAATTCCCTCAAAACCTACCACTATTACAAATGATTTTGTGATAGCAGGAAAAATAGCAAGTAAACAAATTACAAATAGTATAAGCCTAAAATTGCATTTTGGATTTGGGAATACCATAAAATATACGAAGGTTGTGCTAATAAATTTAGCCAATAAAACTTCTGCAAGTTTATCCGAAAACCTTTGGGCAAGTCTGAAAATTAATGAATTAGATTTGCAATTTAAGACCAATGAAAAAGAAAATGCAGCACTAAGTACAGATTTTAGCGTGGTAAGTCGCAATACTTCGATGTTGGTTTTGGATAGATTAGAGGATTACAAAACCTATCATATTAAGCCTCCCGCAGCTTTATTGGCACAATATCCCGACCTAAAATGGCAGGAAGAAAAGCCAAAAACTGCCAAACGCATAGTGCCAAAAAATGTTGTTCGTGAATTTATTGAACATAAAAAATGGTATAACCAAACTTTTACTTACACGAAAGAAGATGATGAAACTATTTCGAAGATACCAGAACAAAATTTAAGTGAAGAAGAAAAAGCTATGGGTTTTGGCGAAAGTGATGATGGTTGGGGAGATGACCCTTTTGGTGGTAGTAGTAAAGGTGAAGGTGCTGCATCTTCAAGTGTAGATAAAAGATATAGTTCAAATACAAGTACAATAGCTGTTGAAATACAGAAAGAAGAAGTTTTTGGAATTATTCCATCAACACCAGAAGTAGCTAAAATTCCTAAACCTACACCAAAACCCGAAAAAAAATCGGAGGTTACGCTAAAACCCTACGTTGCAAATACCTATTATTTGCGAAAATTGGATAGTGTAAGCCCCCTAACCCCCGAAGGGGGAATTATTACGTCAAAAACTCCCCCTTCGGGGGCTGGGGGGCTGGCGTACCAAACCTACTTGCAACTCAAAACCACTTACGAAGGCAATATAGCTTTTTATAGTGATGTGGCTTTGTGGTTTTTGGCTAAAAAAGATACGGCAACCGCAGTTTTGGTGGCATCTAATTTGGCAGAAATGCAATTAGAAAATCACGAAGTTTTGCGACTTTTGGCAAGCATTATCAAGCAATGTAAGCAAACGCAATTAACGGTGGATATTTATAAAGATGTCTTGGAAATTAGGGAAGAAGAACCGCAATCATTCAGAGATTTGGGACTTGCCTACGCCGAAAATAAGGAAAAGGAAAAAGCCATAGAAACTCTAAACGAGGTGCTTTTACAAGAATGGGACAGTCGTTTTAATGGAATTAAATCATTGGTTATCAATGAATTAAATAACATTTTGTTTAAAAATGTAAGCTCAGAAAAAAGAGGAGATATTTTTAAACAAAGTAAACTTGACAAACGAATTATTTATCCAATGTCATACAATTTGCGTGTGGTTTTGGAATGGGACAATGATGCATACAATATGGATTTGCAAGTAACACAACCCAACGGAGAAGTTTGTAGCAAAGGCGGAATACAAACTAATAAAAACGGTGGCAAAATGTCGCAAAGTAATTTGCCCGAAGAATTTTTATTGCGAAATGCGATGAGTGGAAATTATGCGATAAATATTGATTATCAAGGTTCTACTTCACAAAAATTACCTGCACCTGTCAATGTTACGGTTTCTATTTTTACAAATTATGGTCGTGAAAATCAAAAATTGGAACAAATTAGCTTGCGTTTGGATAAAAATAAAAGATTTATACGAGTAGGAAGTATCTTATTTGAGAAAGATAGTTCCAATACTTCCGAAGAAGGAGTTTATGTAATACGTCCTCAAAGTTACACTGAGGGTTCTTGGGGTGTACTTAACAAGTTTTTTTCTCCTGATAATCAACATTTTATTTCACAAACAGAGCAAGAAATTTCATTTTTTGATTTCGCTAAAAAAACTATTATCAAAACTTTGACTGTACCTAATGAATTTTATCTTGATGATACAACCAAAGTCCGTTTTGAGTTTAAAGACTTGCATTTTATAACTGATAGCACAAAAAATTACAAACTATTGGTAAAAATGGACAGCATTATTGAAAATTTAGGAATTAGAAAATCTCATAATAAAGTTGTTAGCAACTATAATTTGACTACATTTTCTTTTCTAAAAATTTATGATGTGGAAAAACTAACTGTGTTGCAAAGTCAGTTATTGCATAGTAAAATTGCAATAAAAGAGTTTGTTACAGAAAAAGATAAAAATGATGTAGATAAAGTTGTTGAGGTCTGGGAATATGAGGAAAAAGGCAAACCTTTTGAATTATGCAAGCAAAAAAATGCTATTTGGCAAGATAATAAAATTATACAACTAACGACAGCCCCCCAACCCCCGAAGGGGGAGTTACAGCCATTTCCTCAAACTCCCCCTTCGGGGGTTGGGGGGCAAACTCCTCATTTTTTACCCGAAGCAGTATTATTTGACTGCTATGAAAAAGATAGCACCGAAAAAGTTATTAACAACTACTTAGCTTTGTATGATTATAACGGAAAATTGCTAAAAACTATTCGTCATAATTTACCATTGGAATTGCAAAGAGTTTTGCAATATGGCAAAGAGGCTTGTTGGGTTTTTGGCTATAACAGAGAAAAATATCAAACAGAACTTTATTTTTATAGTTGGGAAAAAGATAATGAAATTTTTAGAGAAATTAACATAATTCCTGAAAATGAAAATGCAGATTGGATTAGTGAAGATGGTAAATTTTTAGTAACAACAGCAGGTGCTATTATGAATGGTACAGGCGTAGATTTTATTGCACGTTTATACGATACACAAAGCAAACAATTACTTTATCAGTCTTTCAAAAGTGATTTTATTCTGAGTGTTGATAACAAATTTTTTGTGCAAAATATTAATAGTGAATTAGTTGGCAGAGAAATAAGAATTAGGGAAATGGATAAATTACCAAAATTTACAGCAGGAAGTTTTATTGGACAAGCTAATTTTTTAAGTTCTCATACACCTGTTTTTGATGTTTTTGAAAATGAATGTACATATATTAAAAATGGCGAAATTTTCACCAATTCAGAATTTCCATTGCCAAACACCAAAAAACCTGTTTTCAAATTGCCACTTCCTAACGAGGGAATTAAGGATTTACAAGTTTACCAAAAAGGTAAAAGTAAAAACGCATCAAAGGCTTTTGTTGCCTTGAATTTTCCATTTAAAGAACAAGTAGGTGTAATGCAAAATGGTGTTGGCTTGTATGTGTATGCTCAACAAAATGCAACGGAATTAGAAAATTGGTCGAAACACTATGATTTTGCGAGTTTTTATGCATCTACAACAAATTACACAAGTATTCAAGATAAATTTGTGATAAGTCCCAAAGGTCGTTACATTGTATTTGCAGAAGACAGCAGTTTTACTGATAAACAAGCTATGTATAAAAACCAATTACTTATCAAGGTTTTAGATACAGATATTTTGGAACAACGCAACACAAAATATAAAGACATCAAAAGTTTTGAGTTTTATAATTATGTGGCAGTGAAAGTGATAACTGATACAATTTTGCCAAAGACAAATTTTAGTAGTTTGGCTATTTCGTCTGATGAGGAAAATTTAGCATTTGTAATCAATTCGCAACTATACCACATTGATTTAACTACTAAACCTTATAAGATTTCTAAAAAATTTATAAGGTTTGAGAAAATAAGTAGCAATTTGTTATTTGATAAAAAAGGTATTTTATGGTTTTTTGAAAATGAAAAACTAATCAAATATGATATTTCAAATAATTTACAACTTGCTGAAAACCAAACAAATAGCATTGTTAATACAGAAAGTAATAAAATTATTGCTTTGTCGAATGACGAAAAAACTTTGGCAGTTGCTTTGGGAAATGAATTGCAACTCTATAACACACAAAATTTAAGTAAGTTCACTTCTTATTTTGACCAACGTACTTTCCATAAAATTCGTTTTGCTTCGGGAGATAAATATGTGATAACAAGTAGCAAACCACAAAATTATGATGCAAATTATTATGATTTGGGGGCAAATGTTAAGGCTTGGGAAGTACCACAAAGCCCCCCAGCCCCCGAAGGGGGAGTTACCTCAATACGTCAAAAAACTCCCCCTTCGGGGGTTGGGGGGCTTGACGCTGAGGGGCTTTTCGACTACCCTTATGACGACATCGAGGACTATTCCGAAGGACTTGCACGCATAGAAAAAGGTGGATTATTTGGTTTTATAGATACATTGGAAAATATTGTTATTCCGATGCAATATCAAAAAGCAGAAAATTTTAAAAATGGTGTGGCAAAAGTTA
>JAYTNF010000056.1:0-5614 GCA_043748455.1 Cytophagales bacterium
GTTAAATACAAGTTATTTAGATATTTTATGGGTTCATGCTTGGGATTTTACGACTTCGCCTGAGGAAGTCATGCGTGGGCTTGACGATTTGGTACGCATGGGCAAAGTGCTTTATGTAGGAGTTTCTGATACGCCTGCGTGGATAATTGCACAGGCAAATACGCTGGCAGATTTGCGAGGTTGGACTTCGTTTGCGGGTTTGCAAATAGAATACAGTTTGATTCAACGAACATGCGAAAGAGACTTAATTCCAATGGCTAAACATTTTGGGCTTGCAATTACGCCTTGGGCTCCGCTTGGTGCAGGTATGCTTACAGGAAAACATAACGATAAGGCTGCAAGTGGTGCAAGATTGACTGAAAATAGCATGAAAATGAGTGAAAAAAATAGAGATATAGCCAAAAAAGTGAGTGAAGTAGCTGCAAAATTAGGTGTTAGTGCTTCACAAGTTGCTTTAAATTGGTTAAGACAACAGCATACACAAATTATTCCTATTGTTGGTTCTCGTAAAGTTGAACAAATTAAAGACTCGTTGGGTTGTGTAGATTTTGTAATTCCACAAGAATATATCACAGAACTTAGCGAAGTCAGTGCCATAGAATTAGGATTTCCACATGATTTTTTAGCCTCACCAGGGGTGCAAGATGTGATGTTTGGGGATTTTACAGGAAAATTAATTAATCATAAAAACTAAATGAAATACTTAAAATACAGTTCTTCTCACACAATTTTATTACTATTTGTATTACTTACTATGCTTACAAGTTGTAAGGAAGAAGTTGATTTGCAAGGTTTTGACATCAAAAAATGGCGTAATGATTACAAAGGTTGTAAAAATAATAGACTTGAATTATTGGCAGAATTTGACCAAAAAGTTAAACCAAAACTGAATGGATTATCAGAAAAAGAGATTTATCAATTGTTGGGAAAAGCTGATATGAATGAATTGTCAAGGCGAAATCAGAAATTCTACTATTATTTTATAGAATCGGGCAAGCAATGTGAAAGTAAGACAGATACAGTTGTAAATTCTGTTGCAAATTCTATTCTAAATGGCATAAACACAAAACCTGCACGCCGCATGCAAATTAGGTTTGATGCCATTAATAATGTAAATGAAGTTGTAATTGTATATAATTAGATGATGTAAATTTGTCATTCTTCGCTTTGCTCAGAATGACAAATTTTAAATGTCGCTGTCAAACTATGGCTTGCTTAATAGCTACTCTTAATTTTGAACTTCTTGACCTATTATTTTGTGCAATTTCTGTGGCTGTTGCTTCCAAAGGTTTACGATTTAAGGCTACAAATGGCACATAAAAATTACCATAAACATCTTTCTCAATATCGCCATGAAACTTACCTTTATTGATATAATTTTTTACCAAACGGTCTTCCAAAGAATGATAACTCATGACAACTAATCTACCATTTGGCGACATGACTTCACCTGTTTGCAATAACATTTCTTCTAAAGCCACCAATTCATCATTCACTTCCATACGCAAAGCCTGAAAAACCTGTGCTTGATACTTAAATTCGCTAAATTTTGGGGCAAAACGATTTAAAATGACCTTTAATTCGGCGGTTGTGTCTATCTGTTTTGAAGTTCGGGCTTGAATAATTCCTTCTGCTAAGGTTTTTGCATTGCGAACTTCGCCATACATACCAAAAATTTTATGCAAATCGTCTTTGCTATATTTGTTGATGATTGTTTTTGCACTTACATCACGATTTCTGTCCATTCGCATATCCAATTCACCATCAAAACGTGTTGAAAATCCACGTTCAGCCGAATCTATTTGGTGTGATGAAACTCCTAAATCTGCTAAAATTCCATCTACTTTTGTGCAATTATGTAGTCGTAAATATTTTTTTAGGTGTCTGAAATTGGCTTTAATAAACGTAAAATGTTTGTTATCAATAAGTTTTGCGTTTGCTGCTGCGTCATCATCTTGGTCAAAAGCATATAATTTACCGCCGTCTAATTTTTCCAAAATGGCTTTTGAATGACCTCCACCGCCAAAAGTTACATCAATATAAGTTCCTTGCGGATTTATTGCCAAACCTTCTAAACACTCGGCAAGCATAACGGGAATGTGATACATGAATTTGAATTATGAAATATGAAATATGAAATATGAAATATGAAATATGAATTTTGAGATATGAATTATTTTAAATTTTTCACAAATTTAGTGAATAGTTACGGGAAATTTTGTAAAAATTAGAAATAATGCAAAATTTTCTGAAAAAATTAGCAACTTTGATAACGGTATTTGTCATTCTGAGCTTGCGAAGAATCTGAATCAGATTCTTCGCAAGCTCAGAATGATAAAGGAGAAAATGAATTCTAAATTTTATTAGCAACTTTACACAACAAAAACTCACATTTCAAAACTTATCATGTTTACAGAGCAAACCATCAGTCGTTTTCAAACAATAGAAACTCCGTTCTATTATTATGATACGAATTTATTGAAAAAAACCTTAGGAATTGTTGCCAAAAAAAGCAAAGAATATGATTATCATGTACATTATGCTTTGAAAGCAAATGCAAATCAAGAACTGTTGCAAATCATTAAATCATACAAATTAGGGGCAGATTGTGTGAGTGGAAATGAGGTAAAACGTGCTATTGAAGTAGGTTTTTTGCCTTCAAATATTGCTTTTGCAGGGGTTGGCAAATCAGATAAAGAGATTTTGGAGGCTTTGCAATATGATATTTTCTCATTTAATTGTGAATCTATTCCTGAATTGGAAGTGATTAACGAATTGGCAAAATCAACAAATAAAATTGCAAAAATAGCTTTGCGAATTAATCCTAATGTAGTTGCAAATACGCATAAATATATTGCAACAGGAGCTGAAGAAAATAAATTTGGTATCAATATTAGTGAACTTAATGAAGTGATTGAGTTATTGAAAACACTTACAAATATTAAACTTACAGGTATTCATTTTCATATTGGTTCGCAAATTTTGGAACTTGATAATTTCAAAAATTTGTGTTTACGAGTGAATGAATTGCAGCAATTTTTTGCCGAAAAACAACTAAATTTAGAACATATTAATCTCGGTGGCGGACTTGGTATTAACTACCAAAACCCTGATAATGAACCTATTGCAGATTTTGAAAACTATTTTGCAACTTTTCATAAACATTTACAAAGATTGCCAAATCAAGAAATACATTTTGAATTAGGTAGGTCAATTATTGCCCAATGTGGTAGTTTGATTACTAAGGTTTTGTATGTAAAAAAAGGAACTGCTAAACAATTTATCATTCTTGATGCAGGCATGACTGAACTCATCAGACCAGCTTTATACCAAGCCTATCACCAACCACAAAATTTAACGGCTGATAAAAATTCAGAAACCTTATTGTATGATGTGGTAGGTCCAATTTGCGAATCTTCTGATTGTTTTGTCAAAAACATGACCTTGCCAAGCACCAAAAGAGGAGATTTATTTGCCCTTCGTTCTGCGGGTGCATACGCAGAAGTAATGGCATCTAATTATAATTTACGAGAAAAAGCAAGTGCTATTTATGAATAACGAAATTATGATTTGCTTGTGGTTTAAATTTGGGTATAAAATAACAAAGATTTTCTATTATACATTTTAAACCACAATCATATTTCTTCGCTATATTGCGTGTATATTATTTTCACTATGCGTAAACGACTGATTATCAATATTTTACTAACAATTATTACTCTATTATCATATTTTTCTACGATATTATCACCTACTTGGTGGTGGCTATTTGGTTTTATGGCAATGTTGATTCCTGTGTGTTTGGCGTTGCAATTTATGTTTTTTTTCTATTGGCTTTATTATCGCAAATTATTATTTGCTTGTTTGCCATTAGTAATTTTAATATTTGGGTTTCCATTTTTAAAAGCAAGTATAGCCATAAATTTCTCAAAAGAATTACTAAAAACTGATAAAGAATTTTCGGTATTAAGCTATAATGTTAAGGTTTTTAATGCCTATACAAAAGAAAATAAAGGTTATAAAAATTCCAAATATTTAGTTAATTGGTTAAAAGATGACAATTCAGCCATAAAATGTTTGCAAGAATTTTATTACATTCCTAAGCATGAAGTTTTTAATACGGTTGCTTTTTTGGAAAAAAACAATAAATATCATTCCTATTTTCAATGTGCCATGACAGACAAAATAGGCGGAAAATTTGGTTTGGCAATTTTTAGCAAATTCCCAATTTTGAATAAAGGCGAAATAGATTTAAAAGACAAATCTCATAATGATGCTATTTTTGCTGATATTTTGATGGGAAATGATACACTGCGAATTTATAATATTCATTTGCAGTCCATGAAAATCAACCAAAAAAGTATGACAGATGCCGATAAATGGAAAGAAAATATCATAGATATTACACAAAGACTTAGAAAAGGTTTTGCTGCTCGGTCAAAACAAGTAGATATTATTGCGGCACATATCAGCAAATCTCCTTATCCGATTATTTTATGTGGAGATTTGAATGATTTGCCATATAGTTATACTTATTTTCGTTTGAAAAGACATCTAAATAATGCTTTTGAAGATGCTGGAAATGGTTTTGAGGTGAGCTTGAATAGTTCTATTTTTTATGTGCGAATTGATAACCAATTTTATAGTCCTGAAATTAATATTTTTGATTACAAAACCATAAACGAAGTTACTTATTCAGACCATTTTCCTGTAAAAGCAACTTATAGTTTAACAAAATAAAAGTTTAATTTCACACGCTAAAGCGTATGATACATTCATAATTTATATTTCAATGAGTATTCTCAAAAAATTAGCTTCACAAACTGCCATTTACGGAATTAGTAGCAATGTAGGACGGTTGTTAAATTATGTGCTTGTGCCTTTGCATACGAGTATTTTTATGCCCGAACAATACGGAATTATCTCTGATTTTTATGCAAAAGCTGCCTTTTTCAATGTCGTTTATACATACGGTATGGAAACTGCTTATTTTCGTTTTTCCACAAAAGCCAAAGAAAATAAAGAAGCCAAACAAGAAGTTTATAATTTGATTTTGTCGATGTTAATTTTGACAAGTATCATTTTTTCTATGTTTCTGACTGTTTTTTCTGTTCCATTGGCTAATTTAATGAATTATCCTGACAATTTTGGGCAGTATATCATCATTTTTGCTTGGCTTTTTGCTGCCGATACTTTGGTTACGATTCCTTTTGCCAAAATGCGACAAGAAAATAAAGCCAAACTTTTTGCCACTTTGCGTATGTTGAGCATTGTTACAAATGTGGCTTTAAACTTTTTCTTTCTTTGGTTTTGCAAAGAGTACATGCCAACTTGGTATGACGAAAAGATGGGAATTGCTTATATTTTTATTGCCAATTTGATAGGAAATTTAATCATTATTCCATTTTTATGGCGTTATTTTGCTGATTTTAAGTTTGATTTTAATTTTCAAAAACTTTCGCCAATTCTATTATATGCTTATCCAATTTTATTTACAGGTTTTGCAGCCATGATAAATGAAGTGATTAGTCGAGATTTTATCAAATATTACTTGCCCGAAAATTTTTATGAAGGTCGTAATAGTTTAGAAGCTGTTGGAATTTTCTCAGCTTGT
>JAYTNF010000057.1:0-21788 GCA_043748455.1 Cytophagales bacterium
CGGCTTCCGCAATATATTCATCGTACAACTCTAAACTCTTTTGATTACTTTCTCTAAGACGAAAAGCACCAATAACAGTATTAATATTATGTAATTCTGCATATTGAAAAAAGGCAAGCCAAAGAGCCAAATCTCCTGCCAAATGGCACTCCAAATTTAGAGAAGCACCTATTTTCTGCCACAAACTTTTTCGCCAAAATGTACCTTCTTGCTGAATAAATTTATAATCATTTTGGTAATATCTAAATTTATTCCATTTTGGTAATGGTGATACCCAACTTATTTGGTCTTGTTCTGTTATATGGTTTGAAAGTCCAGAAACCCAATCTACTTGTTGATAATCTGTAAATATTTGTGCAATCGTAAATAAACTTTGTTTATATAAAATATCATCAGAGTTTAAGTAAGTCATGATTTCGCCTGTACTTTTTTCAAAACCTTTCTGAACAGCATAATATTGTCCTTTATCTTTTTCACTTATCCAATAGGTGAGGTATTTTTCATATTTTTTGATAATTTCTACTGAATTATCTGTACTTCCACCATCAATAATAATATACTCTAAATTTGGATAATTTTGTTCTATAATAGACAAAATAGTCCGTTCAAGATAAGCACCTTGATTATAAGATGGTGTTACAATCGTAATTTTTGGGTAATTTATATTATTCATAGTTGTTAGAGCTAAATTCTATCCTCTCTTTTCTAATAAAAAAAGTGTCCATTTGCCAAAAAGCTTCGTCTTTCTTTCGGTGCATGAAATCAACCATATCTATTGGCAGAAAGCCTAATTTTTCCATATATGCACACATTTCCCAAAAACGCAAACTATCTTTTGCTATTTGGAAATTATAGGTTTCTATAATTACAAGATTTGCATTTTTGAGAGTTTCGGCTGCACCCTCCAGAATTGGAATTTCATAGCCATGTGTATCTAATTTGATAAGATATGGTGCTTTTAAATCGTGTTTTGCCATTTCTATATCAATCGTTGTTACAGGTACAACAATATGATTTTGTTCGAGTGGTTTATCAGAGGCTAAACCGCCAAAAAGTCCGCCATTATCAAAATAAATTTCACCTACTTTATTTCCTGCTGCCGCTAACACATAGTTTACTTTGGAATGTTTTTGTTTAAATGCCTCTAATGCTAGTCTATGCGGTTCTTGTGCCTCAATAAGGTAATAAAAAGCATTTGGATAATATTTCATGCATTCTGCCGACCACCGACTATCTGACGCACCTACATCAATAACTGTTGTAATTTCTATATTTCGTTTTTTACATTGCTCAATGGCATAATCCATCGTAAATGTATTAGGAATATGGAGCATTTTCTCACTATATATTTCTGGAATAGAAGAAACTTTATTGAGTTGATAACCAAAAGAATTAAAAAATGATTGAATAAGTTTTTTGAGCATAGTTTATGTATTTTACTTGGCAATTACTTAATTTTGTTGATAATATCTATAAAATTTTTACCAAAACTTTTGATATTTTGGTTGTAATCTGTATTAATTTTGTTGATTTTTATACTATTTTTGTTGAAATTTTGCAATTTATTAGCTAAATCTGTTGCATCATTAGGATTAAAAAACAGAACATTATCTTGCATTTGCTCTCTATGTACTTTTAAATCAGATAAAATGATAGATTGGTTCATTGCCTTAGTATCCTCAACAACGGTACTCCAACCTTCAAAAAGAGAAGGTTGAATGATAGCAATGGATTCTTTCATGAGTTTTAACTGTTCTGCTCGGTCAATAAAACCTAAAAAGTAAATATTTTCTTCCAATTTATTATCTTTTACAAAGTTTAATAAATCATTAGAATATCCTATATTTCTATGGTCATGCATGCGTCCTGAAAATACAACTGTATAAGAAAAACCTTGCTCTTTAAGTATTTTAATAGCTTTTAAAATAATGATATGATTTTTATGTGCCCAAAATTGGTTGGGGCTAAAAAAATAATTTTCAGGAATTTTATATTTATTTGCTATATTAATAAATGATAAGTTTTCATAATTTTGATGTGTTACTGCAAAATGTAACACTTTAGCCTTTGCTTTGTGGTTTGGAAAAAAAGTATCGAAATCTTTTTTAGCATCAAAACTACTAAATACGATATTATTTTCATTTTCATAAGCAATAAAGCTATTATGTTTATCCCGAAATTTTAAATCATCTTCGGTAAAAAAATTAGCTAAATATTTATCTTGAAAATCAGGAATCCAATACAATCGTTGCTCTTTTTTTATTTTTGCAAAAATATATGCTAAATTTTCAAAAGAAAAACCACCAATATATGGAAAACATACATCTAAATCTGTTGTAGAAGGACGTTTATCGTAAATAAGTTGCTTCGTGAACTTCAATGCAATTTTATTTACTAATTGCTCAAACCTTGTATAATCATATGGATTATATTCATGAAATATATTAGTATAACTAATATAAGGATAGTTTATTTCTTTAATAATATCAAAATCATTTTCATTATTAGAAAAAATTACAATTATGGGTTTATCAATATCTTCTAAAGTATTTAGGGCATGTATAAGATTTAAAATATAATATGAACCTGCAATCCAGCCTTCATCATACGAAAAAATTAAACCTATTCTTTTTCTGCTTTTAGCCATGTTACATAATTCGTTAGTCCTTCTGAAATAGTTATAGTGGGAGTAAATCCCATTTTTTGTAATAATTCAATATCTGCACACCAATTTGTAGGGTCTCCAATTTTAGTTTTTCCTGAAAAATTGAACTCTATTTTAGGATTTAACAAAGTATAAAAAGTTGTTACAACTTCGCTAATTGTTGTTTCTAAACCACTTGCCACATTGATTGTTTCGCCCTCAAATTTAGCATTTTCTATGATTAAATCTACACACTTTACTAAATCTGAGATATAAATAAAATCACGAGTTTCATTACCTGTACCAAAAATATCAATCATTGTGTTTTGAGATTTTTTAGCTTTTTGGTACAAATCCCAAAAAAGTTGTTTCTGTAATCTTTCTCCATAAGCCGAAAAAACTCGCAAACTGCACGTTTTTAAACCAAAAAACTTGTGATATTCTGTTAATAAATATTCACTTTGCAATTTATGAAAACCATAAGGCGACATAGGCTGCGTGGCTGCATTTTCGCTAATCGGCAATTTTTGAGGATTGCCATATACTGCGGCACTTGAAAAATTAATAAGTTTACAATTTGGATTATATTTGTGCAAAGCTACTAAAATTTTCTGCACATTCAGCGTGTTGAGTTCATAATCAAGGGCAGGATTTTCAAAAGAAAAACCCACATGGGCAGAACCAGAGGCATTAATACAAACATCAAATTGCTGGGCACTAAAAATTATTTCAAAATTACTTTGGATTTTAGAAACTACAAAATAATTGAGTTTATTCGCATAATTGGTATTTGCGTGCCATATTTCATGGTTTTTTGCCGAAAAATAATTTAGACAATGGCTACCAATAAAGCCAGAACTACCGATGATGAGAATTTTCATAAACTATTCTTTCTTAATTCTAATGGTATTTCTTTGACTACTTGTGCTGGATTACCTGCCACAACAGTCCACGCAGGCACATCTTTGGTAACAACACTTCCTGCTGCGACTATTGCACCTTCGCCTACTGTTACTCCCTTTAGTATAGTTACATGCATACCTATCCAAGCATCATCACATATTTTTATAGGCTTTGTATTTACCACACTCCAATCTTTGGAATAGATAAAATTAGGTTTTTTAGTATGGTAATCATCTAATTGTCTTAATATATCTTTCCTTCTTTCTTTATAATCCAAAGAATGAGAATCATGGTCATAAAAATAAGCACCCCAAGCTACAAAAATATCATTACCAAATTCAACCTTAGTACGTGATATGATGGTTGAGTTACCTAAAAAAACTCTATCTCCAATAATAACTTCTCCTGCCTGCGATTCAAAAATAATATTTGCATGAATCATACAATCTTTTCCAATGGTCAAATATTGTTTATTATCTACTGGATTTCGCAAATCTAAATTCATGCCCTCAATAATACTCGAATTATCTATTTGTGCGTGACGATTTAATAATAAATCTTTTAGAGGAATATTTTTTGGAGTATCTTTTTTTGGAAAAATTAAATATTTAAGTTTTCTCAATATTTTTATTACCATTTTTATATCATTTATGTATAGTTTATGTATAGTTTTTTATTAAAGGTGAGGTAGTTTTATAAATTTTGTTACTTAAAAAAGATGTTCATAACTTTCCTAAAAAACTCTTTTTTCAAAACATAACCATGCCAAGTACTTACTTGACTAAAAAGTACTTTTATTGCTAATACTTTTTCTCTTTGCTTATAATATTCTTCATACAGTGCATTTAAATAGTAAAACTTATATTCTTGTATTGTGTTGTTGTATTGCTTGTCTAAGTAATTATGCAAAATATCGTATGTCTTAATAATATCTTTAATATTTTCCGAGTGTTTTTTGCCCGACCATATACCACCGTCATGTATTCTGTGTACTCCCATAACTTCATTCATATATTTGATTTTTCCATGTTCTGCGTTAAGAATATGTAGAGTCCAATCTCCCATTTTTACTCCATAATACCATGAAGGAAAATTTTTAATCAGTTTATTTCTAAAAACAACAGAACAAGTAGGCATAAAGTTTTTAACTAATAAATCACTTAGTGTAGATATATCTTTTTGATTTTCAGGACAATAATGAAAGTTTTTAGTAACATCTTTTGTTACAAACTCTACAACATTATGAAAGCAACTGACAAAATCTTGATTGTTTTCCAAAAAATCCACTTGTTTTTGCAACTTATTTTCATCAGTCCAATAATCATCACCTTCACACAGAGCAATGTATTTTCCATCACAAGCCTGCAAAGTATTGATAAAATTAGGCATCATGCCTAAATTTTTTTCGGGTAATAATAACTTAATTCTATCAGGATATTTTTCTTTATACTCCACACATATCTGTCTTGTACTATCTTTTGAACAATCATCTGCAATAACTAACTCAAATGTAAAGTTAGTTTTTTGACTTAAAACACTTTCTATAGCCTCACGAATAAACTTTTCGTGATTGTAAGTTATCATGCAAATGCTTAAAATCATTATTCAAAATTTAAAGGGTCTAATTTTTTTATAACTTTTGCAGGAACTCCTACCACAAGAGAATTATTAGCTATGTTTTCTGTAACCACTGCCCCCGCACCTACAATAACATTGTCGCCAATCGTAATTTTAGGCAAAACTACAGCACCTGTTCCAAAATTACAAAAATTACCAATCGTGCAGTTACCTGATATATTTACACTTGGTGCCAATTCGCAGTATTTTCCAATAACTACATCATGGCTTACATTCACATTACGATTCAATAGTGTTCCTTCTCCAATATTAACACTATTTGTAATAATTACATTAGTCATTACGTCTACGCCCCTACCTAAAATAACATCATAATGACCTATATGTGCAAAAGGGGATATAATTGAAGATAATATACCACCAACAGCCAAAAATTTTTGACTTAATTTATATCTTATTAAGGGATTGCCCAAACCCAATACAAAATTACTGTCTTTTATAAAAAGTTCTTTTGCAGCATCTATGCTTTTTAATAGCTTAAAGTTAGTAAAAATAAAATCGGGTAATTCTGGGTTCATGTCATCAAAAAAATAGAGGCTTTCTAATTCTCTTTTTTGATAAAATATTTCTAAAACTTCTTTTGCATGACCTTTAGCTCCGATAACTAACATAGTGTTTGATTAATTATATGAGTTATTTTTTCAATCTCACTAAGCTCCAATTCATAAAATAATGGCAGACACAAAACCTTTTTGGCTATGTCTTCTGAAATTTCACAAGGCTGTTGTTTTTTCAAATAAGGCACCGTATTAAGAGAAGGGTAAAAATATCTTCTTGGAAAAATTTGTTCTTGGTTAAGTGCATGCTTTACTGCGAGTAAAACTTCCTCACTTTCAAAAACAACAGGATAATAGGCTCCATTATATTTAAAATCTGAATTTATTTTTGGTCTTTGAATAGGCAAAAAAGCTAACTGTTTATCATACATTGCAATAAGTTTATTTCTGGTTGTTATAAAATCATGGATTCTCTCCAAATTACATAAGCCCATTGCAGCATGAAACTCCGATACCTTGCCATTAACCCCTACTTGGTAATAATCATCATGAAAATGTCCAAATTGGTGTGCCAAAGTAATTTTTCTAAATAGTTCGTCATCATTACAAAAAATACCACCACCTTCTATAGTATGAAATAATTTGGTGGCGTGAAAACTTGTTGTGGATATATCACCAAAGTTAAAAATAGATTGCCCTTCTACTTCAATACCAAAAGCATGTGCAGCATCGTAAATAACTTTTAGCTTATATTTTTTCGCTATTTCCGCTATTTTTATTACATTACATGGATAACCGTAGACATGAGTAGCCAAAATAGCAGATGTTTTTGAGGTGATACTTGCTTCTATTTTGTGAGCATCTATACAAAAGGTGTCTGGTTCAATATCTACAAACACAGGTTCACAATTTTCCCATAAAATAGCTGTAGTTGTGGCTACATAAGAAAAAGGAGTTGTGATAATTTCGCCTTGTAAATCCAATGATTTAATGGCAATCTGTAATGCAATGGTGCCATTATTGACAAAAAGCATGTTTTTAACACCCAAATAAGTTTTAATTTTCTGTTCAAGTTCTAAAACAAAAGGACTACGGTTGGTAACAAAACCACTTTTCCAAATCTTCTGTAAATATTCGACATACTCATCAAGAGGTGGTAAATATGTTTTTGTAACATTTATCATGAGCCTATAAGGTATAAAAAGTTTCCATTTTATCAAGAAATTTATTCTTGCCACACTGACTAATGGCAAAATCTCTGATAAAATTATTTTCAAATGTAATGACTTTATTCTTTATTTTAAAAATTATTTCTGCTATTTTTTCAGCATCTCTAATTGGCACAACTCTACCTGTTTGTTCATTAATACCATCTTCAACACCACCACAGGCAGTTGTAACCACAGGAAGTCCACACATCATGGCTTCACGAGCCGCAATTCCAAAGGTTTCGGCAATGCTTGTAACGACACAAACATCTGCGGAGTTCAAAATTTTGGGTAATTCATCTCTTTCTACGTGAGCTATAAAAGTGCCAAGATGATGAATACCTAACTTTATAGCCATTTCTTCAAAAGAATTGGTATTTGCTTGTGATAAGTCATTATAAGAAGCATTACCAATAATAATAAACTTAAAGTTTTCGCAAAAAGTTGCTAATATTTTTATTGCCCTAAAAAAAGTATCAGAATCTTTAATATAAAACGGATTTGTAATTGTGATGATTGTAAATATTGGGAATTTTGTTACATAGCTATCAATATAAAATTTTTCTTCGTCTGTGTAATTCCAAACAACAATGGGATTGCAACGATGCTCATGCATAAGTATCATTTTCTTTTGATGTTCACTGACTACGCCAACTTTTGTGGCACTTCTTATGGCATCAAGTATTAAATTCTTTTTATAATTACTAAATGTATCTAACACAAAAAATTGATGCTCTATGATTAAATATGGCTTTTTTACTTCACATAAAGACAGATTTTTTGCAAATATACCTCCATCAATAGCACTTTGGGCATGAATTAAATCTGGTTGCCAATCATAATTTTTAGCTAAAACTCTATAAGCATAAGCATAAGCCCGAATGAAAATAAAATATTTTTGCTCATCAGCCAAGCCTTTATAAATCTTAATAATAAAACTATGTGCTTCAGGGTTTTGTATCAAATAATTTTGAGATAATATAACTTTTTTTCTTAAAAACTCTCCAATAAAATAAACAATAAATTCCAATAAACTAACCTCTTTTATTACGCCATAAAGTACTTTTATGTCATATTTTTTAGTATCATTTAACAATGCAGCTTGTTCTCTAAAAAAAGAACCTACCGAAGAATTAAGGACAGATGGATACCATGAAGGTATTAATAATATTTTTTTTAACATTTGCTCTTAAATAGTTTTTTATTTTTAACTTGCTAATAATCAATAAGTTAATTTCATATTTTGCATATAATATTTCATATTTTTCTCTTAATCTTGACAATATTTATGTTTTACAGCTTGCAAAATTATATAAATTTGCTTTAAATCTGGTAATTTCAAAGCATCAAAAGCTGGTGAAACAAAATATTCAAATTGGTTTTCAGCAATTTTTTCTAGTATCACAAAAACCCAGCTTCGCCCAATAATATAACCACCTAACATAACATGAGTCTGATTTTTCTCTATTGCAACCAACATTTCTGCCAATAATTGCACCTCAGGGTCTTTATCAGGAATAGAAGGTTTAAATTCTTGAATGAAAAAATAAGGCTTGCGAGGACTTTTAGTACCTGATGCTATCATAATATCTGCAAAACCTTTGATTTCTACGCCATTAACTATGCCTGAAAGGGCTGCATCATACCAATCATGAAATTTTTCTGTAAGAAAATCAACTTGATTGAGAATGGGACTTAAAAATTTCATTTTCAAGTCTTCTTCCATATAAGAGGGCAAGTATAAAATATGTTTATTAATCAGTTTTTCCAAAACAAGATTTTCCTCTGCATTTAGCACATAACCATAACCAAACCAATCATCAAATTTTGAGTAATTAAGTTTCGGTATAATGCTTACAATATCTTCTAAGTCTGAGAATTTTATTGTGGAAAAATTATAAGATTTAATTTCTGTTGTTTCCATTTTCTTTAATTATCATTTGCTTTTCTCTTAATCCTGACAATATTTATGCTTTACGGCTTGCAAAATTACATAAATTTGCTTTAAATCTTGTAAATCTAAACTATCAAAACTTTTAGAAACAAAATATTCAAATTGGTTATCGCCGATTTTCTCCAATATCACAAATTTCCAATATTGTCCGATAATATAGCCACCACGCATAATTACAGTTTGATTTTTCTCTATGGTTACCAATAGTTCTGCCAATAATTGTACTTCAGGGTCTTTATCAGGAATAGAAGGTTTAAATTCCTGAATAAAAAAGTAGGGTTTATTAGGCTCACGTGTACCTGTTGCCACCATATAATCTGCAAAACCTTTAATTTCTACCCCATTCAACATTCCAGATAAGCTGGCATGATACCAATCATGGAGATATTCTGCACTAAAATCTACTTGATTGAGAATAGGGCTAATAAACTTTGCTTTTAAAGTATCTTCAAAATAGGAAGATAACAAAGTAAAATGCCTATCTATTAGATTACTTAAAAAATTGCTTTCTTTTCTACTTAGCTTGTAGCTATGTCCAAACCACTCTGCAAACTTGGCATGATTAAGTTTTAATTTGATTGAAACTATTTTTTCCAATTCCGAATATTTAACACTCGAAAAATTATAAGATTTAATTTCTGTTGTTTCCATTTTCTTTAATTATCATTTGCTTTTCTCTTAATCCTGACAATATTTATGTTTTACGGCTTGCAAAATTACATAAATTTGCTTTAAATCTTGTAAATCTAAACTATCAAAACTTTTAGAAACAAAATATTCAAATTGGTTATTTCCTATCTTTTCTAAAATCATAAACTTCCAATATTGCCCAATAATATAACCTCCACGCATAATATTAGTCTTATTTTTTTCTATTGCAATCAATAATTCTGCTAATAACTGCACTTCAGGATTACGGTCTGGTACTGAGGGTTTAAATTCTTGAATGAAAAAATACGGTTTTTTAGCTTGGTCTATGCCCGTTGCCACCATAAAATCTGCAAAACCTTTGATTTCTACGCCATTTACCATTCCAGAAAGGCTGCCATCATACCAATCGTGAAATCTATCTGTTGTAAAATTAACTTGATTAAAAATAGGACTTAAAAATTTCATTTTCAAATCCTCTTCCATATAGAAATTTAGCAGTGTAATATGTCTATCAATTAATTCTTTCAAAAAAAGGCTTTCTTTGCGACTTAATTTGTAAGCGTATGAAAACCATTCTTTGAATTGATTTTTTGTCAATTCAGGACGAATATTCGCAATTTCTTCTAACTGAGAATATTTAATTGTCGAAAAATTATATGATTTTATTTCTATTTCCATATTTCTTATGTTTAATCTGTTCTCTTAATCTTGACAATATTTATGTTTTACTGCTTGCAAAATTACATAAATTTGCCTTAAATCTTGTAAATCTAAGCTATCAAAACTTTTAGAAACAAAATATTCAAATTGATTATTTCCTATCTTTTCTAAAATCATAAACTTCCAATATTGCCCAATGATATAACCTCCACGCATAATATTAGTCTTATTTTTTTCTATTGCAATCAATAATTCTGCTAATAACTGCACTTCAGGATTACGGTCTGGTATCGAAGGTTTAAATTCTTGTATGAAAAAGTAAGGTTTTTTAGCTTGGTCTATGCCCGTTGCCACCATAAAATCAGCAAAACCTTTGATTTCTACGCCATTTACCATTCCCGAAAGACTGCCATCATACCAATCACTTATAGGGGCAACCATAAAATCTACAAGATTAAGAATAGGAATAATAAATTTTGCCTTTAAATCTTCTTCCATATAAAAACTCATACGAGTTCTATGTTTTTCAATTAGATTTCCAAAAAATATAGTGTCCTGTTCTTTTATTTGATAAGGAGTTTCAAACCATTCATCAAATTTTGCAAGGTTATTTACAATACCAATATCAACAATTTCTTCCAGCTTGGAATATTTAATTGTCGAAAAATTATATGATTTTATTTCTGTTTCCACATTTCTTATGTTTAATTTGTTCTCTCAATCTTGACAATATTTATGTTTTACAGCTTGTAAAATTACATAAATTTGTTTTAAATCTGGTAAATCTAAACTATCAAAACTTTTAGAAACAAAATATTCAAATTGGTTTTCTCCGATTTTCTCCAATATCACAAATTTCCAAAGTTGCCCAATAATATAGCCACCTCGCATCATTATGGTTTGATTTTTCTCAATTGTTACCAACATTTCTGCCAATAATTGTACTTCAGGGTCTTTATCAGGTATAGAGGGTTTAAACTCTTGAATAAAAAAGTAGGGTTTATTAGGCTCACGTGTACCTGTTGCCACCATATAATCTGCAAAACCTTTAATTTCTACGCCATTCAACATTCCTGACAAGCTGGCATGATACCAATCATGGAGATATTCTGCACTAAAATCTACTTGATTGAGAATAGGACCGATAAATTTTATTTTTAAAGTGTCTTCAAAATACGAAGGCAATAAAAGAAAGTGCTTATCTATTAAGTTTTCTAAAAATGTGCTTTCTAATTCACTCATGCTATAATCATAGCTAAACCAATCTTCAAATTTTGAAAAATTGCGTTTTGATTTAAGACTTATTATTTTCTCTAATTCCGAAAACTTAATTGTTGAAAAATTATATGATTTGATTTCTGTTTCCATATTATTTTAAGTGTGATTCATTTTGATATAAAATAACTCATCTAACTAAATTTATTCAGAATTCTATTATGAATAAAAATACTCAATCGAGAGAAACTTGGCAACGATTTTATTTCCCACAAACCTAAACATTTGTCGGCATAATTTCCCTCGCCTTCTGTGCAATTTTCGTTAATCAATAAAATAGGTTTTGGAAAAAAGAACGGAGCTAATTCTAAATTCAGAGTTCGCCAATCTCCGTCAAAAATATCTCTGTTATGGTTTCGGTTTGTAAAAGTGGTGGTAAGTAAATATTTTGATTGTGATTTTTTATAATTTCGCATCACTTTATAGATATTAGCAAAAGATAAATGCACCAGACAATCTCTTGTAAAAATCAAATCAACTTTGGGTATTGCTTGACTTGTAATATCTACTTGTGAAAATGTGGTTTTGAAACTACCAAAAGTTTCTTTGTTTTTAGCCACAAGACTTGCTACAATATCAAGTCCATGATAATTATCAAGTTCTTTTTCTAAAATAGCTTGTATTTCTCGCATCCAAAAATAATCTCCACAAGGAGCATCAACCATGCTCTTGATTTGATAATTTTTAATTAAATTAGGTATTTCTTTGCGAATAGTAGCTGTTTGTATTAAATTAGAGCCTCCACCAGACAAAGAATCTGCATCTCCCCAAATATTATTTTGGGCATATTTATCAAAAATATTTTTTAAATCGTCTTGCATAATTTATGAAATCCTTATTAAATTCTTGTTTTCCAATGCACCAAACATTTTACTACAAATTTAACTTTTTCTTTCCAAGAAAACAAAGAAAGTGTAGGTAATGGAAAAGATAAGTAAGTTATTAATAATTTTATATTATAGTTAAATAATTCTAAAGATAGATGATTATGCCATGCTATTGTCAGAAAAGCAGTAAATTTTTGGCTATCATAAAGTTGTTGTTTCTTGTTTCCAACATACATTTTCTGCAAAATATTGGCAATTCTAATCACTTCATCTACTGACTCTATCTGTACGTATTGTTGTCTAAATTGATGCAACGGAAATAACGTTTTAATATCCTCTTTACTACACATATTAGTTTCCAATCCTAATTGTAATAATTGTTGTAGTTGTGCATTAACACCATTATCCTGCTGGGTATGTGATTTGCTTTTGGTAATATTAGTTTCGTGAATTCTATAAAACAATAAATTTTCTTGGATATTGTAAAATTTGGTAATTGGAATCAGCCTTGACCATAGTTCATAATCTTCGGCTGGATAAAAATTTATGTCGTATTTATTTTGCTTTAACACTTCTGTTTTAGCCATAACAGTTGGGTGTCCAAAAGGGCATGAATGAAAAATAGCTATTTTTATATCACTATCCTTTTCAAATGGTTGCATGACAGTAATCGTATTTTCAATATGATTTTCAAAAGTAGTAAACCAAGTTCCACAAACTCCAATATCTTCATGGCTTTCCATAAACTCCACTTGTTTCTCAAATCTTTGAGGCAAGCTAATATCATCTGCGTCCATACGTGCTATATATTTGCCTTGTGCCTTGTCTATTCCTTCGTTAAGATGTTTTAAATAGCCCGTATTTTTTGTATAATTATAAAAAATAATTCTCTCATCTTTATTGGCATAATATTGCACAATTTCTGCACTTTTGTCGGTAGAACCGTCATTAAATATTAAGAACTCAAAATCTCTAAATGTTTGGCTTAAAATACTTTCTATTGCCTCTGCTACATACTTTTCAGCATTGTAAACAGGCATAATGACAGAAATTAAGGGGGTTTTCATATTTTTATAGTTCATAAGAAAATTAATCTTTGCAATATTTATGTTTTACAGCTTGTAAAATTACATAAATTTGTTTCAAATCCGTTAAATCTAAACTATCAAAACTTTTAGAAACAAAATACTGAAATTGATTTTCCCTTATTTTTTCTACAATCACAAATTTCCAATATTGCCCAATAATATAGCCACCACGCATAATGGTAGTTTTATTTTTTTCTATTGCCACCAGTAGTTCCGCTAATAATTGAATACGAGGGTCTTTATCAGGAACAGATGGCTTAAATTCTTGAATGAAAAAGTAAGGCTTTTTAGGATTTTCTGTACCTGATGCCACCATAAAATCTGTAAAACCGTTAAATTCTACACCATTTAATGTACCTGAAAGGGCAGTATCATACCAATCACTCACAGGTTCAACTATAAAATCTACAAGATTAAGAATAGGAATAATATATTTTGCCTTTAAATTCTCTTCCATATAAAAGGCAATACGGGTTATATGCTTTTGAATTAGATTATTAAAAAATACAACTTCTTCTTCCTTTATTTGATAGGAATTTTCAAACCACTCATCAAATTTTTGTGGATTATTTACTACTTTGATATCAACAATTTCCTCCAAATCAGAAAATTTGACAGAAGAAAAACTAAAAGATTTTATTTCTTGATTCTCCATAATTTTAAGAATTATTTTTTTATACTACGCCAAGGTTTGGTTTAAAATACTTTCTATTGCCTCTGCTACATACTTTTCAGCATTGTAAACAGGCATAATGACAGAAATTAAGGGGTTTTTCATATTTTTATCCATGTTTCAGGTATAACATCTTGATAATTTCTCTCCGTAGTAGCAAACCACTCCTTCGGTGCTATTACTATTTTATCAGGATTTGGATTGAGCCAAGCTCCCCACCAGCTAAAACTACTATTGGCAATAATATGGTGCTGACAAGAGGACATTAATCGCAAATCTTCATAATTATATTGCAAATTTTCTATAAATACAACTTCAGAATCTATCTGCAAATTGGCTTTGCACCAAGTTATATCATCTGAAAAGACAAAAAAAGTTGGCTTTTCGATTCTTTGTTTAATTAATTCTATACTTTGTTGATAATAATTTAGGCTACATACTCCATGCACTTCTAAAACAGTTGCATTAGCTATATAATCTCCCCTGCGAATGTGTAAGCTAACTGAATTTTTACTTTTTATTATCCTTTCAAATTCTTGTGCCTTGAAAGTTAAAGGCTTTACCAACATAACATCTTTCCGAATAAGTGTTTCTACTGCCTTAAAATATTTCTCACTCTGCCAATATCCTGCTAAATAGATATTTTCTTTATAGTTTCCAGCAATACCTTCAGCATATTGAAAATGAGGCTCTGTTATCATAAGATTTCGCCTACCTAAAATATAATACTGACATAAGCGTTGCCACCGACTAAGATGGTGTGGATACTGAGTAAAGTCATCAAGCATTTGTTTATCAGCTATTTTAGCTTGTATATCAAAGCAACTTAACTCATATTTTCTGAGTGTATCAGTTTCATAGTGAGTAATATCTAAATATAACTTAGTGTTATTTAGTAACGCTAAATGTCTCCCTAAGGCATACTGAAACATTTGGTTTCCTAAACCTCCTACAAGTTTTATGATAATCATGGATTAATATTTATAGAGACAACTTGTAATAGTTTCTAAATCTGTTGTACTTAATTCAGGATAATTTCCACAATAAAAACCATTATAATGTAAAAAGTCTGTATTAGGTAAGTCAAATTCTTGTTGCACATATTTTTTATAAAAGGGCTGTTTTTGCATATTACCCGCAATCATAGGTCGAATTTCGATACCTGCACCCGAAAACTGTGCCAAATATCTTTCTCTAAGTTCAGGACTTTTACAAACAACAGGAACAGCAAAAGTAGAAAGTAAACTAATATGATTATGTTTTAATTGTACCAAATCTATATTATGTTGCATCGTTTTTTCTAATTGCAAATAATTTTGCTCTCTGACCTTAATATTATCGTCTAAAAATTGTAGTTGATAAAGTCCTAAAAAACCTGTAATTTCTGTTGGACGAAAATTAAAACCTAAGTCATAAAAAGTATATTTTGCCTCAAATTCTGATTTTATATCATACTTTTTACGCCATTTTATTTGTTGTTTAGCAGTTAGGTTTCTATCCCAGCCGTTTGCCCGCACGATACGCAACATTTCGGCAAAATCTTCGTCATCTGTGCAAACCATTCCCCCCTCAATCGTGGACATGTGATGTGCTACAAAAAACGAAAAACTTGCACCAAGACCAAAATTTCCTGCTTTGCCTTGTGGAGTTTGTGTACCTAATGATTCGCAATTATCCTCGATTAAAATAATATTTCTCTCAGCACAAATCCGTTTTATTTCCCAAATATCACTCACAAAACCTAAAACATTGGTTAGGAAAAAAGCCTTTAATTCTACTTGTGTCAAAATATCAAGCAACTGTTTTGAGCCAACATTCAAAGTTTCTAATTCGCAATCAACAGCCACAGGTACAAGTCCCATTTGAATAATTGGCATCGTGTTTGTTGACCAAGTAAGTGCCGAAAATCCAACTTTGTCGCCATCTTTGAGCATATCCATGTTTTTCATGGCTTGCAACATGGCTAAATTGGCACTGCCACCACTATTAAATAAAACAGCATCTTTTCGCCCTTGTTTTTTTGCAAAAGCCACCTCAAACTCTGCACATTTTTCGTGCATACTGAGTTTGTCGGCTTTCATTATAAATTCAGATAAGGCTTTTTTGGTTTCATATTCATTCAAAAAAGCATTTTTCATTAATGGTATCATAAGGTTTTATCATTTAAATACTAACCTAAAACTAACATTTCTTTAAGAAATGTTAGTTTTGCTTTACTTGCTTATACAATGTTATCATTTGTGCTACCCCTTCGTCAAGTGTAATTTTAGGCTCAAAACCTATATTTTTCATTTCCGAAACGTCCATACATTTTCGCAACATTCCGTTTGGCTTGGTGTCGTCCCACAAAATTTGCCCCTCAAAACCTACTTTTTGGCTAATCATTTCGGCTAACTCCTTGATACTAATATCTTCTCCCCAGCCAACATTGATAAAGCTACCATAATTTTTATAATTTTCCAACATAAACAAAACAGATTTTGCACAATCATTGACATGCATAAATTCACGTTTTGCAATACCTGTTCCCCAAAGTGTTATAGAATCTGCATGGGTATTTTTAGCATCAGAAAATCGTTTTACTAAAGCAGAAAGTACATGAGAATGTTGCAAGTCAAAACTATCATTTTCGCCATACAAATTGCAAGGCATCAAACTAATACTTTTAAAACCGTATTGTTTGTAATAAAATTCACAGAGTTTTAAACCTGCAATTTTTGCTAAAGCATAGCCTTCGTTAGTTGGCTCTAATTTACCTGTCAAAAGATATTCTTCTTTCATAGGTTGTGGACATTCTTTTGGATAGATGCAAGAACTTCCCAAAAAAACTAACTTTTCTACTTTATGCAAATACGATTGATGAATAATATTATTTTGAATGGCTAAATTATCGTGCAAAAACACCGCAGGACTATCAATATTTGCTTGAATGCCACCAACTTTAGCTGCTGCTAAAATAACATATTCGGGTTTATATTTTTCAAAAAAAGCCTTAACTGCTTGTTGATTAGTCAAGTCAAGTTCTTTGCTGGTAGCATATACCAAGTTGCTATAACCTTCTTTTTCTAAAAGTCGTTTGATAGCACTGCCAACCATACCTGTATGACCTGCTATATAGATGTATGAGTTTTTAGTCATTTGGAAAGACAATAATTTGTTATATAACAATATAAATCTTATTTTTATATTTTAGTTACTTTAATTATTTGATAAACAAATAATTAAAATATCTATGTGAATATGCAAATAGATTTAATTTATTGACAATGAATAAATTTCACAAAATTTTTAAACATTTTGTGAAAAATAAAAAGTATCTGAAATTAATAGATTAGTACTGAAGTAAGTGATCACGTGTTATTTAGATACTGACATTAAAAATTCATTTTCTCATTCTGAGCTTGCAAAAAATCTTACGTTGTCATATCAAAATCAACAATTTAGGTTTTTAACAGGCTTAGGATGGCAAATTCAAAATACTAATATCGAATTATAGATAATATCCAAATAATAACGATGTGTTATTTATTAGTGCTAATATCCTTAAAGGATGCTATAATACTTACCTATTTGATGTTTATACGAATTTTTATAATCATATTTATTTTCGCCAATACTCTTCTCTAACAAAAATAGTATTAATATTCGTATCAGCAAAAGTTATATAACCCTTTGAATTGAGATAATCTATTAGTTGAGTATTTTTGATACCATTTCCACTTGTAGAAAATGAGATGGTTTCTATACATATTACAATTGGGAAGTTTTTTTCAAAATCTATCTGTTTAATAATAATATCGTCAATTCCTTCTGCATCAACACTTAAAAATTTAGGAAAACTGATGCTTGAAAATTCTTTAATTATATTTGTTAGTGTAGAAACTCTTATTTTTTCAACGCTTTTTATTGAGTAATTTCCTTCCTTTGAATATTTTTCTGCTTCTTCTTTAGAAAATGTACTTAAAGTAGATGAAGATATAACGTAAAAATCTACTTCACTCTCAGTCATACCAACTCCAATTGGCAAATTAATATCTTCTTTTCTATGATTTAAGAACTCTTCATATAGTGTTATGTTTGGTTCAACGTTAATGCCCCTACTACCATTTTCATAAAA
This sequence comes from Cytophagales bacterium, assembly GCA_043748455.1. Taxonomy (GTDB): domain Bacteria; phylum Bacteroidota; class Bacteroidia; order Cytophagales; family Thermoflexibacteraceae; genus JAAFKA01. The sequence continues at coordinate 18,136 of JAYTNF010000057.1, forward strand.
TAAGGCTGTATTACTCAGATAATAAGGATGATGTGCACCTATATCAATATAAGAGGGATTTACAATACCAATAAGGTCAAATATATATTTTACGATTAAATCTTCGCCACATTGAGAGTAACTAGTTTTATGATACTTGGTTGCATTTTGTTCATTTTCGTACAAAAATGATAAATGTTTCCAATACAATATTTTTTTTATAATTGGAATTTTTATTAGTTGTTTTTTTATGATGTTCTTGAACATCTTAATTGAAGAGTCTTCTTCATTTCCTTTATAAAATGTAGAACTCACATACAGTTGGTCGCCAGAAATACTATCAACTTTTTCAAAAATTTTTTTGAACTTATGTTTTTTCATAAAACTTTCAATGTCCTGCTTCAATGGTTGGTTTTTATATAGACTCACAACTTCTACCTCTAACCATATCATTTTTATATTACATAGAAAATCTTCTGCGCCTTCTAATACTAGTAATTCTGCACCTTGTACATCCATATGTATCAAATCAATGCCATTTATGCTATTAATAGTGCAATAATTGCTGATAGTATTTGTTTCTACCTGAATTTCTGTATTAAATAATAACCATTCAAAATATTCATTTACTTTATCTGGAGGCAACAAAGAACTAGACTTGTTACCAAAATCCCATTCTGTGTTATCATTATAACCTTCTGGTTTGCCTGATGAAACAAAAAAACTTGCAACGCCAACTTTGTTACTCAATGCTTGTGGTATAACATTTATTCTATGATTTCCATACTTAGCAATAGTGGCATTTATTTTACCAATGTTATTTGGCAAAGCTTCAAATGCATAGATTTTTGAATTGGGAAATAAATTTGCATATTTGATAGAGTCCTCGCCTTCACAAGCACCTATATCAAATATTATAATCTCTCTATTTCTGCTAAAATAATTAAGTAATTCCTTTTCAAATACAATAGGGCTATTGATATAGTTATTCAAAGAATGAATTGTCATATTAGTTAAATGTGGATTAATTGTTTATATAATGTTTTAATTTTCTTAGTCACAAGTAGCAATATTAATGATAATGGAATACTTTCATTATAATCACTTCTACGAATATCTTTGACTGATGAAATATTGTACTTGTCAAATAACACATTAAAAAATAACAGATATGATTTATCAAATAACATCCATATATTATTTTTAATTATTGTTTTAAATAAGACTATATATTCTGGAATTTCAATATTTTTATTATTTTCACAAACATTGGTAACGGAATGTGCTGCATTACTTATACTCGTAATTAGTGGTTTTTCATTAAATATAAAAGCACTATTTGATGTAAGACAGCGAATATAGAATTCTAAATCGACTAGCCACTTCATATTTTTATTATATTTTATATACTTATTCCGTCTACAAATTATAGAACTTGGAGGACCAATAAAATTACCAAAAAATAGTATAGCTGGATTACTTATTAAGTTTTCAATTTGTTTAGCAGTTGCACTATGAATCCAAGTCTTGTTGTATTTAATATTAATTGCTACTGCGCCACTGAAACCAAAGTCAGATTGAGGATTTTCTTCTAACATTTTTACAAATTCAGATAAACTATTTTTATCTGTAAACCAATCGTCATGATGTAAAATTTTAATATATTCTCCCTTAGCTTTACTAATAGCTTCATTCCAATTTTCAGGTGTACCAAGAGAAACTATATTCTTATAGTAATTCAGCTTATCGGTAAACCTAATTTTATATGACTGAACAAAATCTTTAACACTATCATCAGGAGTATCGTCTGTTATTATTACCTCATAGTCTTCATAATCTTGTATCAAAATTGATTCAAGATTTTTTTGCAAATATATAATTTGTTTATAAGTTGGAATACAAATTGAAACTTTCATATTATTTTTTTTTTGCAACACAGATAATAAAATCTTTTTTTGCCAAACTACTTTCTATAGTATGTGTATCATAGTTTTGAAATTTATACAAAACTATTTCCAATCCACATTCCGCTAATAGTTTCGCTATTTTTTCTTCACTAAAATAAAAACTAAGATGAAAGCCTAACTTTTCGGCTGCTTCACTCCTTTCTTGCATATAAGGTGTCGAGAAAATAAATTTACCATTTGTCTTAAGTGCCTTTGCAAATAGCTTGATAAGAGTTAAAACATCATGGTCATAAAAATGCTCAACAGTTTCGAAAGATACAATACAATCAAAATAGTTTTCATAATTTAGATTCAACAAATTATCATTATAAAATGCTAAATTTGGTGTTTTTTTGTATCTTTCTATTATTTCTGTAATAACATGACTATTCAAATCCATGCCAATGACTTTACTAGCTTTAGTTACGAGCATGGCAGAACCGTATCCTGTTCCACAAGCAAAATCTCCACATATGTCTCCAATACTGATAAGGTCTGTAGCAAACTGATAACGCCTAAAATGACTTTTTTGGTACATATCCAACTTAGAAAAATCTATGTTGGGCTTATAGGTAATATCTACTCTCTCGCCATTACCACCAAGAGGATTTGACTTATTAAAGTCGTAGGGTTCTTCAGTTATATTTATTATCTCTGTATTAGAATTAATAAATATTTTACGATATATTTTTTTTATAATACTTAGCATATTTATGGTTTAATTAAAAGTCCTTGGCATGTAGGTAAAGTCAATATTTTTACTCCTTTCGATGTCGCAAATTTGTCATGTGCCTCTTTTTGGTCATTTGTTGAATTAGCATATCCATAATCATCTAAAATTATTACTCCCCCACTTACCATTTTATCCCAAAAATATTCTAAAGTAGCAACTTCTGGATACACACAATTCATATCTACAGAAAGGTAACATATTTTTTGAGAATCTACTTCTAAAAGAGTATCAGGAACAGTTCCTTTTATAATTTTGACATTAAAGCCTTTGAAAGTATTTACAACTTGGTTATATAACTGCGCACTATCTTCTTTATCATATCCCATAAGAATATTTCTTTCTAATTCTTTATCACTACTATATTTGTTATCAAGTCCATTAAAGGTATCTAACAAATAATATTTTTTACTACTTTCTTCAAAATGCGTATAGTGCATTACTGCTCTTGCAAATATTCCTGTATGTACCCCACAATCAACAAAATCTCCATCTAAATTCATGGCATGCTTAGCTGCCCAACATAAAACATGAATGCGCCATTGAATATCATAATTTTTTAACAAAGTGCCTCCATCTGTGTTTTTCCCTAATTCATAGGATTCTGCAAAAAGAGGTTCTTTTAAAAAATCCGCATTATGAAATGTATAAAGTAAGTCATTTGAGTAGGTTATCTTAGCTTTGGGCAACAAGTAATAATCCTCTAAATTAAGATTTATTTGGTTAGCTGCCTGTATTTTTTCTTTATTGAATATACTACGCAAAAAGTTTAAAATATTCATATTTATATTATTGTTGATAGTAAAAAATAGTAGTATTAAAATAATTTTGATAAAATCCCTTTGACTTTTTCAAACAGAGTCTGCTCTATAATAACTTGACCAAAATCGTTTTGTCTAAAATTTAATTTTTCTTTTGGTAAGCTGACTTGATTTTTTAAATGATTTTCAATATAGCTTACTACCATTGGAAATAAAAGATATTTATCCATATAGGCA
>JAYTNF010000058.1:0-2595 GCA_043748455.1 Cytophagales bacterium
CTTTTTTCATTATTCTTACCCCATAAAATAGCTTTAATTGTACCATCTGTGAGTTTAATAATTATCAAATTATACATTGCATGCTTATTAAGAGAACTCACATAACCAATACAACCCTGTAAATTTTGTCCTTTTTCTAATTCAATACCTTTGAGCAAGGTTGCACCTGCACCACTTCGGCAATTAATGGTATAAGGCTTTTTACTATAAAAAAGATTTTCCTTATAATAATTAATGGTTTCTAAGTTAGGTTGCTTTGTTCCAACATCATAAACCTGTTCTAATGTCAAGGTTTCAAAACTTTTAATAGCACTTTCGCCAGCTTTATCTGTATCTGTTTGTATGCGTGTGTTTAGTTTTGCCCATTCTGTACGAATAATATTAGCTAATTTTTCGGTAGGCTCTGTTTCTTTCCGCATTTTCTCCAATTCTTTTTCGGCAGTTTCTAATCTTGCCTTTGCTGTTCCCTCGCTACCTTCAGAGGTGGTATTTGTTTCTTCCTCTGCTGTTGCTGTTGAATCATCTTCCATTTTTGAAAACATTTGTCTGTCCCTTTTTTTCTTGCTATCTCTCATGGCTGCCATTTGTTCTTTTCGCTGCTGTTCGGCTTCTTTGGCTTCTAATTCCTTTTCGTTAAATTTTTTCTGCTCCTCAACTGCCTCTTTCTCTATTTTACGATTTTCGGCAGCCTTTTTCTTAATTGGGTCAATAACATATCTTAATAAATGGTTTGCATTATCTCTTAATTCCCTAAGTTTTTTCTCTTTTTCTTGCATTTCCTTGATAGGTGTGCCTTCGGGCGTATTACGTAATGGCTTGAATATTGCCATAAGTTCTTCGTATGACATTTTAGGAGGTGCTATTTTTTTCAAACTATCAGCTGAAATAGTAGGAATAGAATCGGCATCTTGTGCCATACTTACAAATGAGAATAGTAACACAAATAAATAAAATAATATGATGAGATAGTTTTTCATGAGTTTAAATAATTTCAGATAGTGATTGTAAAATTATTATTATTTAATTTAGCAAATATATGCTTCTTTAAATTGATATTTAAGTTGTAATTATTTTATTAATAAACTTTTTCCAATAAAGATTAGGTGCATAATGTAAGTAATAAGACAGTTTAAAAGTATAGTTTGTACCACAGACTTTAGTCTCTAAGGTTTTGATTATCAATATTTTACAGACTAAGTTCTGTTATACATTTTTTTGTTTTATTACTTAGTACCATTTTTTTACAACTTCTATATAAAAAAATAACCTTACAAATATAACAAATCTTAGGTAAAATTTGAGTGAGTAAGCCTTACTTATGTTGTTTTAATCTATGGCAAAACCAAATTGTTTTGTTCTTATTATAGACATTGCAACTTACATTGCCTAAAAAGATAAATATAGGTAATTTATTATAAATATTTCGTGTTAATGGCACTAAAAGTAAAATAAATGAATATTGTAATTCTAATAAACTCCTCCTGTATGTATAGCTAAAATTCGAGTGCCTGACTTAAAATACCCTTTGCTAATGAGGTCAAATAAACCAAAAAACATTTTTCCAGTATAGACAGGTTCAATAATTAAGTTGTAAGTTTTGTTGAAATTATCAATAAAAGCTAATAATTCAGGTGTTTTTTTTGCATAACCTCCAAAATGATAGTTGGTTTGTAAAGAAAAATGGGTAGGATAAGTTATGTTATCATTCCTAATAGCATCTATCAATTTATCTATCTCTGCATTCATAAACTCACCTCCCTTTAAAACCACAAACCCAATTCTATCAACAGTAGGAGAGGGGCAGCCCAATATTATACCTGCTAATGTACCACCAGTACCACAAGCACAACATAAGACATCGAATTGATTATCAAGGTTTTGTGAAATTTCTTGGCAACCTAAAACCGCAAAACTGTTAGCACCACCTTCTGGAATTACATAAATATTTTCTAAATTATTTGTTAAACTACTTGCTAAATTATTTGTCAAAATAGTTGCAAGTTTTTCATAGAATAGGGGAGAGGCAAAGTTTTCTCTCAAAAATTTATACAGACTTCTATCCACATAATATAATTGCATGTCGTTTTCAGCTGCAAAACTCAAAATATGATTGAGTGGTTGCCTTGCCTCACCTCTAATAATTCCTATTGTTTTCATAGCAAATGCCTCTCCCGCAGCCGCAGTAGCATAAATGTGGTTTGAAAAAGCACCACCAAAAGTAAGCAAAGTCGTTTTATTTTGGTGTGTTGCTTCTGCAATATTATGTTTCAATTTATACCATTTATTGCCCTTAATATGTGGGTGAATTAAGTCTAATCTCTTGATATACAACGCAATACCATGTTTTTCTGTAAAATCAGAAACCAACTGTTGAATGATAGGCTCTTGTATTTCTAACTCAACTTTAAGCATAAATTTGGTTTTGTTATAGGTTTAGTTTTGTAAAATTGTATTAGACTTCTTGCAAAAGTGTTTGTCATTCTGAGCTTGCTAAGAATCTGGCATATTACGTCAGATTCTTAGCAAGCTCAGAATGACAAAAAAATATTAATGTCATTATCAAATTTAAACCTTTAATTTTCATGAAATTTTACA
>JAYTNF010000059.1:0-34220 GCA_043748455.1 Cytophagales bacterium
ATAAAATGTTACAAGAAGAAAATATAGTTCCGATTTATATCGAGGACGAAATGAAAACCTCTTACATTGATTATTCAATGTCAGTTATTGTTTCGCGTGCCTTGCCTGATGTGCGTGATGGGCTAAAACCTGTTCACCGCCGAATTCTATTTGCAATGGACGAACTCGGTTTGCAACATAACAAACCTTATAAAAAATCTGCTCGTATTGTCGGTGAGGTGCTGGGTAAATATCACCCACACGGAGATACAGCCATTTATGATTCGATGGTGCGTATGGCTCAAGCTTGGTCTTTGCGTTATCAATTAGTAGATGGACAAGGTAATTTTGGCTCTGTTGATGGTGATAATCCCGCAGCAATGCGTTATACGGAGGCAAGACTGAAAAAAATTGCCGAAGAAATGCTTTTGGATATTGGCAAAAAAACAGTAAATTTTCAACCAAATTTTGACGATAGTTTGGAAGAACCTTCTGTTTTACCTGCAAAAATTCCTAATCTTTTGCTTAATGGAACTTCGGGAATTGCAGTAGGTATGGCAACTAATATGGCTCCTCATAACTTGCGTGAACTTTGTGATGGAATTATTGCCTATATTGAAAATCGTGATATTACGGTTTTGCAATTAATGGAATACATAAAAGCCCCAGATTTTCCAACAGGTTCTACAATTTATGGTTATCAAGGTGTAAGGGCAGCTTTTGAAACAGGACGAGGTAGAATTGTGCAACGTGGCGTAACAACTGTTGAAACTACAAAAACAGGTAGATTGCAAATTGTGGCTACCGAATTGCCTTATTTAGTCAATAAAGCAAGTATGATTGCAAGAACTGCGGAGTTGGTAAATGAAAAGAAAATTGATGGGATTTCAAATATTCGTGATGAATCGGACAGAGAAGGAACAAGAGTTGTGTATGAATTGAAACGTGATGCCATTACAAATGTGGTTCTAAACAATTTATATGCACATACTGCCTTACAAACTTCGTTTTCTGTCAATAATGTGGCTTTGGTAAAAGGTCGTCCAATGACATTAAATTTGAAGGAGTTAATTCATTATTACGTGGAGCATAGACACGAAATTGTCATTCGCCGAACAGAATATGATTTGAATGAAGCACAAAAAAGATGTCATATTGTAGAAGGTTTGTTGCGTGCATTAGACCATATCGACATTATTATTACTTTAATTAGAGGTTCGAAAGATGCCGAAACCGCAAAACAAGCCTTGATGACAGGAAATTTTGCAGCAAAATTAAATGCAGAAAATACTACTTTTGCGGTGCTTGCCGAAAGACCAGAAAGTTTTTCAGAAGCACAAGCAAAAGCAATTTTGGAAATGCGTTTGCAAAGATTAACAGGTTTGGAAAGAGATAAACTTGAAAATGAGTTTATGGCTTTGATGAAAGAAATTGAATATTTTAAATCAATTTTAGCAAGTGAACCGTTAAGAATGGAAATTATTAAAACCGAATTGCGTGAATTGCGTGAGAAATATGGTGACGAAAGACGTACCAAAATTGAGATGGCAGAAAGTGAGGATATGCAATATGAAGATATGATTGCAGAGGAGGAAATGGTGGTTACGATTTCGAATGAAGGTTATATTAAACGTACTCCGTTGGCAGAATACCGCACACAAGGACGTGGTGGCATTGGCTCGAAAGGTGCAGGTTCTAAACAAGATGATTACACAGAACATTTATTTGTAGCTTCGACACACAGTTATTTGTTGATTTTTACGCAATCAGGCACAGTTTTTTGGTTAAAAGCCTACAATGTTCCCGAAGGTAGCAAAACCGCAAAAGGCAGACCTTTGCAAAATCTCATTCAAATTGAAAAAGATGATAGCGTAAAAGCTATTGTTGCAGTGAAAAATTTAACTGATGCAGATTACATAAATAATAATTACCTTATTATGTGTACGCAACAAGGTGTGATTAAAAAAACCACTTTGGAGGCATATTCTCGTCCACGCCAAAACGGAATTAATGCTATAAATATTTCGGAAGGTGATACTTTGCTTGATGTGAAAATGACAACGGGCAATGACGAAATTATTTTGGCAACTCGTAATGGCAAGGCAGTACGTTTCAATGAATCGAAAGTACGACCAATGGGCAGAACTGCAACAGGAGTAAATGGCGTAAGACTCGAAGATGAAAACGACAGATTGGTAGGTATGGTTGCAATTTCAAGACCAGATACACAAGTGTTGGTAGTTTCGGAAAAAGGCTACGGAAAAAGGTCAGAAGTTGAAGAATATCGTTTGACAAATAGAGGCGGAAAAGGTGTAAAAACCATCAATGTTACAGAAAAAACAGGCAAATTGGTGTCTATTTTGGAAGTTTCAGACTCTAATCACTTAATGATTATCAACAAGTCGGGCATTACAATTAGAATTGCAGTTTCAAAACTTCGTATTATGGGACGTGCAACGCAAGGCGTAAGGTTAATACGTTTGAATGACGAAGACGAAATTTCATCTATCACTAAAATTGATATTGCAGACGAAGAAATTGCTGATATAGTAATTGATGATAGTGCAGTTATCGAAGATGGCGAAGAAATTGTGGCTGTTGATGGTGCAGAAACAGAAGAAAGTCCAGAAACTGAGGAAGGTGCAGAAGGAAATGAAGAAGTGTAGATAAAAGTGTAACTTTTGGAAAGTTTAAAACTTTCCAAAAGTTTTTTTTTGAAAATATTAATTTTATACAAAATCAATTATTATGCTAATAGAATTTACAGTTGGTAATTTTTTATCTTTCAAAGAGCCACAAACTTTTAGTATGGTGGGTACAAAAGCTATGACTAATCACGAGGAACAAGCAAACGAATTGGTAAATATATTTTATAGCCCCAAACAAACTAAATTATTAAAAAGTAGTATTTTTTATGGAGCAAATAACAGCGGAAAAAGTAATTTTATTAAGGCATTAGGCTTTTTTAGAAATTTTATTTTAAGTTCTTACAATGAACAAAAACCAGATGAAGAAATAAAAGGCATAGTTCCATTTTTATTAAGCACAGAAACAGAAAGTTTGCCTTCATCTTTTGAAATGATATTTTTTATTGAAAATACACAGTTCCGTTATGGTTTTGAATTAAATAGCGAAATAGTACATAAAGAATGGCTATATGCCTTTGAAAAAGAAGCAAAAACAGAAACTAAACTATTTATAAGAACCATAGAAAACGAAGTTAGCGCTAAATCCAAGACTGAATTTAAAAATAAAGATTTTCAAAAAGCTACTCGTAAAAACTCTTTATTTTTATCTGCCCTTTCCCAATTTAATGGAGATATTTCACAAAAAATACAAAATTGGTTTCGTACAAATATAAACTTGATAAATTCGTCAGATGAGCAAAGTTTAAAAAATGCTCGACAAGTTACTATTCATAAGTTTTTACACGAGCCTGAATTTCGCCAAAAATTAACACATTTTTTCCAAAATGTAAAAATTGGTTTTTCCGATATTGATATACAAGAAGATGATAAAATAGGATTAGTTAAAAATGAAGATACTTTATTGGAAAGTTTGCTGTCGAGTAAATTTCCGAAAGAATTAATAGAAGAATTTAGAGGAGTTTTAAATTCATTGAAACAGGTGCAAGATAAAATGCAGTCATTTGAAAAAGAGAAAAAAGAAAGAAAAGTTGTTAATATCAAATTGACACATAATAAATTAGATAATTTTAATAATCACGTTTCAGAAGCTATTTTAGGGTTTATTACACAGTCTGTTGGTACACAAAAATTATTTTCACTTTTTGGCATTTGGATAGAAGCCATTGAAAAAGGTAAAGTGTTAATTATTGATGAATTGGATTCGAGTTTGCACACTTTAATTATACAAGAATTAATTAAAATTTTTCATACAAAAGCTAACCAACAAGGTCAATTAATTTGTGCTGTGCATGACACAAATTTATTAACAGGAATTATTTTTAGGCGTGACCAAGTTTGGTTTGCCGAAAAAAACAACGAAACAGGTGCTACTGATTTATATTCTTTGGTCGAATTTAAAGATGCTATTTGGGCTTCCAATGAAATTTCTTTTGAAAAGGGATATTTAGAAGGAAAATATGGTGCTATTCCTTATTTGGGAAATATTCAGAAATTTTTAAACGACTTTATTTATGCTGAATAGAGATAGTAAAGTAGCTAAAAAAGAACTAAAAAACTCTTTTAAAGAAAAAGAGTTAGTATTTAGTTTTAAACATTTTGGTGACCAGATTTCTCCAAATGGTTGTGGACAAAATTTTACGGATTGGGAATTAGACAATTTATCTTCTCTCTTAAAAGAATTAAGAAGTGTTATAAATACCTATCAAAAAGATATTCCTCAAACCGAAGAAGCATATATAAAGTTATTATTTGAGGAGTTTATCGAAAAAACAAATAAAATTATTAATGAGTTTGATAAGGATAAAACCAAGAAACAAAGTTTATTAGTTGATTTTTGCCAAAAATTAGTTGATTTATCAAAATCAACACCACAACAAGCAAAAGACGGAGGTAATCGCAGAACTAAATCGTCTTTTGGGGTTTACCCTAATTTTAAATTTGAGACAGATTCTAACTTTAAAGAACCGCCATTTCCATTACCAGATAAGGCAGTATGGGGAGCTATAAAAAGAATAGGTGGTGTAGCCCCAAGGGTTGCTGGTTTTCTTGATGGTAATGTTTTCTATATTGTTTTTCTCGATAAGGAACACGATTTTTATAAAGGAAAGGAAGAATAACTTTGAAATAAAAAACCTACATTTGCTAAAATACCAAAACAAATATGATAAAACGCCTAATTGTCAAAAACCTCAACGGAAAACACGACTTTGACCTCACATTTCACCCTGATATTAATATTTTTATTGGGAAAAATGGAGCAGGGAAAACTACCCTTATGAAGTTGATTTGGGCTTTGGTAAGTGGAAATATTGACATACTTTTTGAGGATAAAATATATTTTGATTATTTAAGGGTTGAAAGTATTAAAAATTATTATGAATTGACTTTTGATAGAGTTGCAAATAAAGTTCAATATACTGCATTCCCTGACGACAAAAATGAAATATCTATACAAATATTAAAATTTAATCCACAAAAATATACTATTGAAGAAGATAATTTTCAATTACTTGATAATATTAATACTCTTTTTTTTCCAACATTTAGACGTATTGAAGGTGGATTTGGGTTAAATTTACATACACCAATAGCAAAAAAAGTTCAAGATGTTTTATCAGAAATATTGATTTCTTTTGAAGGTGACACTCTCACACATAAATTTATAACTTCTGTTTCCACAAATGACGTTATAGAACTTTTAAGCAAAGAATATGCAAATATTGCAAAGAATATTATAGATTTACAAACTAAATTATTGAAAGAAGTTGCTACTAAAACAAATGGAGAACTGAAAAAATATTTGGAACAAGGGCAAATAGATAAAGAAATTTTGCAAAAACCTTTCACCGAATTATCACAACTTGTAAAAGATATTTTCAACAAAGGCATTAAAATTACTGAAAATATTAGTATTGGTGATGAAGCAAATGCAATTTCTGCCGATAAACTTTCATCGGGCGAAAAACAAATGCTAAGTTTTTTTGCTTACAATATGTTTTATAAAAAAGCTGCAATTTTTATAGACGAACCCGAAATTAGTTTGCACACAGACTGGCAAAAAGTTTTATTTCCTTCTTTAATTGCACAAGGCACAGAAAATCAATTTTTTGTGGCTACACATTCGCCATTTATTTATGCCAAATATCCTGACAAAACTTTTAATCTTTCTAAATAAATGGATATTGACATTGTAATTGCAGAACTCCAAAACTCTACTTTGCCAACAGTTTTTGTGGAAGGCAAAGATGATATGCTCATTTATCGCAAATTTGAACAATTATTAGGCACAACAAAAGTAAGTTTTTATGCTTGTGGAGGCAGAACTCGGCTTTTAGATTTGTATGAACGGAGAAATGAATTTGCAAATTTGAAAGCTATTTTTGTGGCTGATAAAGATATGTATGTGTTTACAGAAATTCCAAAAATCTATGAAAATGTAATTTTTACGACAGGTTACAGCATAGAAAATGATTTATACGCAGATGCAAGAGATACGCAACTCGACAAAATTTATTTAGAAAATCACGAATTACCCATAAAAGAAAATATTAAAAACAGTTTGCTAACTTGGTTTGCTTTTGAAGTTGAAAAATACAATAACAACTTTGTGAATGAAGCCAATAACGAAACGAATTTTGCAGCAGTTACTATTTTAAGCACCAATATAATGCACCGACATTCTTTGACTTTCACAACAGACTTTTTACAAACTCGCAATTTTCAAACTCCCAAAAATGAAATTTTAATGGATTTGCAAAAAAATTATGCCCATAAATTGAGAGGAAAATATCTTTTTCAAATCTATGAGCTAATTTTTCAAATTCGTAAGACAGCCAATAAACAAGAAATCACCTTCACAAAAGAATAGTTGTTTCTTGTGTGTTTTAAAGAAGGAATGGCTAACAATAATAGTTTTATGAAAAATATTTTTGAGAAAATTGAATGATTAAACATAGTTAGCAAGTTTCCAAAACTTACTAACAGTTATTTTAAAGCCCAACAAATTTTCTTATATTTACCCAAAAATAACCCCCAATAATATGCTAACCTCAGACTTAATTCAGCCCAAAATTTTTAATAATTTGTTTTAAAACGCCAAACACCCATAAAAATAGGTTTTATGGGTGTTTGGTAGCAATACTTTATATTTAAAAAACTACTCAATAATTCGGCATCTGCCATCTCTCAAATCATTTTCCACACTTTTAAATTTCACATCTTTTTTCACAACGCCGTCTGCATATTGCACAGTAACCTTATCATTACGATTTGGTATTTTATGCACTGTAACAGGTCTTGTAACAGGTGGAGGTGGCGTGTTATTTTGATGATTTTGATTATTCTGCTCATTATTTTTATGTTGTTGTGGCGAATATGCCTCTTCCAAACTATGAACTTCATCAGCATTTGCTTTTTGTTCCACCAATTTTTGTTTTGGCTCTTCAAAATCTACATCTTCGGCATCTTGAATAAGTTGCTCACCTGATTCTTGATTTTCATTTTGCACCAAACCTGCTTTTGATAAGAAACCAGCAATTTGCTCATTCACATCTAAAATAAAAGACTGAAATAATTTAAAAGCCTCAAATTTATAAACCAATAATGGGTCTTTTTGCTCTAAACTTGCAAACTGAACTTGCTGACGCAAATCGTCCATATCTCGCAAATGTTCTTTCCAAAGTTGGTCAATTAAGCCCAAGACTACACTTTGTTCCATCGAAGAAAACAAACCTTTGCCTTGTGTAGCCACCGCAACTTCCAGATTTACGCTAATTTGCAAATTGCGTTTTCCATCTGTAAATGCAATCACCACATTTTGAATTTGCTGTCCATGTTGTTGATAAATCTCCGTCAATGGCTGCACAATATTAGCTGCAATAGCATTATTTTTACTTTGATAATTTCTGTATGTTTCGCTATACAATTTTTGCCCAATTTCGGCAGTTTTTCCTTTTGCAAATTCTTCTGCTGTAATGCTATGTGGAATAAAACCAAACATACCCAAACTCATGATTTTGAAATTCTCAAAATCTCCAACATAATTTTCAGCCAAACTTACCGACACTTTCCTAAACATATTCATAATGTCTAAGCCTAATCTTTCGCCATAAAGTGCATTTTTACGCAATTTATATACCACATCACGTTGCATGTTCATCACATCATCATATTCCAACAACCTTTTACGAACTGCAAAATTATTTTCTTCTACTTTCTTTTGAGCCCTTTCAATAGATTTTGTAATCATGCTATGTTGGATAACTTCGCCTTCCTCTAAACCTAATCTATCCATAATCGAGGCTATTCTATCAGACCCAAACAAACGCATCAATTCATCATCTAAGGAAACAAAAAACTGTGTACTTCCCACATCACCTTGACGACCAGACCGACCACGCAACTGCCTATCAACTCGACGAGATTCGTGTCTTTCTGTACCAACAATAGCCAAACCACCCGCAGTTCTTGACTCTGGAGTCAATTTAATATCTGTACCACGACCTGCCATGTTTGTTGCAATCGTAACCGTTTTCGAATAACCTGCACTTGCCACAATATCAGCTTCTTTTGCGTGTTGTTTTGCATTCAAAACTTGGTGTGGAATGTTACGCAATCGCAACATACGACTTAATAATTCTGAGTTTTCTATCGAGGTTGTACCCACCAAAACAGGACGATTTGCATTGGTTAATTGTTGAATTTCCTCAGCAACTGCATTATATTTTTCCCTTGTCGTTTTATAAACTTTGTCCTCCATATCACTTCTGACAATGGCTTTGTTGGTTGGAATTACCACAACATCTAATTTATAAATATCCCAAAACTCACCTGCTTCTGTTTCTGCTGTTCCTGTCATACCAGCTAATTTGTGGTACATACGAAAGAAATTTTGCAATGTAACAGTTGCATACGTCTGTGTTGCTTCCTCAATTTGCACATTTTCTTTTGCTTCTAAGGCTTGGTGCAATCCGTCAGAATAACGTCTTCCATCAAGTGCACGACCTGTTTGTTCATCAACAATTTTCACTTTACCATCTGCCACAATATAATCAACATCTTTTTCAAACATCGTAAAAGCCTTTAAAAGCTGCTGAATTGCGTGAACTCGTTGTGTTTTTGCCGAATAATCTTCGATAATAAGTTCTTTTGCTGCAATTCTTTCATCTTCACTAAGGTCTTTATTTTTCTCAACTTTTGAAAGTTCTAAGCCCAAATCTGGCAAAACAAAGAAATTAGGGTCGCCACCTTCACCAACCAATAACGCCAAACCATTTTGCGTTAAATCTACGTTTTTTGATTTTTCTTCTATCGTAAAATATAAAGGTTTGTCAGCTTCAGGCATATTGCGAGAATTATCTGCCAAATAGATATTTTCAGTTTTTTGCAAAGCCTGTTTCATACCTGTTTCAGACAAAAATTTTGTCAAAGGTCTATTTTTAGGCAAACCTCTAAATGCTCTGAATAATGCTAAACCACCTTCATCTGTTTCGCCTGCTTCTATTTTTTTCTTCGCCTCACTCAAAAACCCATTAATTAATTTACGTTGTTCGTCAATTAATTTCACAACTCTTGGTTTCAAGGTGTGATATTCTTGTTCGTCAGAACCATGTGTCATAGGACCCGAAATAATCAACGGAGTACGGGCATCATCAATCAACACACTATCAACCTCATCAACCATTGCAAAATAATGTTTGCGTTGCACCAATTCATCGGGAGTACGCACCATATTATCACGCAAATAATCAAAACCAAACTCATTATTTGTTCCGTATGTAATGTCAGCCAAATATGCTTGCCTACGTTGATAAGTATTTGGTTGGTATTTGTCAATACAATCTAATAACATGCCATGAAACTCAAACAAAGGTGCCATCCATTCGCTATCACGTTTAGCCAAATAATCATTCACCGTAACCACATGAACACCACGCCCCGCCAAAGCACGCAAATATGCAGGTAAAGTAGCCACCAAAGTTTTACCTTCTCCTGTTGCCATTTCTGCAATTTTTCCGCTATGCAATACCACACCACCAATTAATTGCACATCATAATGCACCATATTCCACGTCATTTCATTACCCGCAACCAACCATTTGTTTAACCAAATAGCCTTATCGCCATCAAAATTTACACCCATTCTACGTGCTGCAATAGCAATATCATGTTCAGTGGCTGTTACAACTAATTGCCCATTTTGCGTAAAACGTCTTGCTGTTTCTTTCATAACCGCAAAAGCCATTGGCAAAATCTCCATCAAAACAACTTCAAGGTCGTTGTTTCGTTGTTTTTCGAGTTCGTCAATTTGCTTAAAAAGTTGTTCTTTTTGAATGATACTCAACTCCAAACTTTCTGCAATTTGTTTGTGTAAGTCTGCAACTTGCGTATCAATTTCGCTAACGTGAGCAGCAATAACGCCTTTCATTTCGGCTGTTTTGCCTCGCAAGGCATCATCAGAAATTCCTTGCAACTTCTCAAATTCTTCACGAATTTTGAGAACATAAGGCATTATCTCCTTCAAATCTCTTTGCGACTTTGTGCCAAACACTTTGGCTATTCCTTTGGTGATGAAATCAAACATATAATTAGGTTATTTTAGTCTAGGTAATATTTATTGTGTAATATTTTTGAAAAACTGTTGCTTTGTCTGCGTTGCTTTTCATGGCAAATTCTATGTGTTCTTTTTTGATAAACTTTTCAAGTAATACACAATCATTTTTATCATAATTCGGAATATAAACAGTTAATTCTTTTTGATATTCTTCACATTCTTTATGTATAGATTTTTGTTTTTCAAAGTGAGATAATAACCAATTTTCAAAACAAGGCTCAAAAATAAGAATATCAGCATTTTTTTCTAATTTTTCTTTTTGCGGTTTATCAGATTTTTCATATCTGTCAGCATCAAAAATTACTACATAACTTGAATAATTATCTTCCTCTATTTGCTTTTCTGCCTCGTGTAATATTGCTTTTGCACTTCCACCTTTACAATTATGTGATTTTGGTAATAATTTTGGTGAAAATAACTTATTCAATAATTTTATATAATGTGTTTCTGTACAACCTTCCACTATAAATAAAGGCACTAATTTACTTTCTTTTATCTTACTTGGTTTTCTTTTTGCCATATTTATAAAAGTTTAGGTGTTGCACCAAACCGACCAATACGATACAAAGTTTCTAAACTTTTCTTGTGTAAATCTTTTATTCCTTGCACATTTGCAGCACAATAAAATTCAGAATGTCCATTTTCATTTTTCTCCGCAAACCATAATTGTTCGGGTTTCAAAATTTCCATTAACGAAGTATTATGAAATGCAAAAATCAACTGTGCTGATTTTGTATTTGTTTCTGGGTTTTGGAATAAACCTATAATATAAGCTACTAAGTTTTGATGAAGTTTTATCTCTATTTCGTCTAAAATTAATAATTTTCCATTGTTTAAGGCTTGCAAAACATACACAAATATAGCTAGCATTTGTAATGTACCTGAACTCTGACTTTTTGATGGCAATGCTATCAAATTACCATTTATTCTATGTTCAAAAAAAGCCAAAGGCTCGTCTTCTATATTACGCTTAACATAAAAGTTTTCAATTCCTAAATCTGCTAACTTTAAAAGTTTAATAGCCTCTTCTTTTAAAAAGGGATTACTTTCTAAAAATGCAACATAATAATCATTAAATTCTATGTCTTCAAAATCTTTTCCAGCAGGAATATTTGTTGGAAAAATTGTATAGTCCTTTACTATTTTAGCTTGTTCTTGCGTTTCAAATTGTGCTGCTAATGAAATAATAGAACAATTTTCTCTTAAATCTTTTGTATCAAATTTGCTAATTCCATCTCCAAACTTTACATGTAATTCTTTTCTATGGTAAATTAATTTTTGACGTTTTTTAGGATAATAATAAAATTCTTCTTCAAAAACTTTTTCAGTATTCACTGTTAATAAATATTCATAATCAATTCCATTATTTGTAAAAATTATATGGAATTTGCAAGGCTTGTCTTGATTTGTAATAAAAATTTCAACTGGAATATGTATTTTATCCCATTTAATATCACCTGTAAAATGGAAAATATCATTGAGTTTAGCTTTTAATTCCAAAAAAGATTCCCCAGCAAACCACAACACAAATGACAAAGCCTTTAAAACATTACTTTTCCCTGACGCATTTGAACCCGCAAAGCCAATGGTTGGGTGTGCCAAAAATGCTGCATCTTTTTTGATATGCAAATCAAATTCTAACACACTTTCATTGCCAATGGAATAAAAGTTTTCGACAGTAAAGTATTTTATCATATTTATAAACGTGAAATGATACTTTCAATTATACGTTTCAAAATCATACCAAAGCCCTATTTAGGCATAAGTTAGACACAAAGCCCTAAAACATTAGCGAAATATTAACCAAAACCTGCTATTTTGTCAGTATAAAAGTACACAAAGTTACAAAAAATGTAAAATTTTACAAATATTTTACAAATATAGATACAGTAATTTTAGGAAATAAAATAAATTGAAGTTAGGAACTTGATAAAAGCACACAAATGATATAAGTTTTTAGTAACTTTGTTGGAAAACAAAATAATTTCATATCTTAGTAGCTTGATTTCTATCAACGTAGATGTAGCAAAATGGCAAAGAAAACCACCAAATTTTTAGATACTTATTTAAAACTTAGCTTAGAGTCATTTCAAGGACGCATGACAAGTGGATTATTGCTGGTAGGTTTAATTGTGCTGGTTTTAGTATTTTATCCTGTCATTATCTACCGTTCTACAATTAGCCAATATGAGCATTTAGTGAATAACTCCCTACCTATCAAATATTATTGTAGTGTTTTGGAAAGCCTGCTTGGACAAACGAATGTGGCACTCAGCAATTTTTTGATGACTGACGACCGTAGTTTTCAAACTGAACGGAAAAGAATTTGGCAAGAAGATTATAAAGGTGCAGTAGATTCACTATTACATTATACAAATACAGACTTAGAAGCAAAAATATCTTTCTCTGTTTATGCTTTCATTGTTGAGGCAAATAGGCTCAAAGCTAAACAAGAAGAAATAGAAAAAGAACATAGAAATTTGATAGACAAAGACATACGCCGTTCTTCAAGTGAAGAAGATTTGACAATAGAAAAATTACGGGCTTTAAGACGTACACAAGTTCAAGACTTAACAAAGTTAGTAGAACAGACAAATTCTATTTTACGTGAGCAAATTATCACAACTCAAAACCATTATCTCCTAAAAATACATACAGAAACACGAACAAAACTCGCAAATATTCCAATAGTGTCTTTCTTTTTAACTTTAATTGTTCTGGTAGCTAGTTTTATTGTTGGTTATTATGTGATAACTTTTATATTGAGAAAAATAAAAGTTTTAAAGAATAAACTGGAACAATTAGATGATGGCTATTTGCCTGATGAAATTATTGTGGGCAAAGACGAATTATCACCAATTGCAATGGCTGTTAACCAACTTACAAACCATTTAGTAGAAGTAAAAAGTTTTGCTTTGCAAGTTGGTCAGGGTAATTTTGATACTGAATTTAAGGCTTTTGATACACAAAGTGATTTGGGGGCTGCACTCATGCAGATGCGAGAAAGTTTAAAATCTGTTTCGGAAGAAGAAAAAAAACGTGCTTGGGGAATTAATGGTTTGGCAATGTTTTCAAAACTATTGAGAGATAATAGTCAAGATTTTACACAACTTTGTAATATTGTTATTCAAGAATTAGCAAAATATGTTCATGCACAACAAGGTGGAATTTATACTGTTAATGACAATTTAGATGATAAAAAACTCATTTTGCAGTCTTGGTATGCGTATGAACGAAAAAAATATCGTGAAAAAACGGTTGAAATTGGTGAGGGGGTTTTGGGTGAGGCTTTTCGTGAAAAAAGAACAGTATATATGAAAAAATTACCCGAAAATTATTTGAGAATTACATCAGGTTTGGGAGATTCTGAGGCAGGTTGCCTTTTGGTTGTACCACTAAAAGTGAATGAAGAAGTAGAAGGTATGATAGAAATAGCATCTTTTAAACCTTTTGAAGTTTATCAAATAGAATTTGTTGAAAAAGTTTGTGAAAGTGTTGCTTCCACATTAATTTCGGTCAAAATCAATGAAAAGACTAAGCAACTTCTTGAAAATGCACAAGTTTCTGGTGAGATGTTAAGAGCACAAGAGGAAGAAATGCGACAAAATATGGAGGAATTGCAAGCTACACAAGAGGCTTTACACCGCAAAGAAATAGAACTTGACGAATTACTTAGACAGGCACAAGAAAGAGAACAAAAATTAATTATACGTATTAAAGAATTAGAAAAATAATGTTTAGTGTTGAGTTTTTAGTGCTTAGTTTTTAGTATTGGGTTGTTTTCAACTAAAAACTATGCACTAAAAACTCAACACTAAAAACTAAGGACTAAAAACTAATAACTAAAAAACTAATAACTAAAAAACTAACAATGCACAGCACAGTTGATGAAAGAATTTTTGAAACTATAAAGCAAGTAATTCTTAAAGAAGAATTTGAATTAAAAAACTTAGCAGATAAAGGCATTTATTTCATGCCTGAACAAGCATTTTTTTATCAAATTAGTAAAGCATTTATTTTAAATAAACAACTTATTTTTGGAGAGTCAAAAGTTTCTTGGCTCAAAGAACGAAAAGTGGGAGAAGCTGGCGTTGTAGATTTAATATTGACAGTGGAAAAAGAAAGTGAACTTCAAACCTACATGTTTCAATTCAAATTTAGAGATGATTATGAGGCTTATGTGCGTGATGTAAAAACCCTCATGAAAATTCACCAATTTGGTTATCATGTTGCACATCCACAATTATTTCTTTGTGGTTTGGTTGATACAGTCAAGGGTGAAAATGATGAAAGAATTACTGAATTAGAAGCAAATCCAAGCCTGAAAATAGAAAGAGTTGATAGTTTTTTAGCAGTCCCAACCAAAGATGAGATTCACCGTAACAAAGTAGAATGTGTAGTATGTTTGTGGAAAGTATTACCATAAAAATTATCTTTTTTAGCTGCTATCGCAAATAAGTAATAAGACAAAATAAATGTATAACAGACTTTAGTCTGTAAAATATTGATAATCAAAACCTTAGAGACTAAAGTCTGTGGTACAAACTATACTTTTAAACTGTCTTATTACTTAGAAACTATAGTTTTACGTTTAAAACATAGAATGTTTGGAGTATTGATTATAAAAGTTCTTTCTAATTTTATGCAACAACTCATTCGTTACGTACTTGTTCCAACAGATTTTTCGCAGGAATCAGCAGCAGCTTTGAAAGTTGCTGCCGAAATTTCTCGCAGAACAGGTGCACATATTTTATTGTTGCATGTTGTGGATAGTTTATTATACAAGGCTATTTGGGCAATAGATGAAATTGATTTATTACATATAAATTTATGCGATAAACAATCTACAATTACTCAACTTACAAATGAATTAAAAATAAAACTTATTCATTTTGCGGCAAAATATGCAGGAGATAGACTTGTGGAGCCTTGCGTAGCTTTTCAAAATACTTACATAGCTATTCATGAATATGCCAAAAAGCATGAAAATTGTTTAATTGTTATGGGTTCAAAAGGAACTGGAGACACTTCATTTCTAATGGGTTCTAATACTGAAAAAATTATTCGGATATCTCCTTCGCCTGTCCTTGTAATCAAAGGAGCAGTAGCAAATTTTACAAATTTTGAATTAAAAACCATTTGCATAGCCTCAGATTTTGAGCCACATCACATTCCTTGGATAATTATTACATTTATCAAGTTTTTGCAAACCGTTTTTTCAGCACATTTGCAACTTTTAAAAGTCATAACACCACAACATTTTGAGTTAAGTTCACATACCCAAAAATCTCTAAATGAATTTGCAACAATGTATAAATTGCAAAATTTCTCAATAAATATCTCTAACCATTACACAGAACACGAAGGAATTTTAGCTTTTGCAGAAGATAATCACACTAACTTAATTTGCATGACCACAAACGGCAGCACAGGTTTTATGCAAATCATAATGGGCAGCATTGCGGAAGAAGTTGCCAATCAAGCTAAAATTCCTATATTAACTTTTAGGGTGTAAATATACAATTTTTAAATTTTTATTTGTTCTATTTCCAAAAAAAAAACTACCTTTGTAATAATTGGTACATATTACTTTATGCAACATCAAAGTAATATGTTTAATAGGGAATTGAGTGAAAAACTCAAACTGTCCCCGCAACTGTAAGCTATATCGATATTTTTCGAGTTTTGCAACCATCATTGCCACTGTACTTTGTATGGGAAGGCGGCTGCAAAACGCAAGTCAGGAGACCTGCCAATTTCTTCCATTTTATCACTTAAAACCCATTGCTTTCGGGAGAAAAGCAACTAAAATCATGTTAAAATCAATAAAATTAGCCGCAATTTATGTGGCTGCGTTATTCTTGTTGGCTTCTTGCGAAGAAACTAAACAAACTCCTGCACCAATTTTGCCAAAAGGCAGATATGCAACTGGTATTTTTATCATTTCAGAAGGTGGATTTCAAAAATCTAACGGAAGTATTAGCTATTTTAATCGCAAAGACCTAGATAGTGTTGCGATTGGAGGAGATATTTTTGCAAAAGCTAATTCACGAAATTTGGGAGATATTGTTCAAGATATGGCTATTGTTAATGATAAAGCCTTTATCGTTGTCAATAACAGCAACAAGGTTGAAATTGTAGATGCAGGAACTTTCAAAAGTTTGGCACCCGAAATTAAGTTGCAATTACCACGTCATGCAGTGGCAGTTGGCAACAAATTGTATGTTACAGAATGGGTAAGTTTTAGTGCCCCAAACGGACAAGTTTCTGTCATTGACATTGCTACTTACAAAGTGCTAAAAACCATTCAAGTAGGTATTTTGCCTGATAATATGCTTGTTGTTGGTACTAAAATTCTTGTTGCAAATACTAATGAAAATACACTATCTGTTATCAATACCGAATTTGATACTGTTGAAAACACCATTAAAGTGGGAGACAGACCTAATAGTTTGGTACAAGATGCTTCAGGCAATGTTTGGGTGCTATGTGGTGGTACACCTTCATGGGCTGGTACACCAACAAATGCAAAACTTGTTCGTTTTAATCCAAATACTGCTACTCAACAAACTACTTTTGAGTTTGCAGGTGGTGGTGCAGGTGGTTTAGTTATCAATAGTGAAAAAAACACCATGTTATATAGCTACCGTCTGCGTATTTTTAGCATAACTACCAGTGCAACGACTTTGCCAAGTATAGATAAACCATTTATCAACCGCCGTTTTTATGGTTTGGGAATTGACAAAGATGGAACTATTTATGGAGCTGATGCTTTAAATTATTCAGTAAATGGTCGTGTGATTCGTTATAATAAAAGTGGCATTGTGTTAGATTCTATGACTGTTGGCGTAGCACCAAATGGATTTTTATTTAGATAGTTTGATAACGACATTACTAATTTGTCATTGTCAAAGTTAGCATTTTTAGCACTAATATTTTTCTAAAAATATTAGTGCTATTGTTTTTTCAAAAATAGGTTTTCCACCTCAAAATTATTTGTCATTCGGAGCTAAGTGGGAGAAAAGCCCCAAGAATCTTACGTTATTACATCAAAAACCAATAATTTAGATTCTTCGCTTTGCTCAGAATGCCAAAACAAAGAAACAAATAAGTAAAGTAATATTGACATCTAAATCAATATAATCTGTGTTACAAAAGATACAGATAATTTTACATAAATTCTAACAAATACCGTACATAAAAAAAACTTAGCAATTTAAATTGCTAAGTTTTTTTATGAAACTATCAAATTATTATCTAACAAAAACTATTAATAATATTTAGCAATATAATCTTCAGTTTTTGTTAATTTTTTAATAGCTTTCATGACATTCTGCATCACAGAAGCACCTTTCTTTTGCACAATTTGGTCTTTGTATGTATTGTGGTCAGCTATTTTAGGAGCATCTTCAACCTTAACAACTTCCAAAATCATTACACCACTGTCATCTTTATAGGCTTTAGTTTTTGTACCTTTTGGCAAAGCTGCAGCACGACCTATGGTTTGGGTTGCAGAACCAGTACCATTTAATGACATTGTAAATAAGTTAATATCTTCTTGTGTAAAAACAGAAGCACCTTGTCCGTATGCCTTAGCAATGTCATCAAGACTTGCTGTTGTATTTGCTAATTTGGCAATAATCATTTTAGCTTTTTCTTCTTCACGCACACGAGCAGTAACCATTTCTTTTACATCTTCCAATTTAGCATCACCTTTTTCTCTTTTTTCTCTTAATAAGGCTACTAAATATTGGTCATCTAATTCAAATACTTCTGAAACTCCACCCAACTCAGTATCCTCTTTGTATGCCCATTTTACAATTTCCCTAACCTTAGAGCCTGTCAAATTATTAATATATTTAGAGTCTGGTGCAATCGTTAAAGCCTGCATACTTAAATATGATTGAGAAGTTTTAACAGCTTCATCGTATTGTTTTTTATCTGTTGCTTTTGCAAAATCAGCAGCAAGTCTATATGCTGTTTCTCTTGTTTTTTCGCTTGGTACAATCTCCCGACTTACTGTTGCTATCTGTAACTGTTGTTTTGTTTTTGGCTCTGTAACTTTAATAATGTGGTAACCAAACTCTGTTTCAACCAAAGTAGGAATTAACCCAACAGGTGCTTTCATCACTGCATCATTAAATGCTTTTACCATTTTGCCTTCTTTAAACCAATTCAAATCACCACCACTTTGACGAGTACCATCTTCGCCATAAACAGCTGCCATTCCTTCAAATGAATTACCTTTTTTGATTTGTGCCAATACATCTTCTGCTTTTTTACGAATAACAGGTTTTTCAGTAGCAGGTTTATCTTTCGTACCAAATAAAATATGGCTTGCACGCATAGAATACAAAGAATCTTCTTTGGTACCTGAAATTTTATAGACATTATATCTGCCACCTTCTAAATAAGGTCCAAAAACCTTTCCTACAACCAAGTCTGTTGTTGGAACACTTTTGAAAGCATTTGGTAAATCTCCAATTTTATAAGAAACAAGTTTTGCATTTGTGTCATCAGAATTTGCTTGTGCAAAAGTTGTGTCATCTTGAATGGCTGCAAATCTTTGTGCTACATCTTCCAATTCTTTGCGAATAACTGCCGAATCTGATGCACTTGGTTTAAAAGAAAAGTTTACATATTCTATTGCACGATTGGCTTCCACTTTATATTTTGATTTGTTTTTATCAAAATAGTCTTTTATTTGTGCGTCTGTAACCGCAACCGTTGAATCTACAATAGTATTGAAAGGAATTGTTACAAATTTAATATCTACACGATTGTTTTGGTAGTTATATTCTTGTTCTGCTTCTAATTTAGTAGCATAAACAGAAGAAGCCATGAGTTTTTCATATTTTTGAGTTCTTCTTTCAGGTGCTAACTCACTTTCAAACTTAAAAAACTGCATTTGTTGGTCAACCGGTGCTGTTTTATTAGCAATTCCAGCAAGAAACTCTTTAAGTCTTTTAGTATCTAAATTTCCTTTTTCGTCTTTGAAACTTCCCGCAATGGCAGGGTGCACATTGTTACCTTGAACCATATCTCTAATCTCATCACCAGTAACTTCAACACCAATTTTGGCAAATTCCTTTACCATAACTATATCATTAATCAAACTTCCCCATGCTTCTTGACGAATGTACTCCATTTCTTGGTCATTTGGACGGCGACCACCCAACTGCAAAGTATATCTGTTTGATATTTCCTCAACTTTGCGAGCAAATTCATCTAAACCAATTTCAGTACCGTCAATTACGCCGATAACATCTTTTTTTCCGCCCATCAACTTTGAACTTGGCGAGAGTAAATCTCCACCCACAATAAAAGCTATCATGCTAATAGCTATCACACCAATAGCAATGCCTGATTTTTCTCTGATTTTTGTTACTATTGCCATAATTTTGTTTTAATAGATTTTTAGGCTGCAAAATTAGGGTTATCATGTGAATAATCAAAATTATTGAGTTTTTTTTATATTTTTTTGTGTTAAAATTATTTTAACCACATAATTAGGTAGAAAACATAATTTTTTACTATGTTTTTTATCTATACTATGTGGTTAAAATCTTTGGCTGGAAGAAATAAAACAAGCCTATAAGCCGAATTTTGTACCTTTTTGCAAAGGCTCTTATCATTTATCTACGATTGCTGTCACCAACAACCTCTATCAACCTACCCTCCGACTTGGACGGGCAGCCCTAAAATGTCGGTTTATTTGGTCTTTCAACTCCTAAGGTTTGCCTTGCCACCAAAATCACTTTTGGTGCGGTGAAGCTCTTACCTCGCCTTTTCACCCTTACCTCTTGAGAGGTGGTATATTTTCTGTGGTACTTGCTGTTTTGCAAAATTTTCATCTTGCAAACCTTCCTGTTAGGAAGTAAGATGCCCTATGTTGTTCGGACTTTCCTCCCTCTTTATTACATTGTCTTTGCAAACAATGTAACAAAAACGGCGATAAGACGGCTTGTTTACACAAAGTTAGGAATATTTAAGAACTATATCTACAAAATTTATATTTTATCAAAATAAAATTTTAAAAATTTATTAAACTTATTTCCAAATTTTACAACTTTAAAACCTCATTTCATCAGATTCTCACAAAAAGTCTGAAATACAAAAATTACACAACCGTTATATAAAACTTACACAAACTTATACATTTGCGGTTTATTTCCTGTTTCATAGTACCTCCTAAGCCGCAGCTTTTGGTTGGTTTGGCACTCCACAGGCAGATGCGGTGTAACTCACCGCCTTATTTCTTAGATTAATAGCTGCATTAAAATCTCTATCTATGGAGATTTTGCAACTTTCACAATCATAAATTCTTTCTATTAATTTTAATTCTTTTTTGACGTTTCCACAACAAGAACAAGTTTTAGAACTTGGATAAAATCTATCTACAACTGTTAAATGTGAACCATACCACTCACTTTTATAGCCTAATTGTCGCCTAAATTCATAAAATCCACCATCTAAAATGGCAGAAGCTAATTTGTGGTTTTTACTCATACCTCGAACATTCAAATCTTCTATCACGACTTCGCTGTGGTTTTTAGCTAAATATGTAGTCAATTTGTGTAAACTGTCTTTTCTAATATTGGCAATTTTATAGTGTAATTTGGCTACTTTTTGAATAGCTTTTTTGCGATTTGCACTGCCTTTTACCTTTTTAGATACCTTTCGCTGGGCTATTTTTAATTTGCGTTTTAGCTTTTTGTAGGGTCTTTTGTTCTCAAAAGAAGTGCCTTCTGAAAGTGTAGCTAATGTTTTGATACCTAAATCAACACCAACAGGATTTATTTTTTCTTGTTTAGGCAGATTATTTTCTTGTGGAATTTTAAAAGCCACAAACCACTGCCCAGCAGTTTTAGAAATAGTAACATTCTTAACTTTTAAAACTCCCCCTTCGGGGTGCTGGGGGGCTTTTTCGGAGATTTTAACCTTGCCAAATTTTGGAATTTTAATCTGATTTCCTTTTATTTCAATAGCACCTTCCAAATAAAAACTATCACGAATACCTTTTTTCTTAAAAACAGGCAAACCTTTTTTCTCACGAAAACATTTTATGTAGGCTTTGTCTAAATTTCGTAAAGCCTCTTGGGGACTACATTTGGAAACTTCGTAATACCAAGCATTTTCTTTTTTTACTTCGGCAACTAACTTTTTGTGTAAATCAATAGAGGAAGGTCGTTTTTGCGGAGTGCCGCCCACTCCATTCAAATAAGCCTTTTTACACACATCAAGACCCCAATTATATGCATGACGAGCCACACCTGCATGTTTAGCAGCCAGCGTAGCTTGTTCATTATTGAGTTCTAAACGAATTTTGAGGCTTTTCATTTCTTAAATTAATCTAAATTTTTTGCTACTTCTTTTAACTGTTCTACGATTTTTTTATTCTTATGACTGCGGCTTCCATATAATCTTGCAGAAAAAACTGTAATAACTTCTAAAACATCATGGGCTAAATCTTCCTCAAAAGTGCTGTCTTCACTACGATTAATTATTACAACTTCACAAGCAAAAATTTCGCACAAGGCAAAAATTAATTCACTACCAAAACGCAATAATCTGTCTTTGTGAGTAATTACCAACCTATCAACTTGATGAGAACAAAGTAGCTTAATCAATTTTATTAAACCTTTTTTCTTATAATTTAAGCCACTGCCTAAATCAGAAATCACTTCAAAATTATAACCGTGTGAAGCACAATAACTCTCAAGTACGATTTCTTGACGTTTTAAGTCTTCTTTTTGGTCGTGTGAACTTACACGAGCATAAGCAACAGTTAGAGATTTCTCCGTTTTTGTTCCAATTAAATCAGCTACTAAATAACGTCTATGACCTCCTTCGGTACGAATAGACTTAATTTTTCCTTCTTTTTCCCATAAACGAAGGGTTTTGGCGGTTACTCCAAGCAAATCGGCTGCTTCATTAATGCTTATCATATTGTAAAATTAGACATTTATATTTAAAATCATAGTAAATGTGTAAATTTATTTATAAATGTGTAAATATTTTTTAACTATTTACAACCCTCATTGCATTAAGAAATCTTTTTGTATAATAATCAGAAAATAACTGTTCCTCGACAACACCTCGTGATGTAGAAGAATGAATCATCATGGCTTGTCCACCAACACCACTTTTTGTAACAAGTCCAACGTGGGTTACAATGCTCGGACGACTATCGTCTGTAGCAAAAAAGACAAGGTCGCCAGGTTGTAAATCATTTTTGCCAACAGGTTTACCAAATTTGGCTTGGTCGGCAGAGCTGCGGGGCAACTTTAAACCTGCTGAACCATAAGCAACAGAACTTAGACCAGAACAATCAATTCCTGTTTTTGTTGTGCCTCCAGTAACATGTTTTGTACCAATAAAAGTTCTTGCAGATGTAATGGCAGCCATAACAGATTGACTCCCCTTAAACGGTTGCTGAGGCGGCAAAACTTCGATAGGTTCATTTTGAGAGATAATTTCGCTAAAAAATTTATCAAAAGTAGCTTGATACAGAGTTAAATCTATGGTTACGCTAATAGGATTCCCTTTTGCATCTTTGTTAAATATAATTCCTTTTAGAGCCATGTTTATAAATATGAGTTATTAGGTGTGAAATATAGTTTTTTATAGGTAATTTTCACTGTGTAAATAATGTGTAGCTGTTTAGATACATTATTTACACAGTGAAAATTACCTATAAAAATAACCAAAACAAAATTACCAAACCTATTTTTTATTATCAGAAATAGTTTTAGTTATTTTTGCACCTACAACTTTCGTAACATCTTTTATCACTTTTTTAGGTGCTGCAACCTTTGTTTCAGTAGTTTTTGCATTTGTTGTTTTGGTTGCCGATTTTGTTACTGCTTTGGTTTTTGTAGCTACTTTTTTTGTGCCAGCCTTCTTCTCTTTTTCAACTTCATCTGCCTTTTCTTTCTTAGTTGCCATTGCTTTTTTACTTTCAGGAATTTCATCAACCAAAGCCATACATTCCTCGTATGTCAAATCTACTGCGGTTTCCAATTTGTTTTTTGGAATTTTCACATTCAATTTTCCGTATGCAATATATGCACCCCAACGACCATTTAATATTTTGAGTTCTGGGTTTTGTGGAAAAGCCTTTACAACTTTATTTGCATCAGCAATTCTTTTATTTTCAATCAATAAAACACTTTCTTCAACCGTAATTGCCAAAGGGTCAATTCCTTTTGGAATAGAATAAAAAGCTGATTTATGTTTTATGTAGGGTCCAAATTTTCCAATAGCTGCCACCATTTTTTCGTTCTCAAATTGCCCAACTTCTCTTGGTAATTTGAATAATTCTAAGGCTTGTTCTAAGGTAATTGTTTCTATATTTTGCCCTGCACGTAGGCTTGCAAACTGTTTTTCTTCGTCATCTTGATTACCAATTTGTGCCAAAGCACCATAACGACCAACCCTTACCATCACATCTTTGCCATTTTGTGGGTGAATACCAAGTTTTCTTTCACCTGTTGCTTTTCCTCTGTCCGCAGTTTCTTTTTTGTCTTCTACTGTATTGTGAAAATCTGTATAAAAATTGCGAATCATATCTGTCCAAACCTCTTTTCCTTCTGCAATTTTATCAAATTCGGCTTCTACTTGTGCGGTAAACGAATAATCAACAATATTTCCAAAGTTTTCTACCAAAAAATCATTCACAACTCTTGCCAAATCTGTTGGAAAAAGTTTTGATTTTTCTGCACCATATTTTTCTACCAAAGTCTGAATTTCTATTTTAGAATTTCGCAAAGATAATTTTTGTATTTTCCGTTCTTTTCCTTCTCTATCTTCTTTCACTACATAACCACGTTGTTGAATCGTTGTAATTGTTGGTGCGTATGTAGAAGGTCTGCCAATGCCTAATTCCTCCAATTTTTTCACCAAAGCAGCCTCTGTATAACGTGCAGATGGTTTTGTAAATTGTTCAGTGGCAGTCATTATATTTAAGTCTATGATTTGTCCAATCGTCAAAGGTGGCAACATTCCTTTTTGTTCTGCATCTTCCTCCTCGTCTTCCTCCTTAGATTCCATATAAACTTTTAGGAAACCATCAAATTTAATAACTTCGCCTGTTGCAATCAGTTCTTCTGGAGTTGTGGAAATATAAATCGTTGCAATGGTTTTTTCTAACTGTGCATCAGCCATTTGTGAGGCAATGGCACGTTTCCAAATCAAATCATACAATCTTTTTTCAGAACTTTCATTTCCTGCACCTTGCACTGCAAAATTTGTGGGTCTTATGGCTTCGTGGGCTTCTTGTGCAGAATCAGATTTTGTTTTAAATCTGCGATTTTGCACATATTTTTCGCCGTAATTGGTTGTAATTGTACTTGTAGCTGCTTTTATTGCGTCTTCCGATAAATTTTCAGAATCTGTACGCATATACGTAATATGACCTGCTTCATACAGTTTTTGGGCAACAACCATTGTTTGCGTAACCGAAAAACCTAATTTTATACTTGCTTGTTGTTGCAAAGTAGAAGTTGTAAACGGTGCAGAAGGAGTACGTTTTGTAGGTTTTTTCTCTAAATTTTTAATTTTATAACTTGCAGGAATACATTTTTCTAAAAATGTTTTGGCATCTTTTTCCAAATCTATTTTCTTTGGCAATTCTGCTTTAAGTTGCTTGCCTTTTTCCAAATCAAAAACCGCATCAACTTTGTAGCTTGAAGTAGCACCAAATTTGTCAATTTCTCTTTCACGTTCTACAATCATTCGCACTGCAACAGATTGCACACGACCAGCCGACAAACCTGCTTTAATTTTTTTCCACAACAAAGGCGAAAGTTCAAAACCTACCAATCTATCTAAAACTCGGCGTGCTTGTTGGGCATCAACCAAATCATAATCAATAGTTCTAGGATTTTGAATAGCTTTGAGAATAGCATTTTTGGTAATTTCTCTAAATACAATACGTTTCACTTTGGCATCTGTCAATCCTAATGCCTCTTTCAAGTGCCAAGAAATGGCTTCTCCCTCACGGTCATCATCGGTTGCTAACCAAATCACATCAACTTGCTTAACCAAACGGCTTAATTCAGCAATGACGTGCCTTTTGTCCTCCGAAACTTCATATAAAGGCTTAAAATTATTGGCTATATCAATAGCATTATTACCTTTTGGCAATTCACGCACATGACCGAAACTTGATTTTACAATAAAATCTGCTCCGAGATAACCTTCTATAGTTTTCGCCTTTGCAGGTGATTCGACAATGACTAAGTTTTTTGGCATCGTAAAGTTTGATTACTTATTTTTCGCAAATATCTTACTTTTTTCGCAATAAAATAAATAATTTACATTAATTTTGTTTCTATAATCTTTCTCATTGCTTTCATCATGTTAAATATACCAAAAATATCATTATTTGATGAGTTATAATCTTTGCTTACACAATATTCGTCGCCATTCAAAACAATAAAATTCCAAATCAAACCCACCACATACAAGCCATAAATTGGTTTTACTTCACCACTAATATTTTTATTATACTCTCGTGCCACCAGCATAGCCACCAAAGCCTGTCCATCAGGATTTCCATCATTATCCACACCACGTTTATACTCATGCATGCAAAAGAACGGAACTTTTGGGCTTCTTGTACCTGTTGCAACCATGCCATCAACAGTGCCAGAAAGGTGGTAATTGCCAACATCTCCCGCTAAATCTCTTTCTAAAAAATAACAAAATTCATCATTATCTATCTTTGCAAAAGTTATTAATGGGCTAATAAATTTGTTTTCGAGTTCTACTTCATTCCACGCTTTACCTGCCCGTAAAATTCCCTCCTGTAAATCTGCTAAAACTTGTTTTTCATAGTCCGAAATTCCCATGTTCATACTTTCCCATTCCTCCATGATTTGGCATTTTCTAACTTGTTTCAAACCAAATTTCTCATCAAGTTTATCTAATGTCCATTTTTTAAAAGCTGATTTTATTAACTCTGCCATAATTTTGTTGTTTTTTGTAAAGATACAAAAACTTTTGGAAAGTTTGTTTACTTTCCAAAAGTTAGATACAAATGTAATGTGTTATTAAATATTATACATTCTTTCATAATATTCCGTTGCCATTCTATCAGCATTAAAGAAAGGAGAAACCTCACGCATACCATTTTTTACAATTTCTAACCATTTTTTAGGTTCATTGTAATAGGTTGCAATCACTTCATCTTCTAACATTGCATAAAGATTTTTGGCATCAAAATCATCAATTTCATCATAATGCCCTTCTTCATCTATTTCTGCAACTGGCAATACAAAACCATTATGACCATTTTTAATAAACTCTGGAATCCAACCATCACTAATAGAGGTATTTACAGCACCATTCATAGCCGCAGTCATGCCACTTGTACCAGATGCTTCGCGTGGACGACGAGGCGTATTCAACCAAACATCTGCACCCATTTTCAATAATTTCGACAACGTCAATTCATAACCTGTAAGAACTGCACAATTTGAAAATTTTTGCGTATATTTTACCAAGTGATTAAAAACACTAATTGCATAAGTATCAAAAGGATAGGGTTTTCCTGCCCAAATTATCTGCACAGGTTTTGTGGTATTGCTAATAATTTTATTAAAACGGTTGATGTCATGCAATAATAAATCTGCTCTTTTATATTCTGCAAAACGTCTTGCCCAGACAATAGTTAGCACATTTGGGTCAAAAATTTTGCCTGTTTGGTCTGCAACAGTCTCAAATAACCAACCTTTTAGGTGTTTTTTACGCTTAATCAATGCTTCGTCATCACCATCTTGAAAAGCTGCTTCTAATTTTGCATCAACCCAATATTTTTTATTTTGTGAGTTTGTAATGGCGGTAATTGGTGCAATTCCTTCAAAATCTCCCCACATTTCTCTCGAAACCTCACCATGTAATTGCGAAACTCCATTTGCTATTTTAGCTAATCGCAAGGCAGCCAAAGAATGACTAAAACTACTGTCCTGAATATCTGTAATTCGGCGGACTTCTGCTAAGGGAATTGTACCAAAAAAGCCCATTTTATCGAGCAAATCTATTGGATGTTCTTCGTTCCCTGCTTTTTCTGGTGTATGTGTCGTAAAAGTAAGGTGTTCTTTTACTTTATCCACACTTTTATATTGCGAATATAAATGAAAAGCCAGAGGCAAAGCATGGGCTTCATTCATGTGGTAAATATCTGCACCTCCAAGAATTTCTATCAATTTTGCACCACCAACACCCAAAACAATACTTTGTGCAATACGTGCAGAAGTATCTTTGTCATACAATTTATGTGTAATTGTATGTGCTAAATAGTCATTTTCAGGAATATCCGTAGAAAGCAAATAAATGGGAACAGTGCCAAAAGTTTCTGGACGCAAGCAATACACTTTCACATAAACCTGATGACGATTTACATAAATAGGTATCATAATATCGGTGTCTTCCAAAAAATTATAGGCTTTATTCTGAAACAAAACTCGCATTGACCTATCTTCATTGCGAACTTGGTCATAATAGCCATGTTTCCAAAGCATACCAATTCCAATCATGTTTTGTTTCAAATCGTATGCACTTCGCATGTGTGAACCTGCCAAATAGCCCAAACCTCCTGAATAAATTTTTAAAGGCTGATGTATGGCAAATTCCATACAAAAATAAGCTACCCTCTTAGTAAACTTTGGGTTATACTCATAAGGGTGATTCCAAGTGTTATAAGTCATAATTTTACCTGATAGTAATTAGACTGTCCTAAAACAGTAATAAAATGATAGTTAATTGAATTATAAATATAGTAACAAATTTAGCCTTTTTTTGTAAAAAACAAACTTTTAAGCTACTTAGCTATGAAAATAATAAAACAAGCTATTATCAATCAATTTTAGTTTGATATGTTTAATCATTTTGCTTTTATTTGTATATACATATTTGGAAATTTTCAGAACTAACATTTCTCTAAGAAATGTTAGTTCTATGCTATTTTTAAAAAAATAATACTCAAAAACTATTTGTGATGTATAAATGTTATTATTTTAACTATAATTAAATTATGTAATGAAATATCTTATTATTGGTTTGGGAAATATTGGGCAAGAATATGCTGAAACTCGCCATAATGTTGGTTTTATGGTTGTTGATAAATTAGCTACGCAAGCAAATGCTGTTTGGGAAACAAGTAAACTTGCTTTTACTACCGAAATCAAACATAAAGGCAGAACTTTGCATCTCATAAAACCAACAACATACATGAATGCAAGCGGAAAAGCTATGAATTATTGGTTACAAGTGCTAAAAATTCCTATTGAAAATTCTTTGGTTATTGTTGATGAATTGGCATTGCCTTTTGGAACTTTGAGAACAAAGCCACAAGGTTCAAGTGCAGGACATAATGGTTTAAAAGATATTGAGGCTATTTTGGGACATCAGAATTATGCACGTTTGCGTTTTGGTATTGGCAATAATTATGCAAAAGGAAAACAAGCTGATTATGTGTTAAGCAAATTTGATAAGGGCGAAGCAATAGAATTACCTTTGTTTATTGATAAATCTGCCGAAATTGTATTAGCTTTCAGTGTTTTAGGAATTGCACAAACCATGAATTTATATAATTCATAAGTATGATGTCATTCTGAGCTTGCGAAGAATCTGGTGCATTATGCCCGATTCTTCGCAAGCTCAGAATGACAAAATAGATTTCATAATTTTCATATTTTAAAATTAATCAAAAATGAAAAAACTTATATTATTATCTTTAATCATGTGTTGCTATTTTGCAACAATTGCCCAAACTGTACAAATTGCACGTACTAATAAATATCAATACAACATTGATTTAACAAATGTCAAAGATGACAAACTTTCTGTAAACTTAATTGTACCAAAAATTAACAAAACAGAGAAAGATGAAATTTTTTATTACATGCCCAAAATAGTTCCTGGAACTTATAGCATTTATGATTTTGGTCGTTTTGTTACAGAGTTTCAAGCAACAGACAGTTTAGGAAAAACATTGAGTGTATTGAAATTAGATGACAATGCTTGGAAAATAATAGGGGCAAGCAAATTATATAAAATTTCATATAAAGTAGAAGATACGTATGACACACAACAAAAAAACTTTGTCTTCGAACCTGCAGGCACAAATATAGAAACAGACTTAAACTTTGTGATGAACACACATGGTTTTTTTGGGTATCTCGAAAACATGAAAAGAAATAACTATGAATTAACTTTTACAAAGCCTGAAAAATTTTATGGCTCCACGCCACTAAAAGCTACTTTTTCTGATGCAAAAACAGACCGTTTTGCAGTAGCAAGTTATATGGAACTTGTGGACTCGCCAATCATGTATTGCAAACCAGACACCACAATTTTGAATATTGGTGGTGCAGAAATTTTGATTTCAGTTTATTCGCCAAATAAAGTCATGGATTCTAAATTTGTTGCACAAAATATTAAAGAAATTCTCGAAGCACAAAAAGAATATTTAGGAGGTAAATTGCCTATTGACCGTTATGCTTTTATCATTTATTTATTTGCAGGTGCAAGTGGTTCAGGTGCTATGGGTGCTTTGGAACATTCGTATTCGTCGCTATATTTTCTGCCTGAAATGAATCCTGCTGCATTGGCACAAACAATAAGAGATGTTGCGGCTCATGAGTTTTTTCATATCATTACACCTTTGAGTATTCATGCCGAGCAAATTCACGATTTTGATTTTATCAAGCCCGAAATGTCAAAACATTTGTGGCTTTATGAAGGTGTTGTGGAATATTTTGCAGGACACATGCAGACAAAACAAGGTTTGGTAAGTTTAGATGATTATTTAGCAACCCTAAGAAGTAAATTAGTTAATGCAGAAGGTTTTATGCAAAAATTGCCATTTACAGAGATGAGTAAAGGTTGCTTAGATAAATATAAAGAACAATATGGAAATGTTTATGAAAAAGGTGCATTAATTGGCTTATGTTTGGATATTAAGTTGCGACAACTTTCTAATGGAAAATATGGCTTGCAAAATCTCATGGCTGATTTGTCAAAAGAATATGGCAAAGAAAAAGCATTTAAAGATGACGAACTTTTTGATAAAATTGTTCAGATAACAGGCTTTTCAGAATTGAATGATTTTTTTAGTCGTTATGTTGCAGGTGCCGAAACATTAGCAATTACAGAAACATTGGCAAGTGTAGGAATTACGTATTTACCTAAACGCAAAGAAAGTAAAATGTCTTTGGGAGGAATTAGCATTGGTGCTAATCCAGCAGGAAAAATTACAGTTGCAGATATTAGCGAAATAGACGAATTAGGGGAGGAGTTGGGCTATCAAACAGGAGATGTGATTTTGAAAATAAATAAAGTTGTTATTAATACAAACACAATTACAGATTTTATTGCAAATTATCGACAAACAGCAAAGGTTGATGATGATTTAAAAATTATTGTATCTCGTGAAGTTGCTGGCAAAACCAAAGAAATTAAACTAAAAGGAAAGGTAAGAGAAAATACACAAACCTCTTTTCACGTTTTGGAACAGAATCCAAATGCTACTTCTTCTCAATTAAGTTTAAGAAAATCTTGGATAAATCAGTAGTATAATAGCAGAAGAAGCAACACAAAGTTTAAACTTTGTGTTGCTTTTAAAATGTTCCACGTGGAACACTTACGTATTAGCATAGAAATAACAATATTGTAGTAAAAACTAATCTTTCTCTTTTCGCAACATTTCAATTTCTTTAAGGCTTAACTTTGTAGCCTCAATAATTAGGTCATCTGCAATTCCTAAATTAATAAGATTTTTTGCAACATCTTCTTTGCCTTTTTTCAAACCTTCTTCTTTGCCTTTTTTCAAACCTTCCTCTTTGCCTTTTTTCAAACCTTTTTCATATTTTAAATCCAAAGAGTTTTCCATATCACGATAATATTTTAAGCTATTTTCATAGCTCTGTCTTTCTTTTGGATTATATTTTGCTATTTCCGCAACTTGAAAAAGTTTTTGAAATGCTTTACTTCTTAATTTACTTGGGATTTCATCTAATAAATGCAAATTTTTAAGAATAAAAAGCCATTTTTCATAATCAGTTTCTAACTCATCAATAGTTTTATCAAATTTTGACATTTCTAAATAAATAAACTGCAATTTATCTGAGAATAAAGTCTTGTTCTCCTTGTCATATAAAACTACATGAGATTTTACGTTCTTATGCAATGACTTTGTAAACTCAAAATCCATAATACCAATCGTATAAACTCCCTGCCAGTCATAATCCCACTTCCCTTTTTTAGCTTGTTCTTGAATAGCAAACGTAGCATAATAAATACTTCGTTCTTTAAAATATTCTTGTTCTGCACGTTGCAATTCGACTATGAACTTTTCCCCTTTATCATTCTCACAATAAATATCAAAAATTGCTTTCCGTTCTGAAATCGACCTACCCAATTTTTCAGTTTTTAAATAAGTAATTGTCGTAATAGTCTGTTTGTCAGGCAACAAAGCTTGAATAAAATCTAAAAGTAAGTCTTTATTTGCTTCTTCACCAAAAAGTTTCTTAAAACCAAAATCAGTAAACGGATTAATATATTTATCTGGCATATAATTAAGTTTTGTAAGTAAAGATACAAATTTTTAGGAAATAATAAAAATACTGATATATTTAATTTTAGCAATGATTATGTCTTTACAATATTAAAAACTGTTCCACGTGGAACAGTTAGAATAAAGTTTGACAAAATAAACAAAATTAATAGACTCAAACACTATTACTCTCCCAACTCTAACTAACTTTATAACATCAGCATATCTTAAATAAAATAATTTTGTTTGTTAGTGTTTTTCTTAGTACTTTTATTTATAATTTTGCTATAAATATCTTATAAATCTATGCAATTAATTTTGCATAAATTCTTAGTAGCAAAAAACTATATCATTTTTGTAAAATCCTATACTAAAACTAATAAATTATGGTTTCTATTATTATGGGCAGTAAATCTGACCTTAGTGTGATGCGTCAAGCAGCAGAAATTCTAACACAATTTGGTGTAAATCACGAAATTACAGTAGTTTCGGCACACAGAACTCCACATTTATTGTTTGAATACTCTACAAATGCCAAGTCAAGAGGTATAAAAGTAATTATTGCAGGGGCTGGTGGTGCAGCACATTTGCCTGGTATGGTTGCCTCAATTACCACTTTACCTGTTATTGGTGTGCCCGTAAAATCTTCAAACTCTATTGATGGTTGGGATTCGATATTATCAATTTTGCAAATGCCTGCAGGTGTGCCTGTTGCAACGGTTGCACTGAATGGTGCGAAAAATGCAGGAATTTTGGCAGCACAAATTTTAGCTACTTCTGATGAAGCATTAGCACAAAAATTACAAGAGTATAAAAATGAGTTGGCAGAAATGGTGTTGGAAACAAAAATAGATTTGAATGTTTTGCCATTTTAGGTTTAAGAAATCTATGATATGTTTTAACTTTTAACCACATAGGTACATAGAAAATATGTAATAATAAAATTTATAAAACCTTGAAAAACATACTTGTAACAACTTTTTGGTCGTTTAAAGATGCCTTAATACAAACTTATACGCTGCCATATTTGCGAATTATGCACAAACATTTGCCTGTGGGAAGCAAAATATTTTTATTGACCTTAGAGCAAGAAAATTTTAAAATTCAAGCAGAAGAAATAGCGAAAATAGAAACAGAATTAGCAAACTACAATATTATTTCTGTTCGTTTTCCCTATTTTAATTATGGTATTTTGTCATTGTTAAATTGGGCAAGAATTATAGCAAAACTATTTTTTCTTATTTTCTTTGAAAATATAAAAGTCATTCATTCTTTCTGCACAACTTCTGGAATGGCAGGCTATATTTTGTCTGTACTCACAAGAACACCATTTTTGATAGATAGTTACGAACCTCATGCTGAGGCATCGATAGAAAATGGAGATTGGAAACGTAACAGTTTTAGGTTTAAATTGCTATTTAATTTAGAAAAACTAGAATCACATCACGCAAGTTATATTATTTCAGCAACGGAAGGCATGAGAAATTATGCCAAAGAAAAATATGGAGTCGAATTTAAGCATTTTTATGTAAAGCCAGCTTGTGTAAATTTGGAATTGTTTTCGAAAGCAAATCGCAAAAATCCAATATTGATGAAGGAGTTTGGTTATGACAATAAAATTGTGTGTGTGTATGCAGGAAAATTTGGAGGTATTTATTTAGACAGAGAAGTATTTGAGTTTTTTAAAGTTGCCTATGAATTTTGGGGAGATAAATTTCGTTTGTTGATTTTAAGTAGCCACAAACCAGCAGAAATTGAAGCAAAAATAAAGGCAGTTGGATTGCCAACAGAAATTTTGCAGGTAAGGTTTGCAAAACATTCAGAAATAGCGAATTATATGGGCATGGCAGATTTTGGAATTACACCTGTAAAACCAATTCCTACAAAACGATATTGCACACCTATAAAAGATGGTGAATATTGGGCTTTGGGTTTGCCGATTGTGATAACAAATAATATTTCTGATGATTCTGAAATTGTAGAAAAACACAAAATTGGTGCTGTCATGCGTGAGTTTACGGCTGCTGAATATCTGCGTTGTATCACAGAAATTGATACTTTATTGCAAACTCATACAGCCGATGAACTTTATGAAAAGGTGCGAAAAGTTGCAGAAAAATATCGCAGTTTTGAAATTGCCGAAAAAATTTATCACGAAATTTACCAATAAATAAACTTATGCCTAAAATTCTTATCATACGTTTTTCGTCTATTGGTGATATTGTGCTGACTACGCCTGTTATTCGTAATGTGAAATTGCAAGTACCAAATGCAGAAGTGCATTATTGCACAAGAGAAAATTATCAAAATATTGTTATTGATAATCCTCATGTTGATAAAGTTTTTTTGTTAAAAAACAGTATTTATGACCTTGCAAAGCAATTAAGAGCCGAAAAATATGATTATATCTTAGATTTACACC
>JAYTNF010000060.1:0-14972 GCA_043748455.1 Cytophagales bacterium
AGTTATAGAAAAACGCAAAATTGAATTTCATTTTTTAGTGCCGTTAGGCACGACATAGTTATAGAAACGAATGAGATTTCACCCCTACGGGGTTTTGGGGTGGCAGGAATATTCCTTGCTATAAATATGTCGCCCTTACTGGGCTAAAAAATGCCGTTTTGGTGGCACTTTATTATAAATATGTCGCCCTTACAGGGCTAAAAAATATCGTTTTTAGTGCCGTTAGGCACGAAATATTTATAACAAAACGCAAAATTAAATGGTATTTCATAGCTCCGTTAGGGGTAAAATACTTATAACATTAACAAACAAAAAAACGATGAACTTAACAGAAAACGAAAAAAATACACTTATTGAGCTGATTAAAAACGGGCGAAAAATTCCTCAAGAATATATCTACAAACTCATGGACGAGGAAGACGACAGCCAAGATGTGTTTTTATGTTGGAAACACAGAACAGAGCAAATAACAAATGTGGCTCTGCCTTTTCATAGCATAGAACACATTGACGAACCTCGAAAAGAACAAGACAAACCACAAAATGCACTTTTTGAAACAGATTATAGAGGTAGGCAAATCAAGGGCTGGACAAATAAACTAATCTGGGGAGATAACAAACTCATTCTTTCTTCGCTGGCAAATGGGGCAATGCGAAAAGAAATTGAAGCACAAGGAGGACTCAAACTGATTTATATTGACCCACCTTTTGCCGTTGGGGCAGATTTTGGTTTTAATATAGAAATAGGAGGCGAAACTGCCGAAAAAAAACAGTCTGTCATAGAAGAAATTGCTTACAGAGATACTTGGGGAAAGGGCATATCCTCATACCTAAATATGATGTATGAAAGACTAAAACTTATGCACCAACTACTCGCAGAAGACGGAAGTATTTATGTGCATATTGATTGGAGAGTATCACCCATTATGCGTATAATTTGTGATGATATTTTTGGAAAAGATAACTTTCAAAGAGAAATTATTTGGTCAATCGAAACTTCTTCGGGTTTTAAAAGTCAAGTTAATAATTGGATAAGAAGCCACGATACTATTTTGTATTACACAAAAACAGATAATTTCATTTTTAATAAACAGTTTATTGATTTAGATGATAAAACAATAAAAAGGTATGACAAAACTGAAAAAGAAACAGGTTTAAAATATAAAGTATATTACAATCAAGATAGAACTGAACGAAGGGTTTATTTAGATACTTCAAAAGGCAGACCTATATCAAGTGTTTGGGACGATATTATTGGTTTTCAAACAGTAAATAATACAGGAGAATATCTAAATTACCCTACTCAAAAACCAGAGGCTTTATTAGAAAGAATCATCAAGGCAAGCAGCAATGAAGGAGATTTGGTAGCCGATTTTTTTTGTGGCAGTGGCACAACGGCAGCCGTTGCGGAGAAGTTGGGTAGAAAGTGGCTTACCACAGATTTAGGACGTTTTTCTATTCACACCACCCGCAAACGGTTGATAAGTATTCAACGGACTTTGCAGGCAACCAACAAAGATTTTCGGGCTTTTGAGGTCTTAAACTTAGGCAAATATGAACGTCAGTTTTTTATGCAAGACCTTAGCACCAATAAAAACAAGGAAGAAAGTTATATCAACTTGATTTTGGAGGCATATAAGGCAACAAAAATTGCAGGACATACACATTTGCAGGGGCAGAAGTCGGGCAGATTGGTGCATATTGGGCCTCTTGACGTACCTGTTACTCAAAGTCGCATAGAATTGGTTTTTGAGGAATGTCGCCAAAAACTTTATACGCAAGTTGATGTTTTGGGTTTTGAGTTTGAAATGGGTTTAACACCGCAATATTTGCAAACTCTGAAAGAAAAAGGCGTAAATATTACTTTAAAATATATTCCTCGTGATATTTTTGATGCTCGTGTGCTTGCCAAAGGACAAGCAAGGTTTTTTGATGTGGCTTATCTTAATAGCAAAACGCATATAGACAAAAAAAATCCTAAAATTGTTAGTTTTGAACTTACAGATTTTGTTACCCATTATACCCAAGAAGATATTGAGGAATTGCAACAAAATATGAAAATAGGTTCAAAAATAGTGATTGACAACGGACAAATTAAGAAAATAGAGAAAGACAAAGACGGTGTGATTACGCCTACTTTATTGACCGAAAAATGGTCGGATTGGGTAGATTATTGGGCAATAGATTTTGATTATTGCAGTCGCAAAGAAATTATTAAAATTAGTAACGAGTCAGGTGAAATAGAAGAACAATGGACAGGTAATTATATTTTTGAAAACGAATGGCAGAGTTTTCGCACCAAAAAAAATGCGTCTTTTGAGTTTCATAGCGTTGCACACACTTATCCGCAGGCAGGTGTCTATAAAGTTATGATAAAAGTAGTTGATATTTTGGGTATAGACACGAGCAAAATAGTGGAAGTGAAGGTAAAATAATGCTATAATCTGCGTAATTTGTCAAAAAAAAACTAAATTGTTGTAAAAATGTTGTAAAGATGTAATCTTTTTTGAAAGATTACATCTTTACAACATTTTTACAACTAATATAAATTAATAACTAATGACCTCAATTACCTTAATATTT
The DNA here is from genome assembly GCA_043748455.1 of Cytophagales bacterium. GTDB lineage: Bacteria > Bacteroidota > Bacteroidia > Cytophagales > Thermoflexibacteraceae > JAAFKA01. The sequence goes on from JAYTNF010000060.1 coordinate 2,583, forward strand.
CCGCATCAATTATATGAAAAAAGTGCTTCTTGGCAAGCAAATGAAACTGTTTGTTTAGTGGAAGATAGTCTGTTTTTTAATCAGTATAATTTTCATAAGCAAAAGTTAGTTTTGCATCGGGCAAGTATGAAATTTTATGAAAATTATTTGCAAAATTTGGGTAAAAAAACAGTATATATTGATTATCAACAAAGTTTGCAAAATTGTTTTGCAAATTGGCAATCACAAGGCATACAAATTATTCATTATACAGATACTACCGATTATTTGCTTGAAAGAAGGCTAAAAAGATTTTCAGAACAATATCAAATCCGTTTGATTTGTTATGAAAATCCTAATTTTTTGACTACTAAAACCGAAGTTGCCACCATGATAACGCAGGAGAAAAAATACTTTCTCACTTCTTTTTATATCAAACAACGCAAAAAATTACAAATTTTATTGACAGACGGCGATAATCCCGAAGGTGGAAAGTGGAGTTTTGATACAGAGAATCGCAAAAAAATTCCAAGCTCTTTAACTTTACCTCGCACACAAATTATTGACGAAAATAAATGGGTGAAAGAGGCAAAATTATACATAAAACAATACTTTCCAAACAATTACGGACAACTTGAAAATTTCAATTATCCAACAACTTTTGAGGAAGCTCACGCAGTTTTGGAACATTTTTTAATTACTAAATTAGCTTTTTTTGGTGATTATGAAGATGCTATATGTCAAAAACAAACTTTTTTATTTCACTCAATTTTAACTCCTGCACTTAATACAGGTTTGCTTTTACCTGACCAAATCATAAAAAAAACTTTGGATTTTGCCCAAACTCATAGCATTCCTCTAAATAGTTTGGAAGGTTTTATTAGGCAAATTATAGGTTGGCGTGAGTTTATTCGTGCTATTTATGAAAAAGAAGGAGTCCGCCAACGAACTACTAATTTTTGGGGCTACACACAACCCGTTTCAAAAAATTTTTGGGAAGGAAACACGCAATTATTGCCTTTTGATACCTTAATTCGCAAATTAGAACAACATGCCTACACACATCACATAGAAAGACTCATGATTGCAGGGAGTTTGTTTCAACTCTGCGAATTTAGTCCTGATTCTGTTTATCAATGGTTTATGGAGTGGTATATTGATGCTTATGATTGGGTTATGGTGCCAAATGTGTATGGCATGACTCTTTATGCTGACGGCGGTTTGATTACGACAAAACCTTATCTTTCAGGTTCAAGTTATCTGCTAAAAATGTCTGATTTTTCAAAAGGTGCTTGGTGTCCAATTTGGGACGCATTGTATTGGCGGTATATTTGGAATCATCAAGATGTGTTGGCAAAAAATATACGAATGAGTCTGCCTGTAAATTTGGTAAGGAAAATGGATAAATATACGTTACAAAAACATTTGCAAATAGCAGATAATTTTTTAGAAACAATTTATTAATTCATGGCATAAACAAGTAATTGGACATTTTAAAAGTATAGTTTTGTCATTTTGAGCAAAGTGAAGAATCTGACGTAATGTGCCAGATTCTTCGCTTTGATCAGAATGACAAAAAACAAATTAGTAATATCATTATCAAACTTTTATTGCATCTAATTTTAATGATTTTCTACACCATCATGGTCAGAATGTTCGTGTAATATCATTTTTGCACGTTTTGCATCACTATTATCAGTATGTAAAACCAATAAATATTTTCCATGTTCCAAGTGTCTTTCATATTCTAAAACACCATCTTTTCCTAATTTACCACCAAAAAGTGATGAAAATAAACCTCCACCCATAGCACCCACAGCCACACCGTCAAGAGTTAAAGCACTAAGAATAACTGCACCCATAATTCCCCCAGTATAAATTAAACCTACCCCAGGTATTGCTACAAGTGTTAATCCTGCCAGAGCTCCTAATAAACCACCAGCAACACCGCCCACAGTCATACCATCAGTAGATGCATCATCAAGTGTGTAAGCTCCTTTGATGTCTTCAACAAAATCACCTTTACCAACGATAGACATTTTGTCTAAAGCATAACCATGCTCATGTAACTTGCTAATGGCTTCAACAGCTTCTTTATGAGAACGGTAAATACCAACCGTTGCACTTGGTTGTTCTACAACTATTTTTTTTTGAGTTTCCATGATTATTATTTATTATTTTGTTAAAATATTAATTTTTATTTTGCAATATGAATACGGGTACTTTACTATGAAAAGCCATTTTTTGACTAATACTTTTATGAAATAAATTTTCTATGAATGACCTATTTTGTCTTAAAACAGTCATGATGTCAGGGTCTTTCTCGTCAATATACTGATGAAGTTCTTTCAATACACTTTCACCTGAAACTAACTCAAAACGTAACTGACTGATTGGTGTAAACCAATATTTCTCTTGTAATTCGGTCATTTCGTCTAACTCCTCCACAATCATATCTGGCTTTGTATTAATGTGTAAGCAAACCATTGATGCCTTAAAAGCTGTTGCAAACTCTAATAATTCGTCTATAACAACGGTATCATACTGATTAAGCTCTGTTGCATATACAATATGATTAATACCTTTAAAAACTGCTTTTGCAGGCACAATTAACACAGGACATTTTGCACTATCTGCCACACTTCCTGCAACTGTACCAAATATTACTTCATCTATTCCACTTACACCTTTTGTACCTAAAACAACTAAATCATAACTAGTAGTCGTAAGTTCTTCTATATCATTGACAATATAACCTACTTTTATTAGTGTATCAATATCTAAAAACTTAGATTTGTTTTCATAACTAATTGATTGATAAGGTGCAATAATACTTTGGGCTTGCCTTGAAAATTGTCGCATTAATTTCTCCGTTTCTATCTCTACTGTAATATTGCCAGATGCTAAGGAAACATCAGCCATAGGTGTAAAGCTATGATATACAGTGATTTGCGAACCCAAAACTTTTGCAATAGCTACTGCATAATCTAAGGCTACAACAGATGCTGGCGAAAAATCTATGGGTACAAGAATTTTTTTGATAATTTGCCCTATCATATTATTACTTGACATTGTCAAAGTTTCTAAGTTTATATTGGTGTTTATTTCAATTTTTGACATAACATCATTTTAGTTAATGTAAGTTGCGTAGTGAATTTTACCGCACCTTTTGGCGGGGGTTGCCTCCAACTGCAAGGTCATTGTAAAATAGCAATTAAATCGTTAAATTAATCTCATTTTTATAGGTTTTTAATAAATTTGCCTCGCAAATTTATTAAAAACCTTGCACCCTAAAGGGTGCGGTACATTCTACGCAACTTACATTAGTTAATTGCACAAAATTAAAATTCATGAATAGTAATAATCAAGGAGGTCACGTCTAAGAACTAATAACTTTACCTAATTACTAATATTTATCAAAGTTATTATCAATGCTAAAGAAAAACAATGATTCATATTATTTAACATAGTGATTTATATCATCATTGTTAAATGTTCATGGGAGTGAAATGGGTAGGTTTTTGCATAAAAATTATCTTGTCATTCTGAGTTTGAGAAGAATACGCCTTATTTGGTCAATAATGCAAATTTTTCCTAAACCCAAAATGACACATTATAAAAACATATTTTACCTTCTTTTTCCTTTTTTCTTTTTGCTTGGTTTTGTAACACTTTTTTCTAAATATACATATTGCGACTTAAAGCCCATAGATTCATAAACCGTATTATGAATTAAGTTCCTGATTTCCAGATGATTAAGTTTGCGATTATTTGCATTTGGATAAGACCTATTAGCCAAAAACACATACACTAAATTATAAGTTGGGTCAACCCAAACCGCAGTGCCTGTGAAACCTGTATGCCCAAAAGTTTTTGGTGAGCAAAATTTTGAACACAAACCACCAGAACTAATTTTTGGTTTGTCCCAACCTAAGCCACGTCTGCATCTTTCATTTTGTCGGTTGAATGCAAAATATTCAAGAGTTGAGTCATTTTGGAAATAACGGCGACCACCATATTCGCCTTTTTGCAAATTCATTTGCATTAATACTGCCAAGTCGTTTGCATTGGCAAATACACCTGCATGACCTGCAACACCACCCATTAAAGCTGCATCAGGGTCATGAACATCACCCTGTACTTCAGTTTTGCGAAAATATGTATCATTTTCTGTGGGTGCAATACCTTTTGTGTTATAGTTTTGAGATGGCAAATAAGTCATATTTAAGCCCAAAGGCTCATAAAAATTTTCGGCTGTGTAAGTATCCAAAGACTTTTTACCAACTTTTTCTACCAATCTTTGCAGCATATAAAAACCAACATCAGTATATTGATAACGGTAAGTTCCATCGGCATTGCGTTTGCTTTCTTGTAATTTATGCTCCACAATCCACTGCCAAACATAGTTTTTCATGTCATCGTGAGCATATAAATTATTGGCAAGTTTTGTAGAAAATGTATCTCTTTGTGTCTTGGAAATATAACGTGCATCTTGCCAATTTTTGAAAGCTGTTCTTGTCCACAAAGGGTCGCCAACCGCCAAACCTGCGGTATGTGTAAGAATGTCAAAAATTCTTGTATTTTCTTTATTTGTGCCTTTAAGTTCGGGCAAATAGGTTGAAACTTTTTCGTTAATGTCTATTTTACCTTGTTCCCACAACAACATTACGGCTTGCATGGTTGCAGAAACCTTTGTTACAGAAGCCAAATCATATAAAGTTTCATCACTAACTTCTTGATTATCCCTTTGATTATCAATGTTATATCTTAAACTTCCATAATTGCGACTAAAAATAACTTTGCCATCTTTTGCCACCAAAACTTGACAACCTGGGGTTGCACCTTGCTTAATTGCAAACTCTGCAATCGTATCTATGCGTTGTAACATGGCTGCATTCATGCCCACACTTTCAGGAATATCTGAATATTGCAATCTTTTTAGCGAAGGCATGATTTGCCCTGCACCTTCTTTAATAGTTTCTGATGCAGAAACAGGCAATAAAGCATGATTTGCAATAGCACCAAATAATACTTGTGGCACAGCTTTTCGCATCATGTTATCATCATCATAAGCACAAACCAAATATTTCGAATTATCAAAATATTTCAAACTATAAGCATTGCCAAAAACAACTACAATAACTTTCTTGCCTTTGGCTTCTAATTCTTGTAATTTTTTTATAAATGTTTTGCTGTTTTCAGAAATTCCAAAATCTGCTTTTGGTTTATGGACATCAATATTGTGTAAACTCACAATAATTACATCAGATTTCTCTACTTTTTTAATAATTGCATCAAAATTGGTTTCACTTTCATTTTTCCCGATAATATGATTATCAAACTTTGCATATTTTGACAAAATTCGTTGAAAATCATTCATTTTATTTGCACCAACCGCAACAGAAGCAAATTTTACACCTTCAATTTTTGCAAAAGGCAACAAATTATCAGCATTTTTAGCAACTGTAACAGCTTGTTGATATAATTTTTCACGCAATAAATTAGCCTCCGCAGTGTTCAAATCTTTGTAAAGGTTTTTGGTTGCAATAGGTTTATAAGTATTTAAACCTACAAAATATTTTGCTTGCAATAATTTTCTAACCCGTCTTTCTATCTCTTTCTCTGTGATTAAACTATCTGTAATGGCTTTTTTAATAGCACTAATTCCAATCGGCACACTTGCAGGATATAATAAAATGTCATTTCCTGCCAACAAAGCCTTAACATCAACTTCACCAGGTTTATAATATTTTGCAACACCTTGCATATTTAAAGCATCTGTAAAAATCAAACCTTTAAATCCCAAACTATCTATCAATAATTTTTTTACGACATTTGGCGACAAAGTTGTGGCTACATTTTTTGTGCTATCTAAGGCAGGCACGTGAATATGTGCAACCATAATACTCAACAAACTATCTGCAATCATGCGTTTGAAAGGATAGAGTTCAATATTATGCAATCTTGTCAAATCATGTTTAATAATAGGCAATGAATAATGCGAATCTGCATCAGTATCGCCATGCCCTGGGAAGTGTTTTGCATTAGCAATAATGCGATTTTGCTGCATGCCATGCATATATGCAGTAGCTTTTCGGGCTACATTTTCCTTATTTTCGCCAAAACTTCGAGTACCAATTACAGGATTTGCAGCATTGCTATTAACATCTGCCACAGGTGCAAGGTTTACATGAATCCCTAATCTTTTGCATTGTCGGGCTATTTCTGCACCCAAATCAAATAAATATTGGTCATCTTGGATTGCCCCAGTAATCATAGCACGAGGAAAGGAAATGGTGCTATCTAATCTCATGCCCAAACCCCATTCGCCATCAATAGAAATCATTAATGGAATTTTTGCTTTTGCTTGAAAACGGTTTGTCAATATAGCTTGTTTATAAGGTGTGCCTTGAAAAAATATGATGCCGCCAATGCGTTGTTTTTCAACAAGTTCGTCAATTTCTTTTGCGTGATTTTCGTCTTTATTTGACCATGAAGCCACCATAAAAAGCTGTGCAATTTTTTCATCAATCGTCATCGTTGCCAAAATGCTATCTGCCCAAGAATTTTGTGCTTGACGATAAATATTTTGTCGTGCCATTTCACGTTGTAATTTTGCATCTATTGCTGCTAAAACAGCACTTTTTTTGTATTCTTTATGGATAAGAAAACCTAATAATACGGATAAAATTCCCGCAAGGACAGCACTTTTTTTCATAACACTTATAGTTCGTTTCGAAAACATAATAGCAAAACATAATAGCAAAACTAGGAAACAAAACTATACAAAAATGATGTCATTTTTGCCAAAAGGCTAAAAAAATGTCAATTTTTATCCAAAAAATAAGGTTTTGTCAAAAATCTATTTGCTAATTTCTAATGTATCTGATTTCTTATGTGTTATTAAATATCGGAAAGCCCATTGCCATTGCACTTCACAATTTGTAATTTTAGCCTCTCTTAAAATCTCAATAAGTTCTGTTTTATGAAAACCTCTCCACACAGAAAGTGGTGCATCATTGCGTACGAGAACAGAGCCATTACCCAATATTGTTAGCAATTTAATACCAAAATATGCTAAAATATTTCTATGTAAGTCATTGATAATAAAGCCAATACGACTTTTAGCCTGCATAAATTGTAGTAAAGGAATTAGTTGCTGTTCAGTCAAATGATGACAAAACAATGAGCAAATAAATATATCAGGAATTTGTGGTAAATGCTTTTCTATATCTCTGTAATCAGTTTCAATAAATTGAATATTATCATAATTTTTGCAGTGTTCTTTTGCATAAATAATCACATCAGCCTTTAAATCAACGCCAATTAATTGAACAGAAATTCCTTGTTTTTTAGCCCACTTAGCAATTTGTACCAAAGTATCACCACTTCCACAACCAATATCAACAATAGAAATAGTTTTAGCAACAGTTTCAGGCATAGTCTTATTTTCTTTTTTAGCTAAAAGTTTTCTCAAACCTGCAAAAGTTATCTGATGTCCACCCAAATAATGATTTACAATGTCTAATTCTCGTAAATTTTGAAAAAGCAAATTTTGTGGAATATCATCTGCATCAAGCAATTCAGCTTGATAACTGCGTTTGTCTATAAAGAGAGGCATAAATAAATATGAAGTATGATAAAATTTATTAAGGTCTGTAGCATAGACTTTAGTCTGTGCTTTTAATATATTGATAATCAAACAATTATACCACAGACTAAAGTCTATGATACAAAACCTTAATTATCTCTATTTATAAAATTGAATATTAATTTGCAAAAAAACTAATTTCCATACATATAAGCACCAAGACAAATTTATTTGTATATTTTGTCATTCTGAGCAAAGCGAAGAATCTGGCGTATTACATCAGATTCTTCGCTTTGCTCAGAATGACAAAAAAATAGAATATACAAATAATTTTAATCAGGTGCTTATTGATTAGCACTAAACAACAAACTTAGTAATAAAATTTGTATTTCCTTCATAAAACACAGATTGCAACTCCTATATTATAGAAAAATAACATTCTCAAAACATTATATTTGGCGTGCTAACATATTTTTATCTCTAAATTTTGCTAAGTTTGCAAAAAATAGAAATCTTATAGAAATTTTATAGACAATGGAATATACACCCAAAAACATAGAAACCAAATGGCAAGACCTTTGGCAAGAAAAGCAACTTTATAAAGTTAGCACCAACACCCCAAAGCCCAAATATTATGTTCTCGATATGTTTCCCTATCCTTCTGGGGCAGGTTTGCACGTTGGGCATCCACTCGGCTACATTGCTTCTGATATTATTGCACGTTATAAAAGGCTAAAAGGCTTTAATGTTTTGCACCCAATGGGCTTCGACTCCTTTGGTTTGCCTGCCGAACAATACGCCATTGAAACAGGGCAACACCCAAAAATTACTACCGAAAATAATATTGCCACTTTCAAAAATCAATTAGGAAAAATAGGTTTTTGCTATGATTGGGACAAAGAAATTCGCACTTCAAGCCCTGATTATTACAAATGGACACAATGGATTTTCAAACAACTTTTCGAGTCTTGGTATAACAATAAAAGCAAAAAAGCAGAAAATATTAGTGTTTTAGTAGCTGAATTTGAGAAAAATGGCAATGCAAATGTAGATGCAACTTGTGATGAAGATACACAAATTTTTTCGTCAACAGAATGGCAAAACTTTTCGGCAAAAGAAAAATCTGATAAATTATTGCAATATCGTTTAACGTATTTGGCAGATGCTTTTGTAAATTGGTGTCCTGCTTTGGGTTCTGTTTTGGCAAATGACGAGGTGAAAGATGGAGTTTCTGAAAGAGGTGGACACCCCGTAGAACGTAAAAAAATGCGTCAATGGATGATGCGAATTACTGCCTATGCCGAAAGATTATTGAATGATTTGGACACAATAGAATGGTCGGAAAGTATCAAAGAAATACAAAGAAATTGGATAGGAAAAAGTTTAGGGGCAGAATTGAGGTTTAAAGGTGTGGGAGGAAATTGGGAATTAGAAGTTTTCACTACTCGTATTGACACAACTTTTGGCGTTACTTATCTTGCCATTGCACCTGAACACGAATTGGTGGCAGCTTTGACAACAGAAGAACAAAAACAAGCTGTTGCAACATATATAGAAAAAGCAGCAAACCGTAGTGAAAGAGAAAGAATGACCGAAGTCAAAACTTCAACAGGCGTATTTACAGGTTCTTACGTGATAAATCCATTTAATAACGAAAAAATCCCTGTTTGGATAGCAGATTATGTGTTGGCAGGTTATGGAACAGGCGTTGTAATGGCTGTTCCAAGTTCTGATGACAGAGATTTTCGTTTTGCAAAACAATACAATTTACCAATTATCAATGTTATTGAAGGTGCGGAGGAACTCGAAAATCCTACGGATAAAAAATATGGTAAAATGGTTAATTCTGGTTTTTTAAATGGTTTAGATACTGACGAAGCTATTTTGAAAGCTATTGAATTTGCTGAAAATCAAGGAGTTGGCACTGCAAGAATAAATTATAGAATGCGTGATGCGGTTTTTGGAAGACAACGCTATTGGGGTGAACCTGTGCCAATTTATTTTGACGAAAATAACATTCCAAAACTACTTTCTGATGAAGAATTGCCTTTGTTATTGCCCGAAATAGACCAATATAAACCAACAGAAAACGGTGAGCCACCATTAGGAAGGGCAACAAATTGGAGAAAAGCCCCCCAACCCCCTACTGGGGGAGTTTCAACTTCAGTTCCCCCAGCAGGGGGCGGAGGGGGCTACGAACTTAGCACAATGCCAGGTTGGGCAGGTTCTTCGTGGTATTGGTTGCGATATATGGACAATAAAAATGACAAAGAATTTGTGTCAAAAGAGGCAGAAAATTATTGGCAGTCCGTAGATTTATATGTGGGTGGTGCTGAACACGGAACAGGACATTTGTTGTATAGCAGGTTTTGGAACAAGTTTTTGTATGATTTGGGCTATGTTTCGGCGGTTGAGCCTTTCAAAAAGCTGATAAATCAAGGAATGATACAAGGTGTTTCTCAAAAAATAGTGAGAATGCCAGCTCAAGGTAGTGAATACTTAAATTATCATTACTCATATTCACCAAAAGAAAGTAGAACTTGCTTTGCTGTAATTAGTGCCGATTTTGATAATGAAAGAAGAAAAAATCCTAATTATAACCCAAAGGCATTTCTTGAAATAAATATACATATACCAATAAAATATGTACGTTACAATGGAGAAGAATATGGTGTATTGGATATAGATGCCTTTGTTAATGAAAATCCAGATTATGCTGAAACATTATTTGTTTGTGCAAATGGACAATGGGAATTTGATACTGATGTTAGAAAATATATTTTTATACCTGCTAATGGATATATTGGAGAAGTTGAATATGTTAAAACAATACCATTAGTTGAAAAAATGTCGAAACGGTGGTACAATGTTGTAAATCCTGATGATGTTGTAAACCGTTATAGTGCTGATACGTTGCGTTTGTACGAAATGTTTTTAGGTCCTTTGGAACAATTTAAGCCTTGGAATATGCAAGGAATTGACGGTACGCACAAGTTTTTGAAGAAACTTTGGCGACTTTTCTATGATGACAAAGGTAATTTTAGAGTAATTGATACCACGCCAACAAAAGACGAATTGAAAACTTTGCATAAAACTATCAAGAAAATTGAGGAGGATATGGAAAGATTTTCGTTCAATACGCCTGTGAGTACATTTATGATTTGTGTGAATGAATTGACAGAGCAAAAATGCTATAAAAAGCAAATTTTGGCTGATTTGTTGGTTATTCTTGCACCTTATGCACCGCATATTGTGGAGGAATTGTGGTTTGCTTTGCAATATCCAAACCAAAATATCGAAAATTGGCAAGCCGGATTTAGTGTAATGAATGCCACTTTTCCAGCTTGTGACGAAAGTTATTTGGTAGAAAGTAGCTTTGAATATCCTGTTTCTATCAACGGAAAAATGCGTCATAAACTCACACTTTCTTTGGATTTGACTGTTCCAGAAATTGAAAAAATTGCCTTAGCTGATGAAATTGTGCAGAAATGGCTAGAAGGAAAAACTCCGAAAAAGGTGATTATTGTGGTGGGGAAAGTGGTAAATGTGGTGGTTTAGGTGTTAATTACGAAATTACGAAGTATTGTAGGTAATTAATAAGTAATTAGATTTTAAAAAGTGGTGTTTTCTGTTCCGTTAGGAACTGTATATTGGTAGAAAAAATAATTCTTTCCTCCTCTTTCTTATTCGTTATGTGTAGCTCCTAACGGAGCAAAAAGAGGAGAAGAATTGCACTTTTCTACCGATATAAAGTGCCTAACGGCACAAAATTAACTAATTAATTTATAACAAAATTATAAACTATGATACCTAAACAATGGTTTGAAGAACAAGGAATAGCAATAAAGGAATATTCCAAAGAAGTAACTTATACAGTTGAATTAGAGAATGGAGATAGGAAAATAAAATTAGGAAAAGGGGAACTGAAAAACAACAAGACTTATGTTGTGATTGAAATATTTGAGCAAAATATGGAATTAGCAATATATTTTGTAGAATACTTTAATGAAACTGAAATTCAGAATATTATTACAAAGTGGCTAACTGAACTTATAAACATAAATCAACTTCATACAATAAATGAAAAAATACAAATTGGTTATTTGTATGATTATTATTTGAAATTTGGACAGAAAGGTTTTGTTATTAGCAGTTGGGATAGTGCAAAAGAAAATCTCATAAATTATGATTTACAAGATAGTGCTATGGATTTAGTGTATAGTTTATGTGCTAATTCTACTTATTGTACTCAATTTTATTGCTTAATATCAGATAGCAGACATATTCGTTTTACTTCTGGCAACTTGGATAATAGTGATAATACTTATTTTTGTTTAGAAATAAAGGGAAATACCTACGAAGTTTGTATAGATTATGAAAGAGAAAACCAAGAATTTCCTACTCCCCACGAAGCTGTAGCGTATTTGGAAACCTTATTAGCAGGACATTTGAAAAATGCTTAGTTTTGTATCTAATAATTGTATCTTTCTGTAAAATAAAACCTATGAAATTACTTACAAATTTTCCTATTTTTTTGTAAATTTGTAAAAACTTAAAGCTATGACTTTACAATATTTTAATCATAAAAAAACAGTTGTAAAACTTGCAACTGTTTTTTTATGACTAAAATAAAAGTATTGGAAAGCCTAAACTTTCCAATACTCATTAATTACTGTTTCACAATTCTTTTCACCGCAGTTTTGCCTTCCACATTCAATAATAACATATAAACACCACTTGCGAGGTCTTTCATGTCAATATCATGTTTGAAATTTAAGCCATTTGGCGATAAAGTTTCGTTAAAAATAATTCTACCTGCT
>JAYTNF010000061.1:0-4857 GCA_043748455.1 Cytophagales bacterium
AATTTTGTCAATATTATCGGCTTTTACGCTGTTTTGTCTTGCAGGAGTTCCACCCGAAATATCCACAGAAACAGTCCAATTTTCGCCTTCACCACACAAATTATTTGCATCTATCATTTCCAAACTCCAACCACCTAATTTCTTCACATCATCATAATACCAACTATCTGAGTACGTAACCGTATGTACAACGGACTTCAGTCCGTTTAATAATTCCAATTTTTCGCCTGCATTTGCCAAAGAAGGAAAACTTGTAACCCCAATAATTTGATTTCTATTCACAACTTTTGCCAAACTATCTACTTTTGTTGTGCTACATAATACTACGTAAGTTTTTGGTTGAATTATCACATTTGGCAAACTAATTTCTGTATTATCATCTGCCAATTTTGACCCATTTAAAGTCAATAAATCATTAGTTGTATTATAAATTTCTATCCATTCCGTTAAAGGCAATTTCACCGCAGGACTTTCATCTGCAAAAATTTCAGTGATTACAATTTCACCTTTTTGCGGACTTCTTCCTAAACCAAAATCAAGCGAAGTCGTTAAAATATTTCCACTACAATCTGCAACATTCAAAATATTGAGTTTATACGTAATACTTGAATTTATCGAATTTTGCAAAGTAATTTGTATTTGTCTATCCGATTTTATTGTAATATTTTGTATTGTGATTGCAGGATTTGTACTAAAATTTAACAAGTTTTTGATACTATTTTCATTCATTTTTTCATTAAAACTTACATCTAAGTTTTTATCGTCAATTACTCTAAAACTTGCAATTTGTGGGGCAATTTTATCACTATTTTCACGTGCCACAGAGTTTATCAAATTTGGAGTTCCGCCTTTTGCATTGGTGCTTGCAGTCCAATTTTGAGCCTCACCACAAGGAAAATTTACATCAATCATTTCCAAAGACCAACCTCCTAATTTTTTAATGTCATTGCCATACCAACTATCCGAATACAAAATAGAGAAAATTGTAATCCCATTTTTTGCAGTATCTGACAAGGTTAATTTTTCGCCTGTATTGCCCAAAGAAGGAAAACTTGTAATTCCCAAAGCCCCCAAACTATCGGCTTTTGTAGTTCCTGACAATGTAAGATATTCATTAGGTTTGATAATTTTTTGAGGCAAAATTACGCTGCCACTTTCATCACTTAACCGAACACTTCCCAAATTAATTAGTCGATTACTTCGATTAAAAATCTCAATATATTCGCCCAAAGGCAAGCCCACACGAGGTGTTTCGTCTGCAAAAATTTCTGTTATCAACAAATCATTTTCCTTTGCTCTTGTGCCTATTGCAAATTGAAAACTTGTATTTGCTTGATTTTCAGCACAATCCTTAATATTTCGTGCCGAAACTGTATATAAAATTGCACTGTCTAAGTTTGTTGTCGTGTTTAGCAATACTTTTGAACTTGTCAAATATTGCAAAGAATTAATTGCTAAGTTATTATTAATCAAGTAGTTAGCACTTGTAAGCATTGCTAAACTATCTACATCTTCTGAAAAAGTAATTTCAATTTGTCTTGCAGTTTTAACAATACAATTCACAATTTTTGGTTTTACGGTATCTAATTGCGTTTTCCAAACAGAGTTTTTAAAACTTGGAGTTCCACCTGTGCTATCTTGCGAAGCAATATAATTTGCAGCTTTATTTAGGCAAACAGATTTTGGATTTATCATTTCCAAAGACCAACCACCATTCTTTTTTATGTCATTTTTATACCAACTATCGGAATATAACACATTGAAAATCAACTTATTATCTTGGTCTAAAATTTTTATTTCTTCGCCTGAATTTGTTAAAGACAACATACTTGAAACCTCCATAATCTTGGTTTGCAAAGGCATTGCAAATAAATTTTTATTGCCCGTTGCCATAATTAACACAAATTCATCAGGTTGCAAAACCCAATCTTTTAGCGTTGTAGTGGTGGTTGCGTCTTGCAATTTCAAACCAATTAATTGAAAAGCAGTGGTCGAGTTATTGTAAAGTTCGATATATTCTACATTTGGCAAGTTTTTTACAGGGTCAGGGTCGGGCATTAATTCCGAAATTAACAACTCATTTAAACGTGGTTGTGCAGGTCTTTGAAAAGTAATATTTTGCGAAATCATTACATTTCCTTGTCTATCTTTCACTCTTTCTACACTTAAAGTGTATGTAATATTTTGTTGCAAATTTGCACTAAATTTTAGTGTTACAACCCGCAAATCAGTCGTACTCAGCGTAACATCAACAGGGTTTCCAAAGCCCAAAACTTGGTAATGATTTAGTGCTTCGGCAGTAATTTTGTCCAAATTTTTAGAAAATGTAACAACAATTTCAGTAGCAGAAATCGCAGAAACAGACACCACAGTTGGAGCAAGCCTATCATCTTGGAAGTCAATTTTGGAGGCAGTCAAAAATTCATTGCAGTCCAAAGCAAATCCTGAAACAGCCAAATTATAAACAATATTTGGATTTATCATATTCCTAAGCAGCAAACGAACTGTTGTGCTATCATCTTGATTTCGAGTAATTCCAATAGGTTTTCCTATCAAATTATTGATAAAATAGTTCGTTGTGTCCAATAAACTTACATTAGGAACAACCTTAGAAAACTTCACATCGAGAAGTCGTGGAGAAATTACAGTAGCAGCTTGAATAAAATTATTTATCGTAACAGGAACACTAATAGCAGCATTTATATTATTTGCAGAATTATCTTGTAAATTATTGATTATCAAGTTATTAGTAGTTCCCAAAGCAAAATTATTTGTAAAAATTATGTCAATAACACTAAAATCTGTAAGATTACGCCTTACTTGTGAAATTGTATTGTTGGTTATCGAATAATTTGCCAAATTTTCGGCACTTGCTTGGCTAATTATCTCAGAAAAATACAATTTTATAGTTTTACTATCAACTACGTAAATTTTGTTAAAAGTTGGTTGAATGGTATTAAAATTTAGGTTTGTATTGGCTATAATATTTTGTTGTCTATCTCTAACATTGCGAATGTTCAAGGTATAATTTTGATTATCAAGTAGTTGAGAAGTTGGTCGTAAAAAAACAGTTGTAAAATTTTTATCACAAAGCCAAACCAAATTACAAGCAACAGGCGTAACACCATTTAATTTGAGTTCGTAATTTGTTAAAATTTCGGCAGTCGTTTTATCCATAAACTCAGAAAAGTACAATTCAATTAATCGCAAATTTAGCAATTTTATTTCAGGTGCAACAGGTGGAACTTTGTCATAAATAAAAGGAATTGTTCGAGTTGTCATACTATTTCCATTTACATCAGCCACTTGTGTTGTACGTAAAGTATAGCTTTGTCCTTGTACCATTTGAGAAGAAAATGTCAAATAAACTCGTCTAAAATCTTGATTATCAAGCCTTGCAGAACTTGGAAAACCAAATAAGCTATGTGTATAATTATTTCGCAATTCAGCAGAAATTCTATCGACAGGCTCTGAAAAAATTAGCGTAATTTGTGTGGGAGATGTTGTTAAAAGGCTATCAATTACAGGTTTCCGAGTATCAATACTAAAATTTGTAGCTGTTTCTTGGTTCGTAAGTCCTTGATTATCAACAATATTTTTGACTGTAATTACACGATTTGCGTTTTCTGTAATAGGTGCAGCAAATAACAAATGCACTAAACTTTTGTCAGTATCACGCACCGCAGCAGTTACGTTTGGCTCATTACAAACCGAATAATTTGCAGCATTTTGCGAACTTGCAAGGTTTAATTCCTCCGAAAAATACAAATCTAAAGCATCATTTGTAATAGGTACGCAACGTAAAAGTGTAGGTTTTTCAATATCTGTATATGTAAGATTTTGGGTAATAGTTGCATTTATATTGCCACTTATATCTCGCAAATTATTGATAATAAAACTATAATTTTGTGCAAGAATTAACGAATTTTGAAAATTTAATGCTACTGTTGTCGAGTCGGGACTTTGCAAAGTTGCATTTTTAGGATTTCCAATTCCGTTATTTATTGTGTAATTTGTAAGAGTTTGGGCTTGGGTTTTGCTAAGAGTTTCTGAAAAACGCAGTTGAATTTGTGTAGGATTTATGATATTATAATGCGTTAAAGTTGGTGGCAAAATATCTGCAAAGGTATTCACACTTCCATTTACGGTTAAGGCTTGTATTCTCCAAGTTCCCGAACAATTTATAGCACCAAAACCATAAAGACGAAATTCAATAAAAGATGATGTAAGATTTGTTAAAGTTGGTGTAGCAATGGTATTAATTTGTGAGGTTGTTGCTGGAAAAGCTATGGCTGCTGCATTAAGATTTGTCGAGAAATTATCAAGACTTGACCTCAAAACCATATTTCTAATTCCGTTTGTGTTTCTGTCTGATGTCAGCACAAGGTTTGTTATGGTCAGGCGTTGTCCTGCGGGAATGGCAATATGAAAACTGTAATAGTCTGTTTCTGTGAGAGTTAGCAAACTTGTAAAGTCTGTACTCGAAAACCTATCTGTTGCGGAAACAGCTAAAATTCCTTTCCCACGAGTGAAAGAACTAAATTTTAAAGATGGATTTATGATAGTTGGACTTAGTGCATCGGTTGTGCTTGTTGTACCAATGGCAGAATAAGTGGCAAGTTGTGCGAATGTAAGATAATTGCAAAATATGAACAATATTGCAAGCAATAAACGTAACATTTTCATAGCAGTTTTAAGTTATTTTAGGTTATTTTGTGATAAGCTAAAAATATGAAAATGTTTTTGGAAATTGTGGTAATTTTGTATCTTTTTATGAAATTTATTTGTGTAGCCCCTGAATGGTTTGATGACGATATACACGTCGGAAAATGGTTTTGGGATAACCAAAACTAACAG
>JAYTNF010000062.1:0-4821 GCA_043748455.1 Cytophagales bacterium
GTTTTTTCAAACTTATTGCTACTACCACAAGCAGCCAAAAGAAAAACTAATACTGTAAGAATACTCCAATTTTTTAACATGATTTTATGAGTTTTTAAGTTAAGTAATTTTGTACTAAATAATATCTTTAACGCAAACAAATTTGCAGGGTTTGGTAATCATTTCATATTTTATACATCATATTTCATATTTAATTTTTACCTTACTTGCACAAAAGTACCATTCTGCAATTTAAAAATGTGCTTACCTATTTTAATACTTTGCCCTTCTGCTATTTTGTTAAGGTCATAAATATCTTTATCTATTGTATGAATTGAGCCTTTTGTGGCACGTGCTATTTGTAAATATTCTGTATTAATGCTGCCATTTTTTGCCCCACAAACTAAAATTTTTATAGGTTTTCGGATTTGCGACAGCAAAGCAATATCTCGAACATCAGCCCAATTATCTGCAATCATAATTACATTTTCGCAATCAGGACATTTTGTAATTCCGGTCATCAAAGCCTCAATATTATTTTCTGGCGAATCTCCTCCATTTCCTTTGCTCATTGTTTGGAGTGCAAGGTCTAAAACTTTATTGACATCAACCGCAGGTGTGTGATAAATTCCTCCTGCATGACCAAGTCCTTTTTCTTTTTGTGGTTTGGTATCTCCATCATTAAAAAAGACAAATTCTTTAATAACTTTGTCTTTTTCGTCATGATTTTGACGATACCACAACAAAAGTTGCCCACTATAAGGCGACATATTGCCTGTAAGGTCTGAAACAACTAAGGATTTTTTCCACTTATTGCGTTTCAGTGCCTTATAAACTGTAGAATCTTCAAAATTTGCCTTTCCTAACATTATTTCTTTAATAGACTTAGATTCAGCAATCGCAGTAGTTTTGGTGGCTTCGGTACGGTATGTGATAACAAAACCATGTGGAAGCTTTGCGGCTTGGTCTTGATTATGGGCAGAAGTCTGCACAATCAGTGTCCATTCAATACGAGCATCAGCAAAAACGTGAGGTGCTAAAATATACAAAGCCGCTAATCGTCTTTTGTTAAGTAACTCAAAATCAGAGCCTTTGGGAAAATCTGTATAAAGAAGTTCTATTTTCTGAATGGTTTTATTTTCTAAAAATCTTTGCATTGCCATTGTATGCAAATTATAATGCCCATAAGCCATACTTACAAATGTTTGATTCTCGCCAATTGTTGTAAATTTGTAGGCAGGAACTTTTAGCGTATCTGCACGTATATCAAAATGTATGGCAACAGATTGTGCCGATAAACGTAATGATATGAATATCAAGAAGTTAAGTAGAAAAAATATAGATAGATGATGCTGCTTTGTCATTCTTATTTTATTTTCGTTTTAAATGTACTATTTTACTCAAAGTTTTATTCAAAATTATGCGAAATTTTATGTTATTTTTTTTTAGAAACAAACTTTCCAAAATTGTTATATCAATTATTAAAATTACTATTACAAAAATAGAAAATAATGATGTAATAAAACTACAATTTTTGTCAAATGATTTGGCATTTAAGTCAGTATTGCCAAAATTAAAATTCATGGTCAATATCACTATTTTAGCTATTTTTTTATTTGCCACAGCTTGTAAAACTATTCATAAACCTTTGCAAAATAGCAAAATTTCAAAAGAAATGAAACAAATTGAAGAATTTGATTTTATTTATTTGTCTGCTAAGGCAAAGGTAAGTTACAAAGATTTTCAACAAAATTTCAAATCTTCGGTAGATATTCGCCTAAAAAAAGATAGTGCCATTTGGCTTTCTTTTCGTCCTCTTTTGGGGGTTGAAGCCATGCGTGTACTCATTACCAAAGACTCTGTTAAGATATTAGATAGATTAAAAGGCGAAACTTATTTATATTCCATAAAAACACTAAGTCATAGTATTCAGTTTAATTTGGAGTTTGCTATGTTGCAAGCTGCCATTACAGGCAATTTAATTAGCAAAATAAAACCAGATAGCATTACACAACATCTTGATTTTCAAGTAATTAAGCAACATCAAAAGTCTATTCATATTGATAACTATATCCATTTTACAAACCAAAAAATTCATAAAGTTTTATTGCAAGACGTTGCTACAAACAATAAAGGACAAGTTAATTACAGTGATTTTAAGGGAGTCAATAACCAATTATTTGCATTTTTAAGCCACACCGTTTTGCATTATTACACAGAAAATAAGGAGGCAGCCACTGCCGAAATTGAATTAAAATATAGCAAAGCAGAAATTAGTAAAAAACCACTGCGTTTTCCCTTTTAAATATAAAATTATTTATATATTTACAAACGACCAAAACACACTCATTTTTTTATTTTACATGCTATGCAAATGACCAACCAAAAGACAATTTCTTCACTAATTCATGCAGATGACCACCCAATTATACGCAAAGGGGTAGAATTTGCATTCAAACATGTTGCCAATTATAAACTTCTTGCAAGTGCCGAAAATGGTTTAAAGGCTTTGCAACTCATACGAACTTATAAACCCGATATTGCTCTGCTTGATGTAGAAATGCCTGTTATGGGAGGTTTAGAAGTGGCAGCCAAAATTTTAGAGGAAAAATTAATGGTAAAAGTAATCTTATTGACAAGTTTCCTAACAGACGATATTGTTTCTCAGGGAAAAATGCTTCAAGTACAAGGTTTTTTGGAAAAAGAATGTGCCTTAGACGAAATTAATACGTGTTTAGATACAGTAATGTTAGGCGAAAAATATATAAGTCCTACGTATCAAAACTTCTTTGCTACCAAAGAAACTCTAATAAATTCAAGTAGAAACTTTGGCGAAAATCCAATAAAAAAGTTACTTAGCAAAACCGAATTTGAAATTCTACGTATGATTGCCCAAAACATGACAACGCCAGAAATTTCTGAAAAACTTTTTACCAGCCCTCGAACTGTTGATACACACCGATATAATATCTGTAAAAAGCTGAATATCAACGGCTCACATGGCTTGTTATCTTATGCTTTGGTGCATAAACAATATTTGTAAGCTGTCATTTTGAGTTTGCAAAGAATCTGAGTTATTGATTTTGGCACCAATAATATTAGATTCTTTGCTTTGCTCAGAATGATAAAATAATGATAAACAAATTTATATGTTGGTTTAAAACTCAATATTTTGTGTTTGATTATCAAAATTAAAACGCAAAGATTTTCGTTGCTCACCTTGTTGGAAATGCAAAAAATTATTTTGGTCATTGTGATATTCTACTAATATACGGTTTGTAATTTCCAAAGTACCATCAGTAATTTTGGGCATCTCGTAATAAATCCACATGGCTTCTTGCTCATATTCATAACCAACGTAACTAAGTTTTTGTAACTGCCCATTGCTAATCACCGAAAAATGACTTGCTAAATATTGTTGCACATATTCCTTAGTTTTAGGGTTTTCTTTTGTTGTATTGAGTAATAATTTTACTTTATATTGCCTTGTAATAGCACTTTCTAAATCATCATAAAAGATTTTATGACTAATTTCATAAGTTTTTGTGCTTTTATTCATGGTAATTTCTGTTACCGCTAAATGTAAAGGATGAGGCAAAAATGCAATTAAAACAATAAAAATTAATTGATACATATTGATACGTGTTTTGAAAATTTAGGTAATTTTTAGCCTTTTTTTAATGACAAGCTAAAATTACTATAAAAATTGAAAATGTTATAAAAATTGTATATTTTGTTGAGTAGTTGGAGCTACATAGTACTACGCAATTTGCATTATTTACCCTTATTGCATTACTTTTCAAAGTTTAATGTGCCAATTTATAATTTTTTCACTTTTATACTTGCTTTTTTGCTTTAAGTTTTTTTACTTGAATTTTAAGAGATACCCAAATACATTTATACAATTAACATACAACTTATTATGGCAAAAAAAGCAGCAGTTTCAGAAGAAACAAAACAACCTTTAACAATTCTTTGTGTAACATGCTATTTTAAAGGTTCAGACTTTATGATAGCTGCTAAAAATTTAGGTTGCAAAGTTTTACTATTGACAGCTAAAAAATTAGAAAACGAAGAATGGCCTCTTGAGCATATTGATGACATTTTATATGTCCCAGAGGACAAAGATGATTGGAATATGGATAATGTTTTGGCAGGACTTTCGTACATTGCTCGTAATGAAAATTTTGATAAAGTAGTAGCCTTAGATGATTATGATGTTGAAAAGGCTGCTGTCATTCGTGAGCATTTTCGTATCAGTGGTATGGGCAAAACAAGAGCACACTATTTTAGGGACAAATTAGCCATGCGTATAGAGGCTCAAGATTCAGATATTGCAGTTCCAGAATTTACAGGTGTGTTCAATAATAAAAAAATTAGTGAGTATGTTAAACGAGTTTCTCCGCCTTGGCTTATCAAACCACGTTCAAAAGCCTCTGCATTGGGTATCAAAAAAATCCATTCAGAAGAAGAACTTTGGCAAACTCTTGATAATCTTGGTGATGAAAGACCACATTATTTGTTAGAAAAATTTGAACCAGGTGATATTTTTCATGTTGATGCTTTAACTTTTGGTAGCGAAGTAGTTTTTGCAAGAGTGCATCGTTACCTAAATCCACCAATGGAAGTAGCTCACGAAGGTCGTGTGTTTCGCACTGCAAATGTGGAATACGATTCACCAGATGACAAAGCATTGCAAGCCATGAATAAAGCCGTATTAAAAGCATTTGGTTTGCGTCAAGGAGCATCACATACAGAATTTATTAAGTCACACAAAGATGGCAAATATTATTTCTTAGAAACGTCTGCACGAGTAGGTGGTGCAAATATTGTAGAATTAGT
>JAYTNF010000063.1:0-3838 GCA_043748455.1 Cytophagales bacterium
CACACAGATAACATAGATTTTACGGATAATCACAGACAAATTACATAAATCCCAATTCCATTGCGGGTTTAATCAGCGTAATCCGTGTCATCTGTGTTCCACTAAGTTATTGATAATCAGCAACTTAGATAATCATACATTTTTTACTACAACCAAGTTTTATTGTAAAATTACAATTTAGGTAATTGGATATTTTTAAATTTGTCATTCTTAGTAAAGGGAAGAGTACAAGTATCATAAAAAGTTATAAAAATAAATAAATATTTATATTTTTAAAAACCAGCTAACTCCAAAAGCCTAACAAAAAGGCTTATTCTTTTTTCTCGTCTTTCACTAACAAAGCCTAATTTTATATAAATTTCGGTGAGTTTCTTTTCTAAGGTTTTCTCTCCCATACTCAATAATTTGCCAAGCTCTTTATTGCTATGACCCTTAATTAATAGATTAACAATTCTTTTCTCGTTATTTCCTAAGTTTTCATAACCTTGAAGGTCTGATAAATTGATTTTAGACATAAGTTAGATGTTAGTTTTGTAAATAATAATCATACAATCTAATAAGTATATTCATACTTAATTGTATATTTGAAATTGGTTTTGTGTCATTATAAATCAACTTTATAAGATTGATAACAACAGTAAAACCTAAGCACAAAACAATAAAATATAGCTTATTTATACAAAATATAGCTTATTCAAGTAGTTTTTCAAGTTATGCAAGTATATTTTTGCTACTAATATTATAAAATACCACAAATAAATTTTTTAATTATTATGAAATCTGATAGAGAAAAACGGAAGCAAGAGAATATTCCTTATTTATTACTTTATAGAGAATTGCTCAATAAGGCTATGGAACAAGAAAATTGGCATTCTTTGGCTACTTGGACAGATGGAGATTATCAAATATTATCTGATTTGATTCTTGAAAAAACAAAAAGTAGACTTTCTGTTTCTTCATTAAAAAGAGTCATGGGTAAAGAAGAAACAGACAGTTTTCCAAATGAAGCTACTTTAAATATTCTGGTAAATTTTTTGGATAGTAATTTAAAAACATGGGAAGAGTTTAAGGAAAAAATTATAAAAGAACAATCGCAAAAAGAAATAATAGTAGAAAACGAGACTAAAAAAACATTAGATATTGATAAAAAATCTGAAAGTAGGTTTAAAAAAACTACTTCTTGGAGTTTGCTTGCTATAGGATTATTTGTAGCATTGGCTATTAGTTTAATAGTTGGCTGGACAGTTAAGCAAAAAACAGAACATATTAGTTTTGCTAATATGGGTTTTAGTGTGGCTACAAATGGAAAGCAGGAATATTGTAGCAAAGACAAAGTAGCCATTTTATTTGCTGTTCAGTTGGTAGGTATCGTAGAACTTAATGCTTATCGAGCTTTGCCCGAAATAGATACTTCTTATTTAGATTTGTGTTATACCATAGAGTCTCCAAGTAGAAATCGTATTATTAAGTCTTTATTAAGACGCAGTAAATCATTGTGGACTATGGGCAATAAAGATAATCCTTCACAATTTAAGGTAGATTATTTTGATATTGTCTATCAAGGAAAAGATAGTGCAGTTGTAGATACACAAGAACATTGGAAGCTACATTACTATGATATAATTGCCAAAAAAGAAAGCCAAAACTATAATGAAACAGATAAACAAAGACATTATTTAGTAAAAAACAATGGAAAATGGCGTGTGTCTTTGGTTGAAAGGAATAAAAATGGAAATATTTATATAGATAACTAATTACTGATATTTATTATTTGTTTATTTTATTATTCTAAGTAAAGCCTTTCAAAGTCTTAAAAACTTTCTTAAAAAGCCTATGTGCTAAAAATTGTTAGTTTAAAAAATTTCAAAACCATTTTCTAATGTGTATATTGTCCAAGTTTTGAAAATGAATACAATAACTACTATAAAATATTTAAAAACCAAATCCATGATAGAAACAACAAGACTTATTTTAAAGCCATTGACTTGTGAACAGCTTTTAAAATATATTGAAAATGATAATTCTCTGGAATTAGACTTAGGACTGAATCAAAGTGTAAGGACAATTTCAGCAGAGTTGAAAGAGGCACTTGAACAAACCATTGTGCCAAATGTGGCTGATGTAACTAAAAATTATCTATTTTCTACACTTTGGACTGTGATTTTGAAGTCTGAAAACTCCATGATTGGAGATTTGTGTTTTGTTGGTGAACCCAATGAAGTAGGTGAAGTTGAGATTGGTTATGGAACTTATGAAAAATTTAGACAAAAAGGTTATATGAGAGAAGCAGTTGCAGGAATGATTCAGTGGGCAGATATGCAGCCAACCGTTAAAGCTATTGTTGCAGAAACTGAAAGAAATAATGTTGCCTCATTTACGATACTTGAAAAAAACGGTTTTATAAAAGTTGCAGAAACAGAAACTTTATTGAAGTGGAAATTGCCATTGAAATAAATGTACCCAAAATAATTAACTGACTTCTATCAACTAATTTAAGAAATCTTATGGCTTATTTATCAAGATTGTTTTATTTTATGCTATTTTTTAGCTTATTAAATAGCATAACTTTTGCACAAACATTAGTAATACATTCAAATAAACTACCTCGTGCTGACACCATTTTGATTGTTACACCAAAAAATTACTCACAGGAAAACGCTAAAAAGTTTCCCTTAGTTTTTATGTTGCACGGCTGGTCAGGAAATTATAAACAGTGGAGTGAAATCATCGATTTGCAAGAACAGGCTGATAAATACGGTTTTATATTGGTTTGTCCTGATGGTTTATATGATAGTTGGTATTTGAATAGTCCAAAATTGAAAAATCAACAATATGCAAATTTTTTCTTTCAAGATTTGCTGCCACAACTTTCAAAAAAATATCGTATTGACGACAAAAATATTTTTATTACAGGGCTAAGTATGGGAGGTTATGGGGCATTTTCATTGTTTTTGCAACAGCCAGATTTGTTTAAAAGTGTAGCTGCAACAAGTGCATTATTTGATTTGAGACTGTTTGCAAAACGGTTTGGGTTGCCAAAAATTTTAGGTAATTTTGACAAGCAGTCTGAGCAGAAGTCTGATAACAAGGCAAATTCATGGGAAACTTATAGCATAATTACACAGTTAAAAGCGTGGAAATCAAAAGACAAATTAATTAATAAATCTATTTATTTTGACTGCGGCAAAGCTGATGCTTTCTTAGAAAGTAATATAGATTTTGAGAAAACTTGTAAAAATTTAGGTATTCAAAGTATTTTTGTCAGTACAGACGGTAATCACTCTCAAAGTTATTGGCAAAAAACTATTATAACACACTTTGAGTTTTTTAGTAAATTAGTAAACTGAAAAAATATTTTATAGCTGTTTATGAAGCATCTTCGCAAAGATAACCATTGCCTAAATTGCAATTTAAAAGTAGAATCTATCTATAATTATTGCCCGCAATGTGGGCAAGAAAACACTAATAATAAAGTTTCTATACTTGAATTATTAAGGGATTTGTATGACGATTATATGACTTTTGACTCTCGTTTTTTCAAGAGTCTAAAACCTTTTATTCTCCAACCTGGGGCTTTGACCAATGCTTTTAATCAAGGGCATAGGATTAAATACGTGCATCCTGTACGGTTCTATTTGCTCATTAGTTTAGTGTATTTCTTTGTTTTTACCCATGTTTTTGATTTTGAAAACCTGCCTTTTAATAGATTAGGACATAGAATGAGCCAAGCAGATTCTCTAAATAATGATTCAATAACACAAAGCTCTGTTGCTAAACTTGCAGTTTTATTGAAATTGAAGGCTAAATTAAAGAAGTTAGAAAAATCTCAGAAAAATAT
>JAYTNF010000064.1:0-23532 GCA_043748455.1 Cytophagales bacterium
ATGCAAAAATCTATTTTTTATAAAAATCAATAATCCATTGCAAAGTACCCAAGAGTAAGGGCAAATTATCTAAATATAAAATTTCTAAGTCTGTATATAAAGTATCGTCTTCTAATTTTAGAAAACGCCAAGTTTTACCATCTGTTACCGCACCATAAACCGTTTTTAGTGGCTTTCCTTCTTTTTCGTTAAAAAGACGCACTGCATACATTTGGGCAGCAGCTTGTGGAATACCTTTGTCTATCAAACCAATTTTTGCCTCTGTGATACACAAAATAGGGGCTTTGATACTTAAATGGTTTGTGTTTTTGGTAAAAAGAAAATCAATTTCGCCATTCAAATTGCGATGTCTATCCACATTTAGTTGTTCCCCAGAAAACAGAACAATACCATCATTATTCATCTTAATATCTATTAAAATAGGAGCAACTAAGTATTCACAAACAGCTTTTTCTGTGGTAATTGCAAGATTTTCACTTGTTTCTAACATTAACCTAAGCCGATTACTTGGAGAAATTTCTTGTCGTTTAATACCCGCAAATAATTTAGCTTGTTTTATTTCTAAGCCTAAATTTGTTTCTATTTCAGAAGATGTATATTTTCGGTATGCCATAATTGTATAGATTTTATAGCACAAAGATAGCAAATTAAATATAATAACTAACAGTTCTTTAAGAACTGTTAGTTATTATATTTAATTTTACTCATGCAAAAATCTATTTTTTATAAAAATCAATAATCCATTGCAAAGTACCCAAGAGTAAGGGCAAATTATCTAAATATAAAATTTCCAAATCTGTATATAAAATATCATCTTCTAATTTTAGAAAACGCCAAGTTTTACCGTCTGTTACCGCACCATAAACCGTTTTTAGTGGCTTTCCTTCTTTTTCATTAAAAAGACGAACTCCATACATTTGGGCAGCAGCTTGTGGAATACCTTTGTCTATCAAACCAATTTTTGCCTCTGTGATACACAAAATAGGGGCTTCTATACTCAATGTTTGACTTGCCCTTGTAAAAAGAAAATCTATCTCTCCATTCAAATTTCTTAAACTATCGACATTTAACTGTTCCCCTGAATAAAAATCAATAACATTTTCATTATTCAGTCTTATTTCCGTTAAAATAGGTGCAACTAATTGTTCAGAAACAGCTTTTTCGGTACTTAAATTCAGAACTTTATAGACCTCTAAAATAAGTTGTAGGCGTTGGCTTATGATTACTTCGGGAATAATACAATTTTTGAATAGATTTATCTTTTGAACTTTTAAGCCCAAGTTTTCCGTTAATAATTTTGAAGTATATTTTCGGTATGCCATAATTGTATAGGTTTTATAACACAAAGATAGGAAATAAAACAGATAACTAATAGTTATTTGAAAACTGTTAGTTATCTGCCATTTTATAAAATCCCAAAACCACTTTCCAATATGTTTATTAATAAAAAAAATTTAGCAAATCTCAAAGACTTGCTAAATTTAGATTTGGTTATTTCTCTACCTCAAAAACATTATTTTGCAAATCACTATCAGGAATATAATTAGACCCAAGTTTCACAGATTTTACTTTTTTCTTTGTTTTCTTGCTAATTGTAAACTCTGTTTTGCCATCTTTCCAGATTGCAGCCGATTCATAAGCATATTCTTTTGTACCATCTTCCAAAATTAACTCAACACTAATTGGAATTGGCAATGCACCTTTTCGTTCTATAAGCACTTTTCCCATTTTATCTGCCGATTTTATTGCCAAATCAGGTACACCAATTTCAAAAAACCAAGGTTTCCAAAACCATGACAAATTTTGTTTTGTAACGTCATCAAAAGTATAGAAAAAATCGTAAGGCGTTGGGTGTTTTCCATTCCAACGATTGATATATTCTTTCAATGTTTTCTTAAATAGCTCGTCTCCAAGCAATTCACGCAACAACACATAAGCAGTTCCAGGTCTGTAATAAGAACAAATGCCATAAGTAAAACCTGATTGTTGGTGTGAAGGCATCATCATCGGCATTTCTGCCTCACGACCTGCTGAATAAGCATAATTTTGAATATTATCCATTTTGGCGTCAACTTCTGGTGCTGTGCGGGTTTGAAAATCCATAGGTAAAAATTGTGCAAAACCCTCGTCCATAAAAGCATATTTTCTTTCGTTTATGCCCATATAAAATGGAAAATATGTGTGTGCAATTTCATGAGAAGTAACAAAAACCTCATCAGCATTGGTTGGAGTTTCGCCATCATTAACCATCATGGGAAATTCCATGCCACCTGTTCCATTAAAAACAGTCAAATTTGGATATGGAAAAGGCACAGCAGGCATTTCTTTTGATAGAAATTCTACACTTCTCAAACCATGTTCTGCCACATTATAAAAATCCTTTGAGCCTGCCTTATAAGCTGCACCTACGGTTACTCTGCGGTTTGTAGTATTATCAACAATTACACTTCCTGCGTCCCACAAATAATTATTTGAGGTTGCAAAAGCAAAATCTGATACATAATCAGCTTTAAATCTATAGCTAAGTTTTTCAGTATTTTTGGTAATATTTCCGTTTTTCAAATCGGATTTTGTAACAATATTGATTACTTTATCAGAACTTTGAGCCTGTTTATATTTTTGCAAAAATGGTTCATTGAGTATTTCTTCGGGATTTTGAAATACACCTGTTGCCCACATGAGAAAGTTTTTTGGTACAGTAACTTCCACGTCAAAATTACCAAAATCATTATAAAACTCCACAGTTCCATTATGATTTATCACGTCCCAGCCTGAAATGTCGTCATAAACTGCCATTTGCGGAAACCAATAAGCTACAAAATAATTATTATCACCAAAAATTCCCATGCGTCCATCAGAACCTTTTGGAATTTGCAATGCCCATGAAATTTCTATTTTGGTTTGTGTTTTTGGCATCAAGTAATTGCTCAACCTCACAAATAAATTTGTACCACGATGACGTAAGTTTTTTACATCATATTCTTTGCCATCAACCACCATTTTTTGAATATCAACACCATCATGCAAATCTTCTAAGGCACTTTCCTCATCACGCACACCACCTTTTTTGTACCTATCTTGGTATAAACGAAACACCAAAACATTTAAAGAATCAGGGCTATTGTTGGTATAAGTAATGGTTTCGCTGCCTGTAAGTTGGCGAGTTTCAGGATTTAATTCTGCCTTAATTTGATAATCAGACCTATTTTGCCAATAAGTAGCCGAAACTTTGCCGTCTTTGCTTCGTGTTTTATTATTGTAAGCATCTTTAATTTCACTGCTAATATGCAATTCTGTTTGTGCAATAGCCATGTTTGCATATAAACTTACCGATAAAGAAAGTAGGGCAAATGCTATGAGTTTTTTCATGTTTTGAATAATTTTAGTTATTTTGGATAATTTTAGGGTTTTATTAATTTAGAACAAAAATAACTTAATTTTAGTCATAAATTAAAATAGTAACAGTTCTGTGCAAAAATAATTAAAAGTAGTCATTAAGCATAAATAAATCATTGAATCCATTACTTTGATACATTAATTACTTGCTATAACAAAAACCACACACAAGCTGTTTGACAATGTGATTTCAAAAATAGTAAGCAGCAATAATGCCCAAACCAACATCAATAAAGTGTTTTTATTAAAAAATGGTTATGAGAGAGCATTGCACACAAGGCAATACAACAAGAAAAAAATAAATTTTATGTACACATACGCAAGCAAAAAAATGATATACAACAATAGCGACATCTTAGCCTTAGAAAAAGATTATAGGGCTAATTTCATAAATTCCTTAGGAGGTTTTAAAAGCCTTGTTTTAATAGGTACAAAAGACGCAGAAGGCATAGCAAACTTGGCTACTTTTAGCTCTTTATTTCACTTAGGAGCAAATCCTGCTTTGTGTGGCATCATCATTCGTCCTTCAAATCCAGAAAGAAACACTCTGGGCAATATTTTAGACACAAAATACTATACGATTAACCATGTAAACCCAAATTTTTTCAAAAAAGCCCATCAATGCAGTGCCAAATATGCAACTCATATTAATGAATTTGAGGCAGTTGGTTTGACCGAAGAGTATCTAACTGATATTCATGCTCCTTTTGTGCAAGAAAGTAACATTAAATTTGCTTGCGAATTGGTGCAAAAAATTGATATAGAGCTGAATGATACGACTTTGATAATTGGTAAAATTGTAAAAATCATTGTTCCTGCTGAGTATTGCAATGCAGATGGTTTTATCAATTTGGAACAAGCCCAAACAGTAACTTGTAGTGGTTTGGATAGTTATCACATTACCCAAAAATTGGCAAGGTTAAGTTATGCAAAAGTAGACAGGGAAGTTAGAGAGATTTAATTATGTTTTTTGTCATTCTGAGCAAAGCTAAGAATAACAAAACGAATTTGAAGTGTCAGTATCTAATCTAAGTATGTAAAATTCCTAAGTTGTAAAAAATATTTTTACAACTTAGGAACATAGAATACACAAAACACATAGCTAAAAATTATATTTTTAGCTCAACCGTACTCCAAAAACAGAAACATCATCTGTTTGTTTTGCTGACCCTTTCCAAGTTTTAAATATCTTGTCTAATTCTTTATATTGGTCATCAATCGGCAATTTGTGAATATCTGTGAGTAAATCTTGGAAGTTTTTAAGCATAAATTTCATTCGTTCTTTGCTACCGAGTTGGTCATAAAATCCGTCTGAACTTAAATAAAATACATCTCCTTTTTTATAATTAAAAGAGGACGCATGAAATTCTTTACGTTTAAAAATCACATTGCCAATATCATAACGGCTGCCTTTTACTTGTTCTAAAACATTACCATTAAAGAAATAAATTGTTTGGTGAGCCCCAGCAAACATAACTGTTTGCATTTTTGTATTTACAGTGCAAATTGCTGCCTCAATACCTTCTTTTTCTATAAACTCAAAACCTGCGTCCATAATCATTTCGGAGAGTCTTCTGTCCATTTCTCTAAGAATATCTGCGGGATTTGTGATTTTTTCTTGGACAATATTTTTCAAGATATTTACACTTAATTGTGTAACAAAAGATGCTCGAACACCTTTGCCTGTACTATCAAATAAGCCAATAATTTTTTCATCACCATTTTCACTCTGCCCAACCCAATAAAAATCTCCACTTACAATTTCACGAGGTTTATAATAGATAAAAGAATCAGGAAAAACAGCTTTTACTTGTTCTGGACTTGGAATTAATACTTCTTGAATATGTTTTGCAAAAGTTACTCCATCTCTTGCTTGCTCAGAAATATGCGAAATTTCCATTTTCAGTTCAGTACTTTCATCATCTTTTTCACGAACCATTTTCGCAAAATAACGCCGAGTTCTTGCTTGTTGCAAAATTAGTAATAATAACAAAACAAATAATAGAGTGCCACCTGCGTATGCTTTCCATTTAAAATCCTCTAAATCTCGACGAATACCTTGTTCTTTTAGCAAAGCCCTTTCCATAGTTTCTTCTGCGTCCATGATTTTTTGGTTGGCTTCGCCTGGCACATCTATCAAAACATCACTCACATCTGTACCTAAATGTCTTTTAATGATAAAATTAATACGTTGTTTATATCTGTCTTCGTGAAAAAACTCATCAAAAGCATCTGTCCAATCACTTGAATAGGGAAATATAAATGCAAAATTAGACCTTTTAATCTCAAAAAACTTTTGTCTATTAATTTCTTTGCCTTGTTTCAATGCTAAATAATAATCTATCAAACCTACATAACCAAATCTATCTGAATTGGCTGCAATTTTGTCAATAACTTCTTGTTCATTGGCTACATTTTCATAATTATTGTCAGGAAAATAAGCCTTTTTAATACGGTTCATGCTCAACTCAACCGTTGAATTTGGCACACTAACAGGAATATGATGGCGTAAAATACTTCTTAAAGCCACTTTATCATCAACAGGAGGCATATTTTTACTACTTACCAAAACTTCAATATCAGGCATAAAAACGGGTGAAGTTTGGATTTCTTTGATATTGAGTTCATTCAAAGGTACAGAGGGCAAGCCCCAAACACCTTGATTAGATTTTGTTAGTTCGGTATAAAGTTTGTTAAAATCGTCAAATTTTATCCACTCCACTTTAAGTTTGATACCTTTTTCTTTTTGCAAATATGCCAAAAATTCTAGTACAATTTCATATTCTATGCCTGTAACTTTGCCTTTTTCATTTACATAAACAAAAGGTTTGCGGTCATAATGCAAAATATAAATTTTCCCTCCTTTATTTGCTTGCACACTCTGCCAAGAGTCAGCCTTGTAAGTTTGAGCAAAATTATTATGTACTGTTAGTAATAAAAGAACTAAGACAAGTAGTATTTTTCTAAACATCATACCTAATTGTTTATAAACTATTGTGGGTTTTGTAATTAGTTTGGAATTTTAAGGACTTTTTATCTATTATCCAAAAAAAAAGATACGAACTTATAAAAATACTTATTTTAGTTCAATATTAGATTTATTATGTTAAGAATTTGGGGAACTAAGCAATAAAAAAAACTATTTTGAAAATAAATGTAATCTTTTTTATATTTTTGCCTAAAATAAAATTTATGGCTAAAGAAATAACAGCAAACGACCACTTCATTAAATCTTTTGAAATTAAAAAGTTTTATGACATTCAAGACACAGGAGTTATAGAAATAGGTAAAAATAAACAATGGATTTTTATAACAGGCGAAAATGGTTTTGGTAAAACTACGCTACTAAAAGCATTAGCTGTTGGTTTGAGTGGTAGAAGTATTAAGAAAGATAATGTAGAAACTAATTTGTTACCAGAAGGTGATAGCATTAGTGTAAATCTTAGTTCAGGAAAACATTATAAAGGAGTAAAAAACAAAGGTATTAAGAATATTGTATGCTATGGCTCATCAAGATTACAATTAGCACAAGAGGAAAAATTTGCATCTAATCCTATTTATAGTTTATTTGAAACAAACTCTTACTTATTAAATATTGAACAATATTTAGCAACTTGGAATGATAAGAGATTAAAAATTGCTGATAATAAGGAGGATAAAAAATTGCAGCAAGAATTTGAAAAAAAATTTACAACTACAAAAAGTATTCTATTAGACTTACTTAATATTGCAGCTATTGAAATAGACAAACAAGATAATACTGTTACATACATTGACAAGTATCCTGATAGCACACCTTACAAAAAAAGTTTGTCATTCAATGAGTTAGCAGCAGGTTATCAAAATATTATAAATATTGTGGGTGATTTTATTATTAGATTATTTAAGTTAAATAGCAAAACATACGATGCAAAAGATTTAACGGGGATTGTAATTATTGACGAATTTGATTTGCACCTTCACCCAAAATGGCAACGCAGATTTACAGAATTATTGACAGAGTTTTTTCCTCATATTCAGTTTATTGTTTCTACTCATAGCCCAATTCCTTTGTTAGGTGCACCTGAAAATTCTGTATTTTTAAAAGTGGCAAAAAAAGAACATATAAAAATTGAGGAACTTAGTTATATTGAAATTCGTAACCTTACACCAAATACGATTTTGACTTCGCCGTTGTTTGATTTTGAGGATTTAATTCCCGAAAGTCATTTAGAAACTGAACAATTACGTACAGAAGAAACCTATAAACAAATGCAAGTTAATGACGAAACGAAGGCATTTTTAAAAACTATTGCCCAAAGAATTAGAAATGGCGAAAAATTATGAGAAATATTAAGAAAGAGTTTACCGCAATTCCATTTTCATTACAAGAACAAGCAGGAAGTCTAATAAATATTACTCGTACTACGTCTTTAAAATATGATAGTGATGATGTAAAAATAGCACTTACAACATTGTATCATGGAAAATGTGCTTATTGTGAACAACTTAGTAACCTCGAAATAGACCATTACAGACCCAAAACAGACTATTTTTGGTTAAAAATAGCGTGGACAAATTTAGTATATTCCTGTCATGATTGTAACATGAATGGTAGTAAAGGCACACAATTTCCACTTATTAACGAGAAAAATAGAATAAAAGAGCCTAACTTTTCTGCACAAGGCTTGCCTAAAAATTATAATATTATCGAATTAGATAAAATAGAACAACCATTATTAATTAATCCAGAAGTTACAAATCCTTATTTTCATGTAAGAATTAACAAATTTGGTGATGTAGAAGAAATTAATAATTCGCTACATGGTGCAACAACGAAAGAAGTTTGTAAATTAAATAGAAATAGCTTACATAGAAAACGTGCAACAATTATAAACAATTTTGTAACAAGAATTAGCAAACAACTTGAAAAAAGGTTTCAACTCACAAATGCACTTACAGAAGCACAATTAAAAGAACAGTTTTTTGATATTTTTATAGACATTGCCAAACAAGGAAATGAGTTAATGGAATTTACTATGATAAGTTATTCATTTATTCGATATTTTGATGACATGATTTTAGATAATTTTGAACCAGAATTTCATGCCATAATACATGATTCTTTTTTAGAATTTTGTGATAGTTACCAATAGTTTCATTTGTATTTCATTAACAGTTTCATTATTCCAATTCAATAATTTCCACAACCGATGCTTTATTCTAAATTTTATTCCAAATTTTGTCATTGCTTAATTTTATTTGTTTTTGCTATTTTTATCACAAACAATATAATTGCCCAAGAAACACTTTCCTTAGAAAAACTTTCTTTGGCAAATGCCATAGAGAAAACCTTAGCCCAAAACTATGATATTCAAGTAGTTAAGACTCAAATTGAGGTTACAAAAGTTAATAATTCGTGGGAAGCCGCAGGAAAGTATCCTACTTTTGTGGTCGGAATTAACCAAAATAATACCTTAGCAAATATCATAAAACCTGCACCATTTCAATTACAAGGAACTATTATTAACAATGGTATTGTACCAAATTTGGCTGTAAATTGGGTGCTTTTTAATGGTTATGGTATCCGAATAGAAAAGCAACGCCTTAATTTATTGCAACAACAAGCCGAAGGAAATGCGGCAGCCAACATACAAACAACACTGCAAAACTTAATTTTAAATTATTATAACATACAATTATTGCAAAAACAAGCTAAAATTTTAGAAAATGTGATGTTACTTTCTCGACAAAAATATGAATATCTCCAATTTAAAAAGCAAATTGGTGGGGCAATCATATCGGAAGTTTGGCAAGAACAAAACAATTATCTTTCTGATTCTGTGGCAGTTATTACACAAAAATTGAGTGTTAGAAATGCTATGCGAAATCTAAATTTATTGATGGCAGAAAAGGAAACAGAGAAAATTTATATGCTGACTGATAGTTTGAGTTTACCCGTTGAAAATTATGATTTCAAAACTTTGCAAGATAAAATGTTAAGCAATAATATTAATTTAAAAAATCAGTTACTTGCTAATGAGTTATTGCAAAATAATATAGCAGATGCAAAAGCTGCACAAAGTCCTACATTGAGTTTTGCGGCAACAAGTAATTATAATATGGCTTTTCAAAACCTTGATAATGCAACACGAGGTGATGGAACAAGTGCATCATCAAGTACAGGTTCTGTAATTTCACAAAATAATGCTGCGGGTTTTGTACTAACAATGCCCATTTTTAACAATGGAATCGTAAAAAGAAATCTACAAACAGCAAAATTACAACTCAAAATAGGCGAAATGCAAACAGAACAACTAAAATTGCGACTAAGTAATATATTGCAACAAAGTTTAGACCAATACCAAGTTCGCAAACAATTACAACAAATAGCAACCATCAACGAAAAATTAGCCTATGATAATTTGCAATTAGCGGCAGATAGATTTAAAACAGGTAAAATTAATACTTTTGAATATCGAATTTTGCAAGAAAATTACCTAAATATTGCTTCAACAACTTTACAAGCACGCTATCAAGTTATTGAAACTAATATGCAATTAGCCATTTTGACAGGAGGAATTTTGGAGGAAAAGTAATTGCACATATCAATCTAAATTGTAAAGATGTAATCTTTCTAAAAGATTACATCTTTACAATTTAGATTGATACTATTGAATTTTCTCTCTTAAAATCGGCATTGTCATGCAATGTGTGCCACCTCTTGCACGTGAAAGTTCAGAAGAAGGTATTAAAATCAAGCATTTTGCAGGAATAATAGTATTTAACACTTTTGTTAAATCTACATTTTTATCTGCGAAATATGCTGCTTCCAACTTTGTGATAATTTCTGTGGCTTTAATAATTCCAAATCCATACTTTTGAAAAGCCTCATTTGTTTTGTGATTTCTATCATAGCCTAATACAACTCCTTCTCTTACCGCCACCACGTTACATGCATCAGTCCACTGTTCTCTTTCGTCATAAGGATATTCTGCGTTGCCACTATAAATAAAGTTCACATTTCCTGTAAAACCAAAATCTACTTTACTCACATGACGCATCAAATCCTCAAATCCTCTAAAATCATAATGTACTTTGTAACGGTCAGTATTTGTATCAATTTCATTAATAAATTGTACGATACTCACACCTGTAATTTCTTCGGGTTTTTGTTTTGACTTTCCTGTCAAATCATTCACATAACTTACTTCTGTATTATATTGTGGCTGTCCTTCTAAGGACATTGGACTGTGAAGCACCCAAGTTCCTCTATCAACATGCGTAAAAATAGTGTCAATGTGCATAGTTCCACGCCATTTTGGAATGACAATAACAGAAATTTTCTTTAATAATGGTTCATCACTATTTGATTTTTTGAGAGAGAAAAACCGTTTTATAATTTTATCAATAGCATTAGCAGAAGTTCTTTCGCTATAACCAATTAATAAATGTGAATCAGAAATCATCATTAAATCTCCACCTTCAATGGTTACAATTTTGCTTTCTTTTTCGTTATCTTCACACAAGAAAAATTCGTCATCTTCCGATATTTCTATAACTTTATTAGCATTTCCTTTATAAAGTTCGTAATAAGCAATGTATTTTGTAAGAATGGACTCACGCAAACGTGCTTGTTTTGCGGTTTTACTCAATAATAAATTGTCTTCAATAACAATTCCAATATCACGAGTAAAAATAAAATTGGGCAATGGCGGAAAAATTTGGTGTTCATCTCCATTTGGCATGCGTACAAATCCTGTAATTAAAGTTTTTGCAAGGTCAGCTTCTGACATATAATTTTTATCAGCTAACATCTGTTGGGTGTCAAAATCACACCTTTCTACTGCACAAATTGAAGCTACTAATTGGTCTCTTACTCTTTCGTTACTTACTATTTTAGCAATTAATAATTGAATTTCAATAACATTATCAGATACTAAGAAATCTATATGGTCTGGTTTTTTAAAAGACGCACGTTTGGTTGTGTTATCTTGATTCTTTTTTTGAAATTCGAGTTCTTTTTCAAACCATATTTTCAATGTTGGCGTATCTAGAAAAGACAGCAAAATTTGTTTAAAAACATCATATTCTTTCTGCATTTCAAACAAATCAACAATATCTTCATAGAGCCAATCTTGGGCTTTTGTTGGTACAACTTTTCCAATTCCACCATCAGGGCTATGTGTAATAACTCTTTTTAATGTGCCAATTTCTGAATTTACAAAAATTTGCCCTTGTTTATTTTCATGTTCTTGGCTCATTATGACATCATTTTTTGCAGGTTTAGTTATGCTTGCATTCATTGTGTTATTTTGTTAAATTTGGTAAGTTTATTATGTGGTTAATCACAAGCAAATGTAACAAAACTTTATGTTTTTAAGTATTTCTGGCAATTATTTATATTTTTTTGTCATCATCTGCGTATGTTTTTTTGACAACATCTCTTAGCATTTTATCAAGTTCTTGTGCCGATTTATTCAAATGCTCTACAATTTCTTGATTTACAGGGTCTTCTGGTTTTTCTTTGTTAAAAATAGCAACAAGTCCTAGAATAGAAGCCACAGGTGCACGTAATTGGTGAGAAGTAATATCGGCTATTTCCTCAAACTTTTTGTTTACTTTAAGTTCTTTGATCTGCTGTTTATGCTTACGATTACGAAACAACACATAAGATAAAATTGCAATTACTACAAAAAAAGCACCTAAGATATATTCTTCTCGAGATTGTCTTTCTATGATTTCTAATTGGTGGTGATTCTCGTCTAAAAGTAGCTGAATTTCACGTTCTTCTGTATAAATTTCATCTTCTAATTTATGAATGACCCTTGCTTTTTCTACACTAAAAATCCTATCTTTTGCCAAAGCTTCTATATCTCTGAAATGTAAGACACTGTCAAGTTTTTTGAGAGTTTTATAATTTTTAGCCAATAAATGTGCTATTTCTTTGGTTTGATAGGGATTATTTGTGAGATTAGAATATTGTAATGCCAAATAAAGGTAATGATTTCCCCTATCAAATTGATTTTGACGACTTGTAATAATACCTAACATTCTCGAAAAAACGTAAGAACTATGAGCTAATTTTGCATTTTCTGCTAATGCAAGACCTTCCAAAGCTATTTTTTCAGCTTCATCGGGTTTGGTATTATGCAATTTATAAACAGCTCTAACTAATTTGCCTAAATATGCAGTATCAGGTTTTGCAATATTGACCATGATTGCAAAATTTGACATAGAATCTTGGGTATCACTTTGGGTATTTTGTGCAAAAATGGCAAAGGGTAATAAAAAGCTAAACCCAATAATTGTATTAAATAACAATTTAATGGCATACAATTTTTCTGTCAAATTTATCTCTAAAAAAGACTTGTAAAACAAAAATAATGAATAGCTATTTTTCATAATTTATCTAATTTTGACCACCTAACACAAAATTACCGTTTGTAAAACTAAAACCAAAACTTGTACCCTGCGAAGTAAGTATTAAATGTAATAAGTATTATAAAAAAACGATGAAACCCATGTTTTTTTCGTTCAAATACCGTTTTAGAGACATAAAATAATTACCTTTATGAACAAAGAAACTATTTAACTTGTTTGACAAATGTATGTTTCATAACAATCTACAAAATTTGTCATTCTAAGTAAGCATGACAAACCCTAATTTTATATTCACTAAATTTTAACCACTTGGACACATCTTATCGGCAAGATACTAAACAAAGTATTTACACACCAAAATTTATTCTTTTATGTGTTTGCTCATTATTTTTATTTGCAAGTTTCAACATGATAATTCCAGAACTTCCTGCATACCTTACACAATTAGGAGGAGCAGATTATAAAGGTTTTATCATTGCACTTTTTACTGTAACCGCAGGATTATCAAGACCTTTTAGTGGCAAATTAGTTGATAAAATAGGACGCAAACCCCTAATGATTTTAGGAACTATTTTTAGCTTAACCTCTGCCCTATTATACCCACTAATATCCTCTGTTTTTGCATTTTTCTTTATCAGACTTTTGCATGGATTTTGTGCTGGCACAGCACCAACTGCCACATCTGCGATGTTAGCAGACATTATTCCGCCTAATAAGAGAGGTGAAGCTATGGGTTTATTAGGTTTAATTAGCAATTTAGGTACAGCTTTTAGCCCTGTTATTGGTAGCGAAATTGTAAAAGCATACTCCCTCGATGCCTTATTTTATACCTCATCTTTCCTTGCTTTATTGGCAGGTTTGCTTTTTTTGACTTTAACCGAAACTTTAAAAGTTAAAGAGCCTTTAAATTTACAACACTTCCATTTGACAAGAAAAGATGTTTTTGAGCCTGATGTTCTAAATCCAACTATTGTGATGTTTTTGATGACTGCAGGTTTTGGTACAATATTCACCGTAATGCCTGACCTTAGTGTGCATTTAGGAATAGCAAACAAAGGTTTTCCCTTGATGTTTTACACAATTTGCTCTCTTTCTGTAAGGGTTTTTGCAGGTAAGGTATCTGATAAATTTGGACGAATAACAATTTTAAGATATGCACTAAGCCTACAAATCATTGCATTAGTGTTCATGGGATTTGCCAATACACCGTTATTATTATATTTTAGTACCTCTTTATTTGGATTTAGCTTAGGTTTTACATCTCCAACTATTTTGGCTTGGGCAATAGATTTAAGCACCGACACAAGTCGTGGCAGGGCAATGGCAACCGTATATATGGCGATGGAGGCTGGTATTGGCACAGGAGCTTTATTATCTGCATGGATTTATGACAACAACGCAGCCATGTTTGCCTACACTTTTTGGACAGCCGCAGGATTTGCAGTGTTGGGATTAATATATGTAAGTCGGTTGTATAGAGGTAGTGAATTGGTAAAAAGTTAGATTTTAGGTATATGGTTTATTGCTTAAAAATAGGTAGTGTTACAAATACAATGTTTTTTTACCAACAACACACATACGTAATGGGATTGACTATTGCTAAAAAAATATTACACTTATAACACTGTTCAGATTTCTGTATATATCGTTTTAAAAATTAACAATTTCTTAGAGTTTTACTCTCAAAACTGCCCACATACTTGTAGCTTCCCATGCAGGTGTACCTGGTGAAACATCGGGCCCTCCTGCATTGCTTGTCATTGGATATAAATTATTTTCGCCTGTAAGATTTTTGCCAATCATAGAAAGTTCTATATTTTGAGAAAAACTATAACTAATACTACTATTTAAAACCAAACCACCATCAGCTTTTTTACCAACGGGAGAATACCAACCAGAATACCATAATGTATTTAGGGTAATTGTAAGTTTAGAAATTGGATTGACTAAACCATGCAAACGAATGGTTTGTTCGGGAAAAGATTTATAATGTGGGTCTTTTGAGTCTAAGTCAAGAGAAAGATACATACTATTTGCATTTTTTGCTAATTTTTTTTGTTCATCAGTAGCATTTGCTACTTGGGTAAGTGCATAAGAACCGCCAATTTGCAAAGATTTTATTTTATAATTTGCAGAAATTTCTGTACCTAACTGCGCAAAAGTACCAGGTGTGTTTTTAAAATACCAAAATCCATTCCAATCTCCTGCAATATCAGTTCCTATATTTGTAAGTTTAATATCTTTTGGGTCTTTATAAATCACACCAACATCAATTACATTACTCACCAGAGTATAGAATAACACAGCATTAATTGTTAATTTATCATTTTTCTTATAGGTTGCTGCAAATTCAAAGCTATTCATACTTTCTGGTTGCACTTTATCTTTATTAACTTCGTCTGGAATTTTTGCCCCTGTAACTTCCGAATAATTATTGGCACGTAAAAATCCATCTCTGCGATAACCTCCTGCATAATGCAAACCCACTGCCCCACGAAACCCTGATTGATAAGATGCTCGCAATATCCAATTTTTTGAAGGCGAAAAAATTGCCCCCAAACGTGGCGTGAAATTACTTCCCCAAAAAGGGTGATTATCATAACGAATGGCTGCAAATAAATCTATCTTTTTTGTAATACTGTAAAAATCTTCTACAAACACACTTAACACACGCAAATCTTGCTCATATACAGCTGTTAAGTCTCTATTTGCAGTTTTAGGGTCAAAAGTTCCGACTACATTGGCTATAAAATTGTTATTATCTCTATTCTTTAATCCCATTTGAAATAAACGACCTTCAAAACCCACTGCCAAACGGTTATTTTTCCAAAGGTCATCAATATTAAAAACGGTTTTTGCACCATAACGTCTCTCTGCGGTTCCGCCCATACTTGTTCCACTTAAAGACCAAATAGAATAATTGTCTTCTATGGCTGTAATTGTAGTTTTATTGCTAATTTTGCTGGATAATTTTAAGACATAATCTAAACTTAAACTTAACAAATTTTGCCCTTGCGATTCTCTATCTCTATAAAAATTATAAATATCTCGGCGTTGATTAATTTGCATAATTGTTGCCGAAAAGCCTTTATATTGCACATTGCCATGGAAAGTAGTATTATCTGTCCTTTTGAGATGATGTCCCATATCAAAAACTTTCCC
Organism: Cytophagales bacterium; assembly: GCA_043748455.1. Lineage (GTDB taxonomy): Bacteria > Bacteroidota > Bacteroidia > Cytophagales > Thermoflexibacteraceae > JAAFKA01. The sequence continues at coordinate 15,922 of JAYTNF010000064.1, forward strand.
TCCCGCAAAACCTTGATTGCCTTGTTGTGCTATCCAACCTTCGTTACGCATAGCTTGTCCGTCATAACGTATGCCTGAAGCATAAAAATAACTTTTTAAGCCTTTATAATTTGTTTGTAAATGTGCCGAGCCATTCAGCCAACCATTTGCACCAACAGACATACTGCCTCCTGCGGTGCTGCCATCTATACCACTTGCTTCTCTTGTAACAATATTGATAACGCCAAGCAACGCACCTTGTCCTAAGGTTACAGAACCAGGTCCTCTTATAACTTCAATTCTCTCAATATATTCCATATCAGGACTATTCAAAATGGCATCAGGAGGTCCAAAAAAGAACTCTGTATTCATATTTTGACCATTGATGAGTAATAAAACTTTTGAATTATTATCGGCAGCCAAACCACGAAATCCTGCAATAACATCATCTTGGTCTTCGATAGCAAAATACCCAGGAACATACATCGTCAAAACTTCTGATAAAGTTCTGCCTCCACAAGTACGTATTTGTTCTTTTGTAATGGTTGTGATGGAGGAAGGTTGTTTTTCAGAATCTGTAATTACGTTTGAAGCAATAGACACATTGCCAACTTTGACAACGGGCAAACGCAAAATTTCTTGCACAGAAGGGGAAAAAGTGGTATCTTGTGCTTGTGAATTTACTTGTGCATGTAAATAAGTTGGTACATGCAATAATAAAGAAATAAAAGTAAAAAGTGATATGTGAAATTTTGTCATAACAGTTGAAAATGATTAATGCTATGAAATGTAAGAAATAGGGAAATAAATAACAAATTTTATTATATTTATTTCTTTTTTGTCGTTCTGAGCTTGAGAAGAATCTGATATTATTACGTCAAAAATCCATATTTCAGATTCTTGCGAAATGTCGCATCAGCAAGCTCAGAATGACAAAACTTCGTTTTAAACATTTAAAAAACCTTTGCAAGAAGCCTAATGTCTTTAAAACTTAATTTCTCTCAATTTTTCCATCATCACCAATAGTAATCACAGCATTTGGAAAATCTGTTTTTGTGAGTTGCTGAATTAAACGAATAGCTGTTTTATTTTCGTCTAATGAAACGCCACCTTCGCCAAGTTGAATAATTGGCGTAATTTGCCCGTTAATAAATTTGCCTTCTTTATCTGTTGCTATTTTTATAATGGGTGCAACGCCACTTACACCACGAAGATTAAAACGTGAGTATGTACAAAAATTTCCCAAACTATAAGCAATAAAACGGTCTTTATAAACTTCTACGGCTCTTGTAACATGAGGCCCATGTCCAAAAACAACATCTGCACCTGCATCAATTACTGCATGAGCAAAAGCATGAACATTTCCACGATTTTCGCCATGAAAAGGCTCATCTTTTTTAGTAATATGCTGATGTCCTGTGCCCTCTGCTCCGCCATGAAAAGATACCATAACAATATCACATTTTTCAGCCAATTCACTTACCAATTTTTTGGCTGCGGGCAAATTCCTAATATCCATAGTTCCTGAATTTGGTGCAAAACCCGCAAAACCATAACGAACACCATCTTTTTCAAAAATTACTGATGGCACAGATTCCAAACCAGCCGCAGGCATATTGATATTTTGTAAGGCTTTTATGGTGTTTTTGCGACCTTCAACGCCAAAATCTCCCACATGATTATTGGCAATACTCATCACATCAAAACCTGCGGTTAGCAAATTATCCAATAGTTTTTCAGGCATGCGAAACGCATAACATAGCTTGGGATTAGAACATTTTTTGACTGTTCCGCCTTCGTTTAAAACCACACCTTCTAAGTTTCCAAAAGTGATATTGGCATCTTTCAAAATATGATTTACTGCTGACATCAAGTTTTTGCCATTTTCAGGTGGTAAAAAGTCCGCAGAAGGATAATTTGTGCCTAACATCATATCGCCAACCCCAATAAAAGTTAAAGTATCAGTTGTTTTTGTGTTGCTACCTTGTTTTGCTACTTTTGTTGTGTCATTTGTTGTGATATTTGTTGTGATATTTGCAGAAATATTATTTTCTGTTACTTTTTCACTGACAGATTTACAGGCAAATTGCGATAATAGAAGTATTGATATTGTAAGTAAGTAGTTCATTTTTTTTGTTTCTAAATTATTGTTTAAACACATCTACGACTTCTATCTCAAACACAAGAATTGTATTTGGCGTAACAAGTGAGTTTCCTTGAGGAGGATTTGCACCATATAATAATCGTGAGGGAAAATAAAACATGCCCTTTTCGCCTTTTGCTAACAATGCTGCCCCATCTTGATAAGCTGTAAGTGGGCTGCCACTGCGGCTTTTTTCTCTCAAATAACGAAAACTTAAAGGAATGTATGGAGTACGAGTAAGATTACTATCAAATACTTTTCCATACAATACATTACCTGTGTAGTTTGTTGCAAGACTATCACCCAATGAAGGTTTTGTGTTAGAATTTGTTTGGCTAATGGTATAATAAAAACCTGTGGAATGTTTTTGAAAATTAGTTATTTTTTTCTCGTTAAAATACTGAAGAATAATATTATCTTGACGAATAATTAATTCATTATTATTTACTGTGGCAGTATCTTTGGCACAAGATACTGATAATAAAGCCATTGCAGAGATAATAGCAATTATTATAAAGGTTGTTAAAAATTTCATACGTTAGATTTTTTGTTATTTGGCAACAAAATTACGCTAAAAATTTAACTTTGCTAAACTTTAACAGTATTTAAGTAACTTTAAACCCAAAAACCCAAAATTAACAATGAAAAAATTAGGTAAATTTCTCACAAGTAGTTTAGTATTTAGTTTGACAATAATTTTATTTTCTTGCGAACCTAAAACTGATAACCCAACGCCAACACCCACAACTACATCGGGCAGAGATGACAACATGGCACTTGGCAATCCTTCAAATGCAACCACAAGCACAAGTAATGCAGATAATTACTTAATGGTAAAACCTCAATATGTGCTTTCTTACAACCGCAGCAAAGCTACTGCAAATTGGGTAAGTTGGCATTTGAACAAGTCTTGGAAAGGCTCGGCAGTCAGAAAAGATGATTTTAGAAGTGATGCAGATTTACCTTCAAGTTGGGATAAAGTAACAAGTTCAGATTATACAAGTACGGGTTTTGACAGAGGGCATATTTGTCCATCTGATGACCGAGATGGTTCTCAAGAAGACAATTCAGCCACTTTTTATATGACTAATATGTTGCCCCAAGCACCGCAAAATAATCGTACCACATGGCGACTTTTGGAGGAATACTGTCGTGATTTGGTATTTCAAAATAATTCAGAACTTTACATTATTTCGGGTGGCTATGGAACTGGTGGTTCTGGTAGTGAAGGTGGCACTACAAAAACTATCGGCAGCAGCAATGTCAATGTGCCTGCAAGAGTTTGGAAAGTGATTTTAATTTTGCCAAATGGTAGCAATGACATCAGCAGAATCACAAGCAGCACCAGAGTTATTGCAGTAGATATGCCAAATAAAGAAAGTGTTACAGATAAAAAGTGGTATGAATACCGAGTTTCTGTGAATGATATTGAAACAAAAACAAATCTTAATTTCTTTAACAGTGTTTCAACTTCAATACAAAGTAGTATAGAAAGTAAAATTGATACTCAAAAAATTGAGTAATAATTCCATAAATTTAAGTTCAATAAAGACATTACTAATTTGTCATTCTGAGCTTGGAAAGAATCTGAATTATTGCAGTTTTGACCTAATAACATCAGATTCTTCCCAAGCACAGAATGACAAAAAATAAATTAGTAACTTCGCTATCAAAACATAACAACAAATTTGCCTAAACGAATTAACAATTATTGTATATTTTAGCTATTTTAAGCTATGTAATATTTCTCTATAAGTTTTACAATAAAAACAACTTAATAAAACATAAAATATTGATTATCAAGCATATTTGTTAAAACAAATATGCTTTTTTTATACTAATTATTAATTTTGCAACAGTGTTGCAAGTAATAAAACTGATTAACAAATGTATTTTTTTGAGATTATTTTAAAAATAATTGTAAAAAAATCTCAAAAAATTTGCATATCATTTAATCCTTGTGCTACCTTTGCAATGTCAAAAACAATAGTATATGAATTGAATATTACAAAAAGCAATTTAATATGAATAAATTGTTAAGACATACAAATTTAAAACATCTATTAAAACATATCTAACCTACTTTACTCAAATGTTTAAAAAATTATTTACAACAGCACTTTTATCTACAGCATTTTTTGCTGCGTCTGCTCAAGACAAACACAATCACGGAACTCCATCAAGAAGTTGCGGCTCTCCAACGGTAGAGCAAATGCTACAAGCTGACCCAAATGCTTGGGAAAAAATTCAAAGATTAGAAGAACACACTCAAAGATTTTCTGCAAATTATTTAGGTGGAAAAGGTGTTAAACAACAAAAAGCAGTAGTTATTATTCCCGTAGTTGTTCACGTAGTTTATAACACAGCAGCACAAAATATTTCTGATGCACAAATTCAATCTCAAATTGACGTATTAAACGCAGATTTTAGAAAAACAAATGCAGACAGAACAAATGTACCAGCAGCATTTCAAGGAGTTGCAGCAGATATGGAAATCCAATTCCAAATGGCAACAAGAGACCCAAATGGTGCGGCAACAAATGGTATAACAAGAACATCAACTACAAAAACTTATTTTGAATATGGTGGAGCAGATGTGAACGGAGTTTTTGTAAAACAAGCATCACAAGGTGGTAAAGATTCTTGGAATCCTACACAATACTTAAATATGTGGGTTTGTAACTTTGGTGGTGCAAGTTCTGACTTATTAGGTTATGCAACTTTCCCAACTGACGCAGGTACTTTTAAAGATGGCGTTGTTATGGGTTATAAATTTTTTGGTGTAAATCCTACATTAGGTGGCGTGTTCGGTTATGGTCGTACAGCAACTCACGAAGTTGGTCACTGGTTAAATTTAAGACATATCTGGGGTGATGCAAATTGTGGTAATGATTTAGTTTCTGATACGCCAACACAACAAACTTCAAATGGTGGTTGCCCAACTTTCCCAAAGAAAACTTGTGGTAACACAACAAATGGTGATATGTTTATGAACTACATGGATTATGTAAATGACCAATGTATGAACATGTTTACAGCAGGACAAAAAGCAAGAGCACAAGCATTATTTGTGGCAGGTGGAACAAGAGTTAGCTTATTAACTTCACCAGCATTAGGTGGTGGTACAGTAACTTGTGCAGCACCAACAGGATTAGCAAGTTCAGCAATTAGTGCTACATCAGCAACAGTTTCTTGGACAGCAGTTTCTGGTTCTACAGGTTACACAGCACAATATAAAGCATCTACTTCTTCTACTTGGTTAAATGCAACAGTTTCTGGAACATCAGCAAGTTTGACAGGTTTAACAGCAGGCGTAACTTATAATTTCCAAGTTCAAAACAAATGTTCTACTACTTCTTTAAGTGCATTTGTAGCATCTTCATTTACTACATCAGGTGGAACAACAACACCTACATATTGTGCGTCAAAAGGAAATAGTGTAGCAGACGAGTGGATTGCATCTGTAAAATTAGCAAAAGGAACTACTACATTATTCAATAATGTTTCTGGTAAAAATGCAGGTTATGGTAACTTTACAGCAACAGCTTACAACGTAGCACCAGGTAGTGCATTAACAGTAACAGCAACATCAGGTTGGACATCAACAGCTTACGCTGAAGGTTGGGCAGTTTGGGTTGATTATAACAGAGATGGTACTTTTGCCTCAACAGAATTAGTTTATTCAAGAGCTGCAGGAACAGCAGCAACAGCAACAGGAAATTTCACAGTGCCAACAACAGCAACTTTAGGTACAGTTCGTATGAGAGTTTCTATGAAATATAACGGAGTGCCAACAGCTTGCGAAACATTTGGCTATGGTGAAGTAGAAGATTATACTTTAAATATCACTACAAGTGCAGCACGTGAATCAGTAACAGGAACTGAAAACACAAATTCTTTTGAAACAGGAATGAATGTATATCCTAATCCAACAAACACTGATGCTACTTTGTCTTATTTCTTTGCAAATCCAACAGAAGAAGCTACAATTTCTATCTTTAACTTACAAGGTCAAGAGTTTGCTAAAAGAACATTGAAAAATGTAGAAGGTCAAGTAAATCACACAATTAACACATCTGAATTAAGTGCAGGTATGTATATTGTTACATTACAAAACGGTTCTAAAAGAGAAGTTACAAAATTAGTTATTACTAAGTAATTTCTTAAATCATATATTGTAATAATAAAGGCAACCAAAGTTTGGTTGCCTTTATTATTTTATAGCTATTACTATTTGTTAAAAATACTTTTTTATAGTATGTTTGACAAAAAAACTTATTGCTAATTATTTGTAACTTTTTATGACATTAAAAGAAAAAGGACTTGCCATTATCAAAAAATTGGTAGCTGATTTTGATAAAAATCTTGATTATGTAAAATCTGAAAATGTTAAAGAAGATGTCATAAGAATTGATTTTATAGACCCTTTTTTTGAGGCTTTGGGTTGGGATATTCGCAATAAAAATGGGCAATTACCCACAGAAAGAGAGGTTTATTATGAAGATGCAGTTTTAGTAGAAAGACGCAAAAAGCAGCCTGATTACGGTTTTACCAAAAAAGGGGAACACCGTTTTTTTGTGGAAGCAAAAAAGCCGAGCATTTTTTTGCCTGATAGCAGCCTTTCGGCTTTGCAGTTGCGGAGTTATGGGTGGAGTAAGCAGCTAAAAATTTCGGTGCTGACGAATTTTGAGCATTTTGTAATCTATGATTGCAATATAGAACCGCAGGCTACTGATGTGGCAAATATTGCAGCCCTAAAAACCATTCATTACAAAGATTACGAAAAAAACTTTGAGTATTTGTGGACACACTTTGCCAAAGAAAATATTTATAATGGAAATTTTGATGCACTTTTTGACAAAATTGTAGCAAAAGGTACAATGACCGTAGATAAGGCTTTTTTGCGTACTTTGGAACTCCAACGTGATTATTTGGCAAAAGGAATTATTACCAAAAATCCACAAATAGACGAAGACGACCTTAATTTTTTGGTGCAAAATATTTTAGATAGAATTATCTTTTTGCGGATTTGCGAAGACCGAGAAGTTGAGCCTAACGACCAACTCAAACAGACAATTAAAACAGGAAATGCGTATCAAAATTTGGTGCAATTATTCAAAAGTTCGGCAGAAAAATACAATTCGAGCTTATTTGATTTTGAGAAAGATGTACTTTCTCCAAGCATAGAAATAGATAATAAAGTTATTCAATATGTGATTGGTGATTTATATTTTCCAAAATCTCCTTATCAATTTTCGGTAATTGGTACAGAAATTTTGGGTACTGCCTACGAAAGATTTTTAGGAAAAATTATTACCATTACCAAAGCAAAAAGTGTAGAAATAGATGAAAAGCCCGAAGTTCGCAAAGCAGGTGGCGTATATTACACACCGCAATACATTGTAAATGAGATAGTTAAGCAAACAATAGGCAAAAAAATTGCAGGAAAAACTCCCAAAGAAATAGAAGATTTGAGTATTTTAGACCCG
>JAYTNF010000065.1:0-1725 GCA_043748455.1 Cytophagales bacterium
TGCCAAAGGCTTTGTAACAGGTTACCCGCTAACGGTATTGAATAGCCGGAAAACCATGGTATTATTCAACGGATCGGTATATAAAGATGATAGAAGTAACGTGTTAGGGGCTGTTCTGGTAGCCAGAGAAACTACGGACTAAAAAACGGTTTGAATATAAGATAGTGGTAGTAAATAGCAGGACAAATAAGAAAGCAAGTAGCAATAAATGTTGCCAAAGTTAGACAGTAAATAATGAAATTGATTAGTTACAAAAAATATAATCTTAAGGGAATTTTTGACACCTAGATTATAAAACTAAAACCAGCATATTGAAAAATCAGACTTTGCCGAATTATATAAATTAATGATCAAATACAACGTTGTTTTAGATGCAACAATTTCTATATTAAAAATACAGAAAATTAAATCTCGAAGAGTTTGGGTATACAAAATGGGAATAAGAATAATACAGCAAGCGCCCAAAGCAGGTGTTCTCATTTGTGCCGGCAGTGATTCTGACCAAAAAACATTTGTTCAACACGAAATGAAGATATTGGTTAATGAATGCAATTTTACTCCATTAGAAGGCATAATAGCCGCAACTAAATATTCGGCGATGGCAACAGGTATATTACCGTTAATGTTGATCCTATTATAGGTGATTGTGCAATGGCCCATCTTTGCACTTCTTTTAGTTTACTGATTCGTTCGTTTACACTTTGCGATATAATTTTCCGAGTGATGATTTTAAGGGTTTGTTTCAGTCTCTTCCAACTTTTATCACTTACCACTAATTGGTATTTGCCACTCACTCTTGTGTACAGTACCAATAAATTCCCATTTTTTTACATCAAACTTATTGATAAATGCATCCATCAGTCTGACTCATTATCAGCAATCATTTGATCTTCAGCTGTAGTGTAATATGTTTGATAGCAGATTTCCCTTGTATAAATTGCATACCTTACATACACAAAAACCACACAATATTTACGCTATTCACATTCTGTGTATATTTAACTAACATAATGGGTATTTTCACAAACTGACGTTAGCGGTCTTGTTATGACGACAGTGCTAACAGTAGTCAACAGTGTAAAAATAAAAAGAACTGCAAAATGATTTTAGATAATCTTAAAATACTTTTTTTATATGAGAATAACTTCAATAAAAAAGAAATCTGCTGCTAAAATAATAGAAATCGAAAAAGAACAAAAGGTATCAGAAATAAATCTAAAGCAACTGCAAAATATTTTTCAGAATGTGCCTGCTGCCACTGCTATTTTTGAAGGACATGAACTCAAATACATTTTGGCAAATCAGTATTATGAAAATATAACCAACCGCAAAGCAGCCGATTTACTCGGCAAAAGCAATCGTGAAGTTTTTCCTGAATTGATAGGTACCGGAACTTTTGAATTATTTGAAAAAGTTTTAGAAACCGGAGAACCATTTACTTCTCTTGAATATGTCGTCATGCTTGACCTTAAAAATGAAGGTGTACTTCGGCAGTGTTATTTTAATTTATCTATTAGCCCATTAATAAATGATTCGGAAAATATTTATGGAGTAATCGTGATGTTTTTTGATATTACAGAACAAGTTGAAACAAGAAAAAAGATTGAAGAAAGTAAGAAAAAGTTTGAGGCAGCCATTCTTGCCGTTCAGGGCATTATTTGGACAAACAATGCAAATGGTGAAATGGAAGGTGAACAACTTGGATGGGCTAATTTAACAGGGCAA
>JAYTNF010000066.1:0-7697 GCA_043748455.1 Cytophagales bacterium
AACTTATTTCATTAGTAGGTCCACCAACACCTGAATTTGCAACAGCAATTGGTTTGCCTTGGTATTTAAAATTTGTAACGCAGCTTTTAAGTTCTGGGGTAAGAAAAAAGGCAGAAAAACTAAATATATCTTTTAAATTCTTGTTTATGAGAGCAGAAGGCAAACAATTAGGGCAAATTACGCAACTTATTGAGGCTGGAATCATAAAACCTGTCATTGATAAAGTATTTCCATTTGAACAAACCAACGAGGCACTTTCTTATGTTGAAACTGGTCGGTCAAGAGGAAAAGTTGTTATCAAGGTCAAATTATAGCTAACTTATTTTATTCATGCACACACATCTATTATTCTTTCAACACTTAATCACAATTTTACAAAATTCCTTAGAAAATTATTCTTGGCAATGGGAATTTAGCGAAACAAGTTGTATAATTTTTACTGAAAATTTGCAAAATAACCCAATAAATAATCAATACAATTTTTGCTATTTTATTGATTATCAAGGAATTAAAAATATAGAACTTGGTTTGCAATTTTTTGAAAATACAAGTTTTTCTGATGTTTTTTGTGATAATATCCAAAGTAATTTTGAATATTATGTTGAGCAGATAAAATTACAAAAACTTCAAAAAAGATATACAACTAATCCAACAGCCTTAAAAATTACAAATAATGCCATGATTTCTCAACTCATGATAGAAAATTTAAGTATAGAAGATTTAGCAGCACATTTAAGGTTAATATTGCAACAAATTCATAGTGATTTTATTAGTTAGTATAATTTTTGCTCAATATATACTAACTTTACAATTTCAATGTAATAAAAGTGATTGTTTAGTATTTTATTTTGCAAAAACACTGTTTCCATATTATAAATTCTACTTATCTGGTGGCTTTAAGCCACCAGATAAGTACTTTATTGCAATATAAGGCAATCAATATTTTTTGTTATTGCCTGTTATTGCTATTTATTGGCATATTTCCTGCAAAATCACAAGAAAAATTTGACCCAAGAAAGATGTCTGCCAAAGAGTTTTTATTAGCAGATAGTAATAGGATTATTAAGGAAAGTCATGTTGTTTTTTCTAATTTTAATAAACTTGCTTACTATAAAGATGATTACGAATTAGCACTTATCAAAAAATATAAAGACGAAGGCGAAATTGACAAACTTTATGTGATGTTATACCATTATGTTACAAGTTTTGGAATTGATAACTTTTTGGAAATCAAGGACATGGACTTGTTGTGGGCATTGGCAATGTTAGCTGAAAAACGCCAAAATTATGACCTTGCCACCGAACTTTATCGGCTACTCATCAAACATCACAGAGGAGATATAAAAAAAGCTATCAAACATTATGATAGTTTGACAAGATTTGAAAAAGATAAGTATGTAGATTTAGAGAAATATTATGCCTTAGTGGACTTGCGAAGACACATTGACACTTTAACGCCGCCACAAGGTGCGTTGCTAAATATGGGTGAAGAAATTAATTCAAAATTTGAGGATTATGGCGTTACGATTTCACGAGATAACAAAAAATTGCTTTTTACCTCCAAAAGAAAACGAAATACAGGCAGAACCAAGGATTTAAAACCGCAAATTGACGAGGATATTTACATAGCAAATAAGGCTGATGAAAGTTTTTGGGAAACCGCAAAACCTTTTGCCAACATTAATTCATTGTATAATGAAGGTTCTCCTTGTATTACAGATGACGGGAAAATGCTGATTTTTGCACGTTGTCATGCACCTGATGGGTTGGGAAATTGTGATTTGATGGTGAGTTATCAAGAAAATGATAGCACTTGGACAGAACCCGAAAATTTAGGCGAAAATGTGAATAGTTATGCTTGGGATTCACACCCAAGTCTTTCTGTAACCGAAGACACACTATTTTTTGCATCAGATAGAAAAGGTGGTTTCGGTGGTGCAGACATCTATTTTTCAGTCAAAGACCGTTGGGGAACTTGGTCAGAAGCCCGCAATATTGGTGCAGTTATCAATACACAAAAAGATGAAGTAAGTCCGTTTATGCACGCAATTTATGGCGTTTTATATTTTAGTTCTAATGGACAACTCATAAATTTTGGAGATTTTGATATTTATAAAAGCTATTTAACCAAAAATGGCTGGTCTGAGCCACAAAATATTGGCCCCTTAGTAAATGGTTTGGGCAGCGAAGTTTATTTTACGATTGATTCCAAATCTGAACAGCTTTATTATTCGAGGTCAGAAATGGACAAAACAAAGGTAAAAGCCAAAACTAAAAACTCTAAACGGTTTGATGATAATAGTGATATTTTTTCGTTTCCCTTGCCAATGGAAGCACAGCCAATAGCAACAGTAAAATTTACAGGAAAAGTTACCGAAGAAAGCACAGGCGAAACTTTTGAAGGTATGGTTTCTGTGATTGACCTCGATGACAAAATAGAAATTGCCCCAAAATATTTGCAAGCTGATGGCAGTTTTCAATTCAATTTGATGAATCGGAAAAGGTATATGTTGATTGTTCAGGGTGAAAATTTCTTTCGTTTAGAAGAAGTTTTTTTCTTAGATTCTGCAAAAACAGTCAATTTAAAGACAAAAAGTATTAAATCTCTAAGTTTTCAGTCTATTGAATTTGACGGTGGCAGTGCTCATCTGAAATCTGAAATGGAAAATGATTTGCATTTGGTAATAGATTTTTTGGTTTCCAATCCTGATTTTAAACTCAAAATTGTTGGACATACAGACGCAAAAGGTAATGCAGAAAAAAACGTAGAACTTTCACAAAAACGAGCTGATGCCATTAAAAATTATATTGTTTCCTATGGAAATTTAGCACCTGAAAGAATTATTGCTATTGGCATGGGAAGTCAAAAACCTATTATTATGCCCGAAAAAAATGAGTTAGATAAGAAACTAAATCGGCGTGTGGCATTCGAATTATATAAAATACCGACATTAGAGCCTAAACCCGAAACCGAAAACCAAACTCCTGTTTTGGAAAATGTGGAAGATGAAATTAAGAAACAAGAGGAAAAGGAAAATGGTGGAGGTAGATAAAATTATCAATAAAAGATGATAAATATGCAACTTTTTAGCATTAAATTTGTCTTTTAGGTTGCAACTTCCATAAAACATTGATTTTTGTAAATTTATGCGTATTTTTTTGATATTTTTCTTCGTTATTTTCTGTTTATATACGCAAGTTTCTGCACAAATTGCCGAAAATATTACTACACAAAACATTGATTCTGTATTGCAAAATACAGAAATTATTGAAATGGCAAACCCTTTTCCTACACTCAAGAACCATATTTATTACACAAAAACTACAAAAAATAACAATAATTTAGAAAATATTGCACAATTACCTTTCAAAAAACTAAATTTTGAACTTGGAAATGACTATGTAAATATAAAATCAGATAGCATTTATTGGGTAAAAACCCAAGTTTATAGTAAATTAGACTATGACAAAGAAGTATTATTATTTATTGGTGGTGTTGCTCGTGCTGAAGTTTATGTAGAGTATGCTGACAAAAAAATTGTAAAACTAATAACAGGAGAAAGTTATAGTAATGATATGCGAGATATTAAACAAGCATATGGAAATATCCGTTTATTCTTACCTAAAAACCAAGTTGTTAAAATCTGGGTTTTGTACGAAACCCAAAATAAATTATCTCGTATTATTTTAAAATTATCAGACAAAGAAAAGATAACAGAAATATGGCTGAATAAGGGTTTTTCATCAGCTTTATTACAAGGTGCTTTTTGGATAATGATGTTGTATAATTTTCTATTATTTTTTGTATTTCGTGATAAAGCCTATTTATATTATGTTTGCTATATTTTTGTTTCCTCCATTTTTATTGCCTTACAAAATATACCTTATGAGTTTTGGATTTTGGATAAATTAATAGCTTATAAAAATATTATGGCTTATTTATGTATTAGCAATGTGGCTATTTTTTATATTTTATTCGTAAAATATTTTGTAAGACAAGACGAAGATTACCCAACCTTAGCAAAACATTCTATAATTTATGTTGCCATGAGGACAATTATTAACGTCATTTTTGTCGTTTTAATGCTACAAAATATGGTTACAGATATTTTTGGCACAACAACCAATATTATTTTAGTGTGTGATATTATTTTTGGTATTTATTCTGTTAGCATTATTGCAAAAGGCAAGAAAAATATGCTATTAAACCGATTTTTATTAGCAGGAAGTCTGTGTTTATTTGGTGGTGGTGCTATTGATACATTTTCTGATATCTTTGGCTTCAATATCCCTTTTAGCTTTTTTACTTATGGTTTTCTTGGTGAAATTATCATTTTTACCTTTGGTTTGGCACAACGAAGTAGTATGATTGAAAAAGAAAAACGACAAGCTCAAGAAGAACTTATTTTACAATTAGAGGCAAATGACGAATTGCAACGCAATATTAACCGAGATTTGGAACAAAAAGTAGCCGAAAGAACTCTTGAAGTGGTGCATCAAAACGAAGAATTAGAAGCAAATAGCCAACTTTTAATACAACAAAATGATAGATTAGACAAAGCCTACACACATATTACGGACAGTGTGCGTTATGCAAAACGTATTCAAACGGCTTTGTTGCCTTCAAAAACAACTTGGGAAGCCGTTTTGCCAAATTCTTTTGTACTTTATAAGCCAAAAGACATTGTTTCGGGAGATTTTTATTGGTTTGCAAAAGAAAGAGAAAATATTTTTATAGCTGTTGCAGATTGCACAGGTCATGGCGTGCCTGGGGCTTTTATGACGGTTATTGGCAATAACATACTCAACCAAATTATTAGCGAAAATTCAAATATCAATAACGAAAATAGTCAAAATTGTATAGAGCCTGCATATCTTTTGACTGAACTTGACAAAAGATTGTTACAAACTTTGCAACAACAAGGCGTAGAGGCAAGCAAAGACAAGGTAAATGATGGAATGGATATTGCCTTAGCAAAAATAAATGTTTCAACTGCACAAATCACAGTTTCAAGTGCCAAAAGAGTGGTTTATCAATTTAGAAATAACGAACTCATAGAACACGAGCCAAATAAATTTCCGATTGGAAGTTCACATTTTGGAGGAAAAGTATTTGAGCAAAAAGTAATTAATTATCAACAAAATGACATTTTTTATTTGTTTACAGACGGCTATCCTGACCAATTTGGTGGCACAGAAAATCGCAAGTTTATGATTAAACAGTTCAGAAATTTATTGATAGAAATTCATAATTTGCCACTTTCCGAACAACACGAAATCTTAAATACAAAAATAGAGAATTGGAAAAATGGGACTACTCAAACAGATGATATTTTGGTTATGGGTTTGAAGATGTGATAATTTTGACAGTAGATTTCTCGTCAAGGTTTAATGAAAGTTAAGATAAGTAATAAGACAAAATAAATGTATAACAGACTTTAAAAATATTGATAATCAAAACCTTAGAGACTAAAGTCTGTGATACAAACTATACTTTTAAACTGTCTTATTACTTAGTTAAACTTTTTGTATGATATATTTAAACTTTTATAATTTTAGAATATATTGTAAGATAGATAACCATATTTGTAAAAGTAGGCATAAGATGACAAAGCCATTTTATACCTACTTTTACAAAACATAAGATTTATTATTGCCCCAAAATATAAGCAAATATCAATGGTGCAACAATAGTAGCATCAGATTCTATGACAAATGAAGGAGAAGTAATATTTAATTTACCCCAAGAAATTTTTTCGTTTGGTACAGCACCTGAATAAGAACCATAACTTGTAGTAGAATCAGAAATTTGGCAGAAATATGACCAAAATGGCACTTCTTCTTTTTCTAAATCTTGTTTCAACATTGGCACAACGCAAATAGGAAAATCACCCGCAATGCCACCACCAATTTGAAAAAATCCAATGCCAATACCACCATGATTTTCTAAATACCATTTAGACAAAGTCATCATATATTCAATTCCTGATTTCATTGTGGCAGGTTTCAACTCACCTGTTACACAATAAGATGCAAAAATATTTCCTAATGTAGAATCTTCCCAACCTGGAACCGTTATAGGCAAGTTTTTTTCGTATGCTGCCAACATCCATGAGTTTTTAGGGTCAATTTGGTAATATTGTTCCAAAACTCCGCTACCAATAAGTTGGTAAAAATATTCGTGTGGCAAGTAGCTTTCACCTTTATCTTGGGCTTTTTTCCAAAGTTCAAAGATATGTTTTTCAATTCGGCGAATTGCCTCGCCTTCTGGAATACAAGTATCTGTAACCCGATTAAAGCCATTTTCCATCAAATCCCATTCCTCAGTTGGCGTTAAATCTCTGTAACGAGGAATACGTTTGTAGAAATCATGGGCAACCAAATTAAAAATATCCTCTTCCAAGTTTGCACCTGTGCAAGTAATTGCATGGATTTTGCCTTGACGTATCATTTCTGCTAATGAAATACCAAGTTCTGCTGTACTCATAGCTCCTGCTAAGGTTACAAACATTTTATGACCTGATTCTAATTGTGCTTCATAGCCTTTTGCTGCATCAACTAATGCTGCGGCATTGAAGTGGAGATAGTTTCTCTCGATAAATTGTGAAATTGCACCTTTTGCCATTTTTGTAAATGTTTTGTAAGTGTTTTGTAATATAGATTAGACAAAATTTATATTTTCATGTGTTTAAAATAATCTTAACCACATAGAAAGATAGACCAGATAGACAATACTATTTTGAGTTGTCTATTTTCTGTGCAAAGCTAATAAAAAAATAACGATAAAATAATTCATATTTCATAATTCATATTTCATTTATCTTTCCACTTCCACAAATATCTACACGCATCACTTCTATAAGGTTTCCAAGCAGCCGATATTTCATACATTTTTTTGTGTAATTGCTTGATAGTCATAGCATTTTCATCAATTTGGTATAATTTTACCATAGCTTGCTTAATTCCCAAATCTCCCACAGAAAACACATCTTGGCGGTTCATGGCAAAAATTAACAACATTTCTACTGTCCACCGACCAACACCTTTAATAGTGGTCAGTTCTGCAATAATTTCCTCATCTGTTAATTTATGGAAGTTTTCATCTTCCCAAGATATTGCAAGAGCATAATCAGCAATATTTTTTAAATAACCAGCTTTTTGTTGCGACAAACCAACAGCACGTAATTCTTCAGTGGTTTTGGCTAATAATAGTGTTGGAAAAGGTTGTTCATTAGGAAATATTTGTAGAAAACGATGCCAAATTGTAGCAGCAGCTTTTAAAGAAAGCTGTTGAGAAACAATGGAACTTAGTAAGGAAATATATAAATCTTGTTTTTCCAAAGTTTGCAAAGGTTCAACAACATCAAAAATTTGCTTAAAAGTTAAGTCTTGAGAAAGTGTATGAATTACCATAAAATAAAAATAGTTGTATAATTAATGTAAGTTATGTAGAATGTACCACAGACTTTAGTCCAATGCTATTAAGCTAAGAAAGTTAAATTGCAATATTGCTAATTACTTGATTATCAATTAATTATATTTTTTTTAGTTCCCTTAGGAACGACATATTTATAGCAAAAGTAAGCACCGACTCCCCCAAAGTGCTGTAGGCACGACATATTTCGTGCCTACGGCACTTTGGGAGAAAAAATATACGTTTGCTATAAATATGTCGTGCCTAAGGGCACTAAAAAAGA
>JAYTNF010000067.1:0-4113 GCA_043748455.1 Cytophagales bacterium
CCCCGAAGGGGGAACTGTTACGTCAAAAACTCCCCCTTCGGGGGTTAGGGGGCTTACTTCGGGGGCTGGGGGGCTTGGCATTATTGATAAAACAGGAAAAGTAATTTTGCCTTTTGAGTATGATGCTATTACACAGACAGAAGTAAACACTTTTATTGTCAAAAAAATAGATAGATATGATACATCTGAGAAGCATAGGTATGGTCTATTTGATAAGCAAGGGAAAGAGCTGTTGGCAATAGAATACCACGATTTAGAACATATTGTAGATGGTTTATATCGTTTTCTTAATTATTCAGAAAAAGTTGAACAACCGTTTACAGAAGGTGTTATTAATTTTCTTGGTAATATTTTATTAAAACCTGATTACGATAAAGTTAAAAACTTTATGAATGGTTTAGCAATTATAGAAAAGTATTATCCACGAAATAACCATCTACATCTATATGGTGCAATAAACCGCACAGGCAAAATTATTGTAAAACCACAATATACAGATTTTCAACAATTTAACACGGCAACTATTCCATTTTTTAAAGTCAGTACAGAAATTACCAAAGGACAAAACAAAGAAAAATTGTTTGGTGTCATTGACAGTTTAGGAAAAATTATCTTGCCTTTGGAATATGAGTACATTGGAGAATTTAACAAAGGAATTTCTATGATTAAAAAACGTAATAGTTATGGATTAATAGATTCGACAATGAAAATTATCTTAGAGCCTATCTATCAATGGCTGGGTAACTTGCAAGATAATTTTATGTGGGTGCAAAAAAACAACTTGTATGGTTTTGCAGACATCACAGGAAAAATTGTTATTCCAATAACTTACGAAAAAGTTACAGATTTTGATAAGGGAACTGCCTTAGTAAAACAAAACAAACATTGGTACAGAATAGACCAAAGTGGCAAAAAAATTATTGCAAAACTCAAAAAATATGAAAGCATTTTGCCTTTTACAAATGGTCTTGCAATAGTTTGGGAGAACAAAAAATACGGTCTAATTGATAAAACGGGAACTGAAATCGTTGTGCCTATTTATACAGAAATCGGAACTTATAAAAATGGTTTAGCCTTAGTAAAATACGAAAAATTTGGTTTTATAAACCCACAAGGTCAAGAAATCATAGATACTAAATATGATGAATTGGCTGAATTTTCGGAAGGTTTGGCACGTTTTCGCAGAGATACTATTCGTGGCTATTTGGATAATTTGGGCAATGAAATTATCAAAAGTGTTGATTTCAAAGAATATAATAATTTCAAAAATGGACTTGCAAAAATCAAAAAAGACGACAAATACGGTTTCATTAACAAAACAGGCAAAACGGTTGTGGCTTTTGTGTATGACGAAATACGAGAGTTTTCGGAAGGTATAGCTGCTGCACAAATCAACGGAAAATGGATTTTTATTGATACTTTGGGCAATAAAATTATGAAAGCTGAATTTGATGCTGTCGAGGATTTTTCGGGAGGTTTGGCAAAAGTTAATAGTAGTGGAAAATGGTATTTTGTGGATAAAACAGGGAATTGTAGGTTGTATTGTGAGTAATTGTAGTGCGTAGCTCTTTTTGATGCATATTTATAATTTGTCATTTTGAGCCTGCTCAGAATGACAAATTATAAATGTCTTTATCACATTATTGTTTTTCAAACAGAATTCATTAGCTTTGTAGTAAATTATTTTGACCAAAAAATGAATATTAACGATATACAAAATGAAATTATTGAAAATTTTGCAATTTTTGATAATAAAAATGATACTTACGATTATATCATTGAACTCAGCAAAAACCTTCCACCATTTCCAGAAGAACACAAAACAGAAGCAAATATTATAAAAGGCTGTCAGTCAAAGGTTTGGGTATATCCTGTGATGCAAGGAGAAAAAGTCTATTTTTATGGAGATAGTGATTCTTCCTTAGTCAAAGGATTGGTCAGTTTGCTTATTAGCATATTATCTGAACAAAAGCCAAAAGATATATTTGAGGCAGACCTCTATTTTATGGATAAAATTGGGCTTAAAGTATTACTTTCTATGAATCGTGCAAATGGTTTGGCTTCAATGGTAAAACAAATGAAATTGTATGCTTTGGCAATAGAAAGTGCGGTGTAAATATTTTACAATATTTTTTAAAAAAATATTGTAAAATATTTTGAATATTAATTTTTATACCTAAATTTGCACCGTAATAAAAGTAAACAAAGTACAAAAATCAGCTTCTGTAGCTCAGCTTGGTAGAGCAACTGACTTGTAATCAGTAGGTCGTCGGTTCGACCCCGTCCGGGAGCTCAAAAGACAAATCTCTTAGAGATTTGTCTTTTTTGTTTTTAATAGATTGATAATGACACTTAAACTTTTTTTATCATTCTTGGCTTTGCTCAGAATGACAACAGAACTACTTAAAAATCTCTTGTTTAGGAATTAAAATAACAAAAGGTCTTTTCCAAGATTGTCCCAAAACACTGTTAATACCTCCTATTGCAAATACATTTCCATTTTGAGATTCCACAATATTACAAGCTGTATAATTAGTATTTGCTAACTGAAATGTGCTGATATTTGTAGGGTTTTTTACAAATAGTAATGCAACACCACCACTTTGTAAATCTGTTCCACAAATCATAGGAATTCCATCTTTTGTAGTAGCCAAAATAGCAGGTGCTTTACTGCTGAGTGCAGGACTAAATTTTATAGCAAAATTTGCTATTTTTGAAATATCATAATTATTTGGTGATAAATCAATAGCTGGGATATAATAAGATTCGTCTTTTGTGTTTTTAGCATTAATAATTAAAGAAATATTATTTTGTTTTTCGTAAATAGATGTTACCCAATAAAATGTGCTATCTCTAAAAATTGGGTTTTGTGTACCTCCAACACTTGCCAGAGCCATGATGTCGTTACCATCAGGAATATTATAATAATATTGACTATTGGCACTAAAAAGTTGATAATGATTATCATAATCTAATAAAGGTTCTATTCCTGGTCTTAATCCTTTTATAGCAGACTCACTAAGTAAAGTAGTATTTGCTGTTGGATTGGCAGATGAAACATTGTTGATAAGCACTTTATGTTGCTCGTTACTCTCTGTTCTTGTTGAATTTGTAGCAACATTCATGAGTACGTAGCCATTTTGGGCAAGATTTACAGTTGCTTTTGCTATATAACCACCATTTTTTGTTGCATTTGGAAAACCCAAATTGTTAATATTTGTACCTGTGTTGAGTGATAATTTTGTGATTTCGGGAGTTGGGAAAGTTGCACCACCTATATTTATTTTGACTTGGTAGTATTCTACTGAATTGCTAATATTTTTATTCCAAAATAAAACATATTCATCTGTAACAGTTGTTGCAATAAGATTTGTTGGAAAGCCAAAGCCTAAGTTTAAAGTAGCATCATCATAGTATTTTTCCCAAACCACATTTCCCCCATTATCTATTTTCATAAGACATAATACAGCATTACGGCTGGTTTTAGATTCCACATCTTTACCACCAACACCAATAAACACAAAGCCATTGTCAGAAGTTGCTTTAAAATCAAGTGGAATAAAACTTGTTTCAGACTTTCCTTGTTGCAAGAGTACCTCATTCAAATAAACTCGCACAAGTGAGGGATTGATTTTCTCGGTGCTGGTTTGGTTACTACAAGCTGTTGCAAAAAATAAAATAATGAAAAAGCTATAAATTTTATAACAAGTAATTTTACTAATATTATTTTTTTTGACTGTATTATTCATAATTAAATAATTATACATTTTAAAAGTATAGTTTGTAATACAGATTTTAGTCTGTGAAACTTTGTTTTTGAAGTCAATGGCAACCTTCACAGACTAAAGTCCAATGCTATTAAGCTAAGAAAGTCTTTTTTAGTGCCCTTAGGCACGAAATATTTATAGCAAACGTATATTCTTACTCCCAAAGTGCCGTAGGCACGACATATTTTGCCCGCAGTGGAACTGCTACGGCACTTTGGGGGAGTCGGTGCTTACTTTTGCTATAAAGATGTCGTTCCTAACGGAACTAAAAAAATATAATTAATTGATAATCAAGTAATTAGCAATATTGCAATTTAACTTTCTTAGCTTAATAGCATTGGACTTT
>JAYTNF010000068.1:0-27688 GCA_043748455.1 Cytophagales bacterium
TTAGCCTTAGTTTGCTTTGGACTATTATATTATGGTTTTAATTTTTTGAAGGGCGTAAATTTCTTTTCGCCTGCCCAGCAATATGTTGTTTTATATGACAAAATTGATGGCTTAACAGAATCTAATCCTGTGCAAATCAATGGCTTAACTGTTGGACGTGTGCGTAATATTCGTATTGTTCCAGAGCTAAATTTTAAATTGGCAGTAACCATTGACGTAAATAGAAATGTGGTTCTCAATGATTCTACCTTTGCATATTTATCTTCAACAGGAGTTTTGGGACCTAAGGACATTATTCTAAAAATTGGAAAAGGTACAAAAAACCTAAACAATGGCGACACCCTCCGTTCTGGTGAATTGGACGACATGATGTCAATGCTTAGTAAAAAAGCAAAACCATTAGCAGATTCTATTGAATACACCATGATGTATCTCAATAAAATGCTTAAAGAATATGGAGAAATGAGTGGGCACATAAGAAAAGTTTTAATCAATACCGAAAGTATGACAGCATCTTTTAGTGGAATTGCCTCTGATAACCGTCAAAGTATTAAAGCAACAATGGATAATGCCGCAAAAATGTCAGCAGGTTTGGCAGAAAGTCAGAAAAAATTAGACCCCATGCTAGCTAAATTTAACACCTTCGCAGATTCATTAAATGCCCTTAAATTAGCATCAACAGTTAATAAAGCAAGTTCATTAGTTGGCGAAATGAATAAAATGATGACAGCCATTAACCAACAAAAAGGAACAGCAGGTAAAATGATTTATAGTGATTCTTTATATAATAATCTCAATAAAAGTTTAGTTTCTTTGGATTGTTTGTTGATAGATTTTCGCAAAACACCAAAAAGATATGTGCATTTTTCTTTGTTTGGGCGTAAAGATAAAAAGTAAAGTAATTGGATACGTTGTCAATGGTGCTTTTCGCACCTTGACAATCGTAAAAAGTGGAGTTAGCACGATTGTCAAGGTGCGAAAAGCACCATTGACAACGTACCTAAAGAATAAAGATTACCTAACTTTCAAATAATATTTATTTAACTTCTCCAATAAGATAACTACCTGATTATCAATAGCTTGTGTTGGAATTGGGACATTAGGTTCATCTACTTTGTTATTTTCCTCTTGTGCATAATAAAGCAACTTTTGATTTTTAACATCATAAATAATCATGTGCAACACACTTCGTACATCATCTGGAAATGTTGGCAATGATGAAGCTGTGGTTGAAGTTGATGAAAAAATTACATCTAATGCTTCCTTTGCATTATAAGTTGCGTTGTCTTGTTCTGTTCTTTTCAGGGTTTTATAAGTGCCAATGTGATGTAATAAAATTGCATAATTTACACTATTCTTCTTCAAAAACTCATTAAGATATGCGGGAATTGCAACAAAATCTAAACGATGTTCTTTAATTTCTTCGAGCAATAAAACCATATCTTTTTGACTTGCTGCCTGAAATTCATTACTAATAAATAATGGATAAGATTCAAAACTTGTAGGCAACTTTGCAATAATTTGGCTTTGAATATAATTTTTACCTTTTCTAATTCCAATCGTATCTAAAATAGGTTTTTCTTGCTTAAAATCATTCTCTAAATATAATTGTTCTACATCTATGTATGGTGTCAAAACCGCTATTTTTTTAATGTTTGGCAACGTACTTTTATACGTTTTCGAGGTTTTATAAGTGCCACAGGCACTAAAAACTAATAAAAGTAGTAAGTATTTTTTCATGGCTGTCAGTTTTAAACAGTAATTTTGTCATTCTGAGCTTGCAGAGAATCTGACGCTATTGTATCAAAATCAATAGTTTAGATTCTTGCGGACTGCCGCCCACTTAGCTCAGAATGACAAAATATAAAATTATTTAATTCATTAAATCTTCAATTTCCTCAATTTCTAATGGAATAGTTGCCATTAAATCTTCAACACCATTTTTACGAATCACAACATCATTTTCTAAACGAATACCAAGACCTTCTTCTGGAATATAAATACCTGGTTCGCAAGTAAAAACCATTCCTTCTTCAAATTTACGGTATTTATTGCCATAATCATGCACATTTAAGCCCAAATGATGCGAAGTTCCGTGCGGAAAATATTTTTTGTATAGTGGCTTATTCTTATTTTGTGCTTCCACTTCATGCTTTTTTAACAAGCCCAAACCAATAAGTTCATGCTCCATAATTCTGCCAACTTCTGCATGATAATCTATCCAATTATTGCCGACTGCCAACAAAGTTTTTGCCTCTTTCATGACTCTCAAAACTGCCGAATATACAGATCTTTGTCGTTCTGTAAAACGTCCACTAACAGGCAAACATCGTGTAAGGTCTGCGTTATAATTTGCATATTCTGCTGCAATATCTAATAAAATCACATCACCATTTTTACAAATTTTATTATTTTCTATATAATGCAATACGCAAGCACTTGCACCCGAAGCAATAATCGGTGTGTATGCAAAACCTGTTGCCCGATTGCGAATAAACTCATGAATTAACTCCGCTTCAATTTCGTATTCCCAAACTCCATCTTTAATAAATGGCAAAATTCTACGAAAACCTTTCTCTGTAATTCGGCAAGCCTCACGCAATAAATCAATTTCGCCCTCACTTTTTATAGCTCGCAACGCATGCATGATTGGTGCAACTCTTTCGTATTTATGCAATGGATATTTTTGCATACAAGTTTTGCGAAAACGGTCATCTCTGGTTTCTGTTTCGGTACTTGCCCGCAAATGTTCATTGGTATTCAAATAAATATGTTCAGTTTCAAAAACCACTTGTTGCAAAACTGTATCAAAGTCTTTTAACCAATAAATAGTTTCTATGCCTGACACTTTTCGAGCTTGTTCTTTCGATAATTTTTCGCCTTCCCAAACTGCAATAGTTTCATTTGTTTCTTTTAGAAACAGCATTTCTTTATATTTTTCTTCTTTGGCATCAGTAATTATGACTAAAATACTCTCCTCTTGGTCAATTCCTGACAAATATAAAATATCTGAATGTTGCTTAAAATTAAAATGTCCATCAGCACTTGTTGGCATTAAATCGGAGGAGTGGAAAATGGCAACAGCATTTGGCTTTAACATTGCCCTAAAATTTTCACGATTTTTTGTAAAAATTTGATTATCTATTTGTGCATATCTCATAAAATAGTGCTATTTGGTTAAGTTCTGGTTAAGTTTTGTCTGAAATTAATTTCTGCAATAACGTAGAATTTTGGAACAAAAACAATAACTAATCAAAAGAAAGTGTTACTTTCGCAATACTTTTTAAAATCAATTACATAAATAATAACCATGTCATTGCAAATACAAAATCTTACAAAAATCTATGGCACACAAAAAGCTGTTGCAAATATTTCTTTTGAAGCTACAAAAGGAAATATTGTCGGCTTTTTAGGTCCAAATGGTGCAGGAAAATCGACAACGATGAAAATTGCAACGTGTTATGTGCCACCAACAAGTGGAACTGTAAAAGTTTGTGGTTATGATGTCATGGAATTTCCCTTAGAAGTACGTCAAAAAATTGGATATTTGCCCGAACATAATCCGCTATATTTGGACATGTATGTGCAAGAATATTTGGAATTTATGGGTGGTTTGTATGACTTAAAAGGAAAAGTATTAAAAAATAGGGTTGCTGAAATGATAGAACTTTGTGGTTTGGGCGTGGAACAACACAAGAAAATTGCAACACTTTCCAAGGGATATCGACAACGGGTTGGATTGGCACAAGCCTTAATTCATAATCCAGAAGTGCTGATTCTTGATGAACCCACAACAGGTTTAGACCCAAATCAAATATTAGAAATTCGCAAAGTGATTAAAGAAATTAGCAAAGATAAAACTGTTATTTTTTCTACGCATATTATGCAAGAAGTTAAGGCTTTGTGTAATGAAGTGATAATCATTAAGTTAGGCGAAATTGTTGCTAATCATACAATGAATGAATTGCAAAATTTGCAAAATGAAGTGAAAATATTTGTAGAATTTGCCGAAAATATAGACATAGAAATATTTAGAACTTTGCCACAAATTAAGGCTATAAAAACAATTAATTCAAGACAGTTTGAACTAACAACCCAAAATAATAGCAAATTTCATGAAAATAACGAAAATGAAACTCATGAAAACTGGGAAAATTTCACAGATATTCGTGCCGAAATTTTCAGAAAAACAGTCGAAAATCAATGGACTTTGTTAGAAATCCGCAAAGAAGAAACGACATTAGAAAAAGTATTTTATGAATTGACAAAGTAATCATTTAGTGCAGGCTAAAATCTTGCACTAAATGATTACTTCTAGTGTTGCAAATTCATTAATGCAGTAAAAGCATCACGCATATTTGAGCCTGATTTTTCATTTTCTACTAATTTTGGGTGGTCTTTTAGTCCTTTTTGTCCTTTTAAAATTGCTTCTTTATGTTTCTTATCTTTCAATAAATCTGTCCAAAACTTATTCCATTCTTCTAATGAAAGTCGAGGATTATCAACTCTATTTCGTTTCATAAATGCGTCTATTTGTGCTGTTGCAATATTTAAAGCCACCATTTTTGCTTCACTTGCTTCTGGCTCTGTCATAGGAAGCACATCTGATTTTGACTTCTTTTTATTCACAAATGCCTCATATTTAGGTGCAACTTCCGACATCAACAATACAACATCATATTTCAGAATTTCTGAAGTCATTTTTTTGCGAATTGTAGGGTAATCTATTTTATTATTTCTCGCAATTTTCAATAATGAAGTCATCAAATCTTTCTGTCCACTAAACGCAGGCAATAACATAGACTCCGCAAATACTTGGTCTGTGTATGATTTCCAAGAAGCAGTTTTCAGTTTGCTAACCGCATCTAAATATTCTTGTGCCATAGATTTACCAAGAAAAGCCTTACTTTGAACACTATCTCCGTATGTAGTTAGCATTTCATTAGCATTTTTTATTTGCGTTTGCAAGCTGTCGAGAGATTTTGCTATATTATTTTTATCTGTTTGTGCATATAACAAGTGTGTAAGCAAAAACAAAACAGTTAAGAAGTAAGTTTTGCGAAGTATTTTATGAAGTATTTTATGAAACATAGATTAAGATATTAATATTTCTGAATGATTATCAAATGTATAAATTTTTAGAGAAAAAATAATAATATCATATAAAGATTTCATGTAGTTTGTTATTCTTTATATTTGCGAACAAAAAAATCACATTACTAATTTTCATGAAACTCACAAATGATTTATTATTGCGTGCTGCCAAAGGAGAAGTTACCGAAAGAACTCCTGTTTGGTTGATGCGTCAAGCTGGGCGAATTTTGCCCGAATATAGAGCTGTAAGAGAAAGCCTAAATGGTTTTATAGATTTAGTCAAAAATCCTGCACGTGCTGCTGAAGTTACTATTCAGCCTGTTGATATTTTGGGTGTTGATGCCGCAATTATCTTTTCTGATATTTTGGTAATTCCCGAAGCTATGGGTTTGCCTTACGAAATGCAAGAAAAAAAGGGGCCAAGTTTTCCAAGAACCATTGAAACAGAAGCTGATTTGCAACGCTTAAAAGTAGCTGATGCAGCTTCAGATTTAGGCTATGTAACAGATGCCATTCGTTTGACAAAGAAAGAATTACATGGCAGAGTGCCATTAATTGGTTTTGCAGGTGCACCATTTACCATATTTACTTATATGATTGAAGGTGGTGGTTCAAAAACTTTCTCGAAAGCACGAAAAATGATGTACCAAAACCCGCAACTTTCACACAAATTGTTGCAAATGATAACAGATAGCACCATTAATTATTTGAAAGAACAAATAAAAGCAGGTGTAGATTTGGTACAATTATTTGATTCGTGGGCAGGAATTTTACCACCATCACAATACACTGAATTTAGTTTGACTTACATTAATCAAATTTGCCAAGCAATTACAGAAGTTCCAAAAACAGTGTTTGCAAAAGGTGCTTTTT
Organism: Cytophagales bacterium; assembly: GCA_043748455.1. Lineage (GTDB taxonomy): Bacteria > Bacteroidota > Bacteroidia > Cytophagales > Thermoflexibacteraceae > JAAFKA01. Next base: position 5,968 of record JAYTNF010000068.1, read on the forward strand.
TTGCACGCAAAGAAATGGGAAATTTAGCTTGCGAAGTTGTTGGATTAGATTGGAATATGGACGCAGTAGAATCTCGCCAACTTATTGGAAATCAGAAAGTTCTGCAAGGAAATCTTGACCCTTGTGTGTTATATGCACCTTATGATGTAATTCGCAAAGAAACAAAATTGATGTTATCGCAGTTTGGAAATCATAAACATATTGCAAATCTTGGACATGGCGTATATCCAGACATTGAAGTTGATAAGGTAAAATGTTTTATTGAGGCAGTAAAAGAATTTAGTGTAAGGTAGAAATAATTATGAATTATGAATTAATTTTATGATAATCAATTAGTTAATTTCATAATTCATAATTCATAATTTATAATTAATTCATAATTATTTTCTAACTAAACATTTTTGAGAAACCACCTAACAAATCACCGCCTTTATCTCCTAAAAAACTTTTTGCGATGCCTGCTATTGCGTCATTGCCACTAATTCCGAGTTTATCTAATAAATCTCCTTCATTATTTGCAGTACCACTTTCAGAACTTGCAAATTTTTGCATCACAAAAGGCACAATAATACCTGCCGCAGTTTGTGCAATTTGTGAACTAATGCCAACTTTTGCTGCCAAATCTACTGCTAAATTTGTAATCATGCTGCCAACAACAGGATTTGAAGTTGTAGCTGCACCACCATTAAACAAACTCATGATTTGTCCAACATTGCCACTTGCAACTTGACTAATTAATGTGTTTGTTAAAGAATCTTTGGTAACATCAAGGCTTTTTTCTACTTGTGAGCCTTGTAAACCTGCTTTTTGTTGTAATTGAGAACTTAATTGTTCTTTGCCAAATTCGATAAGTTGGTCTAACATGTGTTGTTTATTTAAAGGGTTGATGACTATTTTAAAAAATTACGATTATAATATTACAATCCCACTACAATAAACCTATTATTTTTGTAATATACAAGTAAATCAAAAAAGTTATCTTTTGGAAAAGAGGTTTAGCTATTTTTTTGATAAAGCTGCTCTTTCGCCGCAAACCAATAACTATCCTGATTATCCGTTTGAGAACCTCCTTCAAGCCAAAGATAATAAGCTAATAACTTAATTTGTTGAGAGTTATCTAAAAAAAACTCACATGTACCATCTTTAAAAGGTGGAGAACCAAAAAAATCCTGCCTTCCTAAAATTTCAGCAGTATGACGGTAACAATCTAATTTTAATGTGCAGGAATTGCCGATGCACAAGCATATATCGGACATTTAATTATGGATTATGAAATATAAATTACAAAATTATACTACTAAACTTCCACAATATTGCAATAAAACAATGATAATTACAGCAATATAATCAAAAAAATTAAATTATTATTTTTTTAGTTAAACAACTATAAAAATAGTTGCAAAACTAAAAAACTCTTTTTATCTTTGTTTCAAGAAAAGAATTTGGTTCTCTGACAATTTTTGTGGAAATGATTAGCAAAAAACTTTTGGAAAATAAAAAAAACTTTCCAAAAGTAGCTATACTTTCCAAAAGCTTTTTGGCTTTTGGAAAGTTTTTGCCTTAAAAATACTTTTCCACAAAAATTGTCAGAGAGCCAAATATTTGAAGTTAAACATACTTAAAATTAAAAACCATGAAAGAACTCACAAAAGCAGAAGAACAAGTCATGCAATATCTCTGGGAAATAGAAAGAGGTTTTGTAAAAGACGTTTTAGAGAAATTTCCCGAACCTAAACCAAATTATAATACTGTTTCAACGGTAATAAGAATTTTAGAGCAAAAAGAATTTGTCAGTCATAAAACCTACGGAAATACCAATGAATATTTTGCATTGATTAGTAAAGCTGATTACAGTCATTTTGCTGCAAAAAAAGTTATGGAACAGTATTTTGGTGGTTCATTGAGGCAATTGGTTTCATTTTTTGCAAAAAAAGAGGATATAGCTCTGCAAGATTTAGATGATATTATCAAAACAATAGAAGACAAAGAAAAGGAATTATGAATTATGAATTATGAATTATGAATTATTTTGATGTATAAACTGTAAAAAAATTCATAATTCATAATTCATAATTCATAATTCATAATTAAAAGTCATTTATCACCCTAAAAATCAAAAACCATGAATATATTATTAAATTATCTTGGACAAGTCAGCCTAATTTGGCTGTTGTTATATGTGGTTTATGTTTGGCTACTTCGCCACGAAACCTTTTTTGCTTGGAACAGAAGCTACTTATTGATTTCGGCTTTTGCGGCTTTGTTGCTGCCCCTCTCCCCTACCCTACCCACAAATGATGTAATTCCTGTGGGCGAAGTGGTGTTGCTTTTAGAGGATAACGAAATAGAAAGCCATGCAAATATTGCGATAAAAAACAATACTGCAAATGACAAAAATACACAAAAAATGGCAACTATGGTTGATAACTCCTCCTCTACTGCCTTAAATAGTGATAAAAATGCAAAAATTAGCCTAATTTTAGGGTTTATCTATGTATTTGGTTTTGCGATATTTTTATTGCGTTTTTTGCGTAATATTTACCAAATTCAAACACTTATCCGCAGATTTGGGGCTGTTTGTTTGCCAAATACTTTTATTTTCAAAGTGCAAACTGATAGCAATACACCTGTTTTTACATTTCTGAATGTGCTATTTTGGCATGAATCGCAGCAATTAACAAATTTCCAAAATAATAAAATTTTATTACACGAGCTTACACATATTAGGCAAGGTCATGGTTTTGATTTGCTTTTTGCAGAACTGTTACAAATTATGTTTTGGTTTAATCCTATGGCATATTATTATAAAAAATCATTACAAACGACTCATGAGTATTTGGCAGACAGGGCTGCAACTGAAACCAAACAAGATTTTATGCCAAAAAATGAATATGCAAAACTATTGGTAAATCAGGTTTTTGAAACAACTGTGTTTCCACTTACTCATTCTTTTTTCAATACTTCATTACTTAAACAACGAATTATGATGCTCAATAAAAATAAATCAAAAAAAGCTGCTTTGCTAAAATTTACAATGGCAATTCCTGCATTAGTGCTTTGCGTGTTATTGCTTGCTTGCGAAAAAGAAGTCGAATTTTTGCAGTCTGAGGAGGTTAAAAAGGCAAAAATTGAGCTAATAAAATACAAAGCTAATGAGAATACAGACCTTAGCAATATACAAATGATAATTTTTGATAACAGCAATAAAGCAAATTTTACTGTTGAAGGCAAAGATTATTGCAACATAAAACTTGCGGTAAGTGATGGCAATTACAAAAACTTAGCTCTTAGAATTATGGAAGATGGAGAAGAAAGATTTGTCCACAAATTTGACGAAAAACTTTCTGGTGTCATTATGTTAGGCAATATGAAGAAAAGTTTAGCAACCCGAAATATACAGGCTGAAATCATATTTTTAGATAAAAATCAACGAAATGTAGTCTTGTTGGTGTCAAGTGAGAAAGTAATAGAAAAAGCACCCGAACCAAATGAAGCAGGTTCTCTATTATTGGAGGCTTCAAAAACTGAGGACAGCAAAGAGGTTGGCATGAGTTTGAGAAATGATTTTGACTACACTTTTACGGTTACAAGTGGCAAAGCCAAAATAATTTTTCAAGAAGCATTAGGCAAAAGCTATAAAGCCTCAAAAGATATGGCTATTGCACTTTCTCCTCAAAAAGATATTGGTGGTTATTTGATTATTATGCCTGAAAATGGAGATGCCGCAACCGTAACAATGAATTATACACCAAGAAATTAACATGAAAATAGTTGTTAATTCTAAGTTGTAAGTTCTAAAATTTTTCAACATTAAAACAAGATTTATCATGAAAATATCACAGAAAGTATTACCTAAAATATCATTTTATTTGGCTTATTTAGTCATATTCACAAGCCTATTTTTCACAAATTTTGCGGCATCTGCCCAATGTGATTCCGAAATTTATACAAAAAAAGCATTTCAAACACTTTCAACAGGTTTTACTTTTGTAAAAAGCTACAAAGTAGATGGCAAAAACGGAATTCGTAAACAGATTGAATATACTACTGTATTTAGCAAAGATACAAATTATATGATTCGTATGGCTGGTAAAGATGGTGGCGTACAAGGTATGATTATCACTTTATATGACTCACAACGCAACGAATTGGCAACAAGTCATGTAAATAATAAATTTTTCCCAGGTTGGACTTATAAATGTAAAGCCACAGGTATTTATTATCTAAGTTTTACTTTCAAAGATTCGCAGAGTTGGTGTGGTGGTGCGGTGCTTGGTTTTAGAAGGTAAAACGAATAAAAATTAATAAGCACCTATATTTTATTTTGTCATTCTGAGTAATGCGAAAAATCTGAAATATTGCGTCAAATACGCCAGATTCTTCGCTTTGCTCAGAATGACAAAGGCTTTTTCAAAGCCTCAAAAGACTTTCCCAAGAAGTCTAATTATAAAACTACTTTGCTATCTCAATTCTATATTTTTGTCCTTTCATTTTTTCGTTTTGAATACCAGCCAATAAAGCCACCACTTTACTTTTTTTGACAGCTACAAAAGACATAAAATCCATGACCTCAATAAGTCCAATATCAGACTTTTCTAAACTGCCTTTTTTTGATAAAAAACCAACAATATCCATTTTACTCAATTTATCTTTTTTGCCACCACTTACATATAAAGTTATCCAATCAGTTAGTTTTGGCAATGAATTATTTTTTGGAACTTTAAACTCTCGTGGCAGTTGGCTAAGATAAGGCGGTTTTGCCTCACCTTCATGTAGTAATAAGTAGGCTGTTCCTTCTGCATTCATGCGTGCAGTACGTCCGTTTCTGTGTGTAAAATCTTCATTATTAAATGGCAACTCGTAATGAATGACGTTTTTCACAGCAGGAATGTCCAGACCTCTTGCAGCCAAATCTGAGGCAAGCAAAAAAGTTGTGCTGCCGTTTCAGAAATTTACCAAAGTTTTTTCTCTGTCTAATTGTTCCATTTTTCCATGAAAAAATGCGGCTTCTATGCCTTTGTCTTGCAATAAATTACAAACTTGTTCGGCGGTTTCTCGCAAATTGCAGAAAATTAAAGTAGATTCTGCACCTATAAAACAAAGCAATTGAAATAATGTATTTGTTTTGTCTTTTGATTCAGAAATAACCGTTTTCAATAATAAACTGTCAGTGGTTTTTTCTTCTGTTTGTGTAAAATCAAGTGTTGTAGGGCGTTGAATACCCACAAAAGCAGGAATTTTTAGTTGCGGTGTTGCGGAAACTAAAATGCGTTTTTCTAATCCTACCAATCTTTGAGTAATAAAAGTCATTTCTTCCTCAAAACCCATAGACAAAGATTTATCAAACTCGTCTAAAATAAGTATGTTAGTTGCCTTTAAATCAATGCTTTGACGAGTAATATGGTCAGCAATTCTGCCAGGTGTTCCAATTAAAACCGCAGGTGACTCTGTTAGGTTTTGCATTTCAATTTGCACTGAATGCCCACCATAACAAGTATTTACCTTAAAACCTGTTGCCATTTTACGCCAAACTTGTTCTATTTGTATGGCTAATTCACGAGAAGGTGTAAGAATTAAGCACTGAATGCCTTTATTTGTAGGATTTAATAAATTTAGCAAAGGCAACAAAAAAGCTAATGTTTTGCCAGAGCCTGTGGGTGCTGATAAAACCGTATTTTTTTGTTCTTGTATGGTTTGATTGGCTGCAATTTGCATATCATTCAAACTTTCAATGGAAAGATTATCAAGTATTTTTTGAGGAATTTCGTATGATTTCATACGCAAAGTTAGCATTATTTCTTTGTAATAATAACTTTTTTCCTACTAAAACTTAATGCAGCAAAAATTCCTGTACCACCTTCTACATTGGAAATGACTCCCGAAGGCAATGCAAAAGGATTTCCATTAGCTCTTGCGGCATCACGTGAAGTGTCTAAAAAATCAAAAAACTTTTTATCAATATGGTATAAACTCACTAACAAAGTATCTTTTTCTGCAAAAGTATAACCTGTTATTATTGCACCATTACCCGCAAAAAAACGGTCTGAAAAAGTAAAATCTGTAAGTGGACGGCTGACAAGTTTAGATTTATTAACCGTTAATCTGTAATAATTATCTTGGACTGGATTATCTTTAAATCTTACAACTAAATAGGCTTTATTATCTTTTTCACTAAATTTCCAGCTAATAGAATCCATGGCTATTGGTGCTTGAAAACGAGTTTTTGCACGCAATTCACGTCCTTTGCCATCTTTTACATACAAAGAATAGTCTTGAGTACTATCTAAGACAACAGCATTGGTTGCCCGATAATTATAAATTTTTTGTAAAGTATCAAGGTTTGCAGGTCTATATTGCAAAGTGTCTATTTTACCTTTATGGGTAATTGTGATGAGTGCATTGGCAACATTTGGCAAAGTTGCACCTGCAAAATAGCTGGTACTTTCGGTCAATAACATACGATAACCTGCACCTTCTTCCAAATAACACTCTGCCACCAAACGGCTTGTGTGTTCAGGCAAGGGAACTTCAATGGCTTTTTGAAAATCTCCACAAGACATACAAAAAGCTAACAAACAGAAATAGTAATACTTTTTTATATGCATGAATAAATGTTGAAGAGTTATTTTAAAACAATAGAATACTATTTTTTATTTATTGGAGATTATTAAGGTTTTGTATCACAGAATTTAGTGGAACTGCCATCAAACTGTGGGACAATCTCTTGATTATCAAGATATTAAAAGCACAGACTAAAATCTATGCTACAGACCTTAATAATCTCTATTAGTTTTTTGCGTCAAGATTATTTTGTTACTCTTTCCACATAATCACCAGTTTTGGTATCTACTTTAATCATATCACCAATATTGCAAAATAGGGGTACATTTACAGTAGCACCTGTTTCAACAGTTGCTTGTTTGAGTGTTCTTGTGGCAGTATCTCCTCTAATTCCAGGCTCTGTATAAGTAATTTCCAATGCCATTGTACGAGGTGGTTCGGCAAAAATGGGGCTTTCATCAGCAAAAGCTACAATGACATCAATATTTTCTTTCAAAAATCCTAAACTATCACCAAACAAAATGCTATCAATATAGATTTGTTCATAACTAACAGGATCCATAAGCACAAGACTTGTATTTTCTTTGTAAAGGTATTGCATAGTTCTTAACTCCACCCGCACAATATCTACACTTTCGCCCGAACGAAAACGGTATTCTGCTATTTTTCCTGTTCTTAATACCCGCATTTTTGCTTGATAAAAAGCACGCAAGTTTCCAGGTGTACGATGCTGATATTCAGTGATTTGTACTAATTCGCCTTCGTGTCTGATAAATGAACCAACACTAATATCTCCAGTATTCATGCTATAAAATTTTTATGTTAAAATAATTATGTTAAAATTTGCACAAAATAGACTTGTATTACTAACTTTAATTTGTTAAAATGTATAAAATAGCTTAAAATCTATAATATCCACAAAAGTATGATATTCTATTGATACCACCAACATTTTTTGAAAATGAAAAAAATTGATATTTGCCTAACTCCTAATTTGCTGCCTTTATATGAGTTATCTGACCGCATTGTGGTTGTTGTTGATGTGTTGCGGGCAACATCTTCCATTACAGCAGGCATGGCAACAGGGGTAAAAAGTATTTTTCCTGTTGCCGAAGTTGCAGCCTGTCAAGCCTTGCAGGCACAAGGATACATAGCCGCAGGCGAAAGAGATGGCAAAATGGTAGCTGGGTTTAGTCTTGGAAATTCTCCTTTTGATTACATGAATGAGGAATTGCAAGGTAAATCTATTGCCATGACAACTACTAATGGCACATTAGCTATTGATAAATCAAAATCAGCCAAAGAGATTGTGATAGGTTGCTTCTTAAACTTAACAGCTGTTGCCACTTATTTAGAACATCAAGGACATAATGTTTTAATTGTTTGTTCGGGTTGGAAGGGCAAATTTAATTTAGAAGATACACTATTTGCTGGTGCTTTGGTAGAAAAGCTGCAAAATAGTTTTGAATATGAATGTGATTCTGGACTTGCTGCACTTTGTTTATACCAAACTGCAAAAGTTGATTTAATGACTTTTATGAAAAATTCCTCACATTTTAGACGTTTAAAGCATCTTGATGTGGTTGATGATATTGCATTTTGTTTGTCAATAGACCATTTTTCAGTTGTGCCTTATGTGATAAATGGCAATGAGATTGTGAAGAAATAGGTTATTTTGCAACTTCGAAATCAAATAATTTTGGAGTTGCCGCTATTTTTTTCTTTTCTTGCATAAAGTCCAAACGATATTCGTCTGCTATTTTCCCATTATTTTCTAATCTATTTTGTATCATTTCGTAATATTCAGGGTGCAATTCACAACTTATAAAATTACGTTTTAACTGCTTGCAAAGCATAATTTCAGAACCACTACCACCAAACAAAATAAAAATATCATCATTTTCTTTTGTGCAAGATTTAACTAACATTTCTACCAAATTTAACGGAATTTGGCAAGAATGAAAAGTTTTATCTTTGCTTACATTTTTTACCAAGTCAAAATAAAACCAAGAATAAGGCATACGACCTAAATGTCCTTCGGCAATTCGCTGTTTAATACGTTTATCTGTGGGGTTTTGATAAGGAACTGCCACATTATCTTTATAAAAACTATTTTCTTTTGACTTTGTTGCGTGTAAAATTGAACGGTGTGCAGTAGTAAATCTTTTTGGCGTATGTCCTACATTTGTATTATAAACCCAAACATAATCTTGCACGTCATAAGCAGCTTCATCGAGATATTTTACACGTAAATACGCATTTTGTTTTGGATAATTCATCATAAATAAGCTGCCTGTTGGTTTCAAAACCCGCATGCTTTCCTTAGTCAATTCGATATACCAATTAATATAATCATTCCACTTTTGCGTATAACTTGCCCCTGCATAATTAATACCTACATTATAATCAGGGTCGCCATATACCATATCTAAACAATTATCGGGTAATTGTTTTAGCGTCTGAATAACATCTTGATGAAAAACTTTATTTCTAAAATTGTCGAGCATAGTTTTAGGAAATTAATTGATAACAAACAGATTTGACAAATTTTATGCTTGTAATATCCAAAGGATTTTCAAAAGTATAAGCCCAAATTTTTAGGTTTGTAACTTTATTTTCGATTGTTTTTACAACATAAACTCCATAAATTTCTTTTATTTTGCCATTTATTGCAGCATGTTTATTAGCATTATAATAATATAAAAATGGATGATAAATTTGATAAATTGCAAAACTATCTGGCTTGCCATTTTTACCTTCAAAAACGCCAATAGTCCCTTGAAATTCAATAGTTAAATCAATTTCTATTTGTATATTTTGTAATTTTAGTTTCAAATCTGCACCAAAATTATACTCAAAACTTGTTTTTGTGCGGTGCGGAAAATAAGTTTTTGGTCTTTTTGAAATATCAACATCGTCAAATTCTGTATCTTTTCCAAACAAGAAATTATGCAAAATACGTTGATTATTTGCAACAGACAAAATATTACTTTCACTGCTGTTATATTCATTCAAAAGGCTTTTTTTATATTTCCACTCCAAAATTTCTTGTATTGGTTCGAAATCGTGATAAACCTTATCAATTCCTTTAATAAATTGATGATTTCCGTTGCCTAAATGAATTACTGCATAATCATTTTCAAGTAAAATTTCGGGCAATTTGTTTCTACTATCAAGTTTTGTGGCATCGAATGGATTTCCAAAACCTACTTTTTTTGCAATATCTTTTACTAAATTATTATGAAATACATAATCATTACGTTGTTCACATAATTTGAAAATTTCGGTTAAAACTTCATCTTTTTTGTTCATAAGTTGCATAAATTTTCAAAATTTGGAATCATTTCTATTAGGCACTCAAAAGAATATCTTTCAATTATTTCATTTTCAAGAAAAATCAAAAGTTCCTCTCCATCCCAATCCCAGTCGTCAAACGATTCTGTTATATAATGCAAATACCTATCTATTGCATCAAGTTGTGCTTGGCGTATGTTACACATAAATTTGAAATTTTTTAATACCTCTTCCTTTATTTCTTAAACCTCTGCCCATCAAAATCTTTTTGTGGTGCTTCTACAACAATATAAGGTTTATTTGCAGAAATATGACAATTATTGCAATTACGAATCAGAGTTTGGTAAGTTTTAGGAAATTCAACTGCATTGCCCTCTTTTACATGAGTTTCTAACTGTTCTATTAATGGCTCTAAATTCTTAGCCAAATTACTCACCTCAACACCATCATAAACCACATGACTATCTGCCAAAACTTCCACACTTTCTTCCAACTCATGAACATAGAAACCTGCCAAATCCCAATTTTGATATTTCCCAGCCATGCCAACTTTTTGTGTATAATATAGCATTTTGCTCATATACTCAACTAAGGGAAATTCCTCTTCTTTATCTTCTTTATGTGTAATATTGTGTTTTAAATCCACAACTTTTTGCTCATTAATGGTTTGTTGCAATTTGATTAATTGAATTTGCATTTCGTTATTGCGATAAACTACAAAAACACTTAATCCCAAAAGAGCCAATGCCAATATTGCCAAGTATAAATTTAATTTTTGCATATTAGAAATTATTAAAATTTTGTATCACGGACTTTAGTCAGGGACGTTTAGTCTGTGAAATAAATACTTGATTATCAAGATATTAAAAGCACAGACTAAAGTCTATGCTACATACCTTAATAATCTCTATTTTTACATTATCTTTTTTTGAATTTAGTATAATACAAACGAAGTTTTAACTTTTTGTCGCCATTTGCAACATTATTGTCTGCAAGAATTACCTTATTTAAACGTATATTATGTTTTACATAAGAACCATTACCATTAGTTTCTAAGGAACCAGTAATCATAAAAATACCTTTTCCTTGTCCATTTAACATATCTTTTCCATCTATTACAGATTGCAAATACCTTGTAAAGAAGACATTGTTATAATTTTTTGCACTTTTTACATAATTTGCATAAAGTGGATAAATCGGTGAGGCAACGGCTACATCACGTGCAATAGGAATTGGAGTGGCATCAATACGGCGAGAAATATCAAAATCAAATATTTGTAGCTCATTATAATTCATGGTTACACCATTTTGACCTACTTGATAGAAAAATAAATCAGGAGTAGAAGTATTATTGTCATTATCAACAGCCGAAATGTATAATTCTGCCCGATTTAATACAATAGCCTCATCTTGTGATACTTTTTTGTTGTAACCTCTTAAACTTGGAAAATCTAACAAAGCTACCAAACCTGTTCCATCTTGCAAATAAATTTTATTATTCGTATTTTTTGTTGATACAGGTATATATGGCGTTAATTTATTTAGAAATTGTGTGTTTTCATAATTACTTTCAACAGACGTAAACCATTGATTACGATTAGCTTCAATGGGCAGAAAAGTGGTGAAATAATAAGGGTAAAAAAGACTTGAACCTGCTGTATATTTAGGAATAAACTCAATATTTGTGTTGCCTAACATATTTACAGAAAGCATATAAGCAGGCGATGCACCTTCTATGGAAAATTTAAAACCTTTCATAAAATTATCAAAACTATTACTGTTACTAAACTCTGTTTTATTTGATTTAGCAAAAACTTCACTCATAAATTCTTCACTCAAAGCAATATAAATGGGTTGTGCCACACCTTTAATTGTTTTTGGTATTATGGTTGCACGCCCAATTTCACGCATAACAGGCAAATTTTGTTTGCTATCATATTTTTTTGTGGTATCTAATTTTGTAGCAAGTTGTTCAACTTTTATTGTAAGAGGTGTTAGCGTATCACCAATTACGCCAAGCCACGATAATTTAATACGTGCAGAATCATATCTTATAGGTACAAATCTTGTTACAACATTATTGACAGTATTTGTACTATCAAAACTTACCCATCGTGTTGTCCAAGGAATTTTGGTATAAAAACTTGCCTTTGTTGCACCAAACTGAGCATCATAAATATAACCAAGTGAGGCTGTTCCATAACGATTTTCGGCAAGATTTCCAAAACCGTCAATACCTGTAGCAAAAGCATCTGTATTATAAATATTTGCTTGCAAAACTAAACTACTTGAAACACTAAAAGTATCACTAAAAGTAGTATTTAATAAGGTTGCATTGGGTAGTTCTAAGCCAACTTTGTATGGGTCATCACACGAAGAAAGATTTATAAATAAAAAACTAACAAAAGCATAAAAAAATATAGGAAAACGACTAAATTTCATGGATATAAATATATAAAGTGATAATTTAAGTACTGATTAAACTTACTAAGTATTTAAGACTTGGTAATTATTATTTTATATTAAGGCAATAATTGCTATCATTAAAATAGTCCGCAAAAATAGCTATAAAATATTTTAGAATATAGGTTTTAACATTTTTTATTAGCTATTATTTTTGTAGTATTGCAATAGTGATATAAATATGAAATGTAAAATGTAAAATACAGAAATAATTAATTGATTATCAAGATGTTAAAATCACAGACTAAAGTCTATGCTACATAACTTAATAATCTCTATTACCAGCTATTTATAATAACATAAAACCCAAAACCAAAGCAATATGAATCCTTGGCATGACCTTTCAGCAGGAAAAGATGCACCCGAAATTGTTTCAGGAATTATTGAAATTCCTAAAGCATCAAGAGCAAAATATGAGTTAGATAAAGAATCTGGCATGTTAAAATTAGATAGAGTTTTGTACTCCTCTATGTATTATCCTGCAAATTATGGGTTTATTCCCCAAACTTATTGCGATGACGGCGACCCATTAGACATTTTGGTATTGTCAAACATTACCATTCAACCTCTTTGTATTGTACGTGCCAAAGTAATTGGAGTCATGCAAATGTTAGATGGTGGAGAAGCTGATGATAAAATTATTGCTATGGCTGCTGATGATATTAGTGTAAGTCATATCAACGATATTTCTCAACTACCTGTGCATTATCTCAACGAAATCAAAAGTTTTTTTGAAGATTATAAAAAATTAGAGAACAAAACAGTAAAAGTAGAGGAATTTTTAGGTAAAAATGTTGCTATGGACATCATTAATCAAGCAATGGTAGATTATCAAACCAAAATTTTACCAACTCTAAAAAAATAATTTTGAAACTCTCAAGTATTTGGCAAGTCTTTAATATATGTTAATATCTTGATTATCACATGATTATATTTGTGAATACTATTGTATCTTTATTTTGATATTGACATAAATAAATACTATTGAGATTTATTTATGTCATAGAATAGGGATTGCAACCCCTATTCTATGAAAAAAAATATAAATTTTAAATGTCGTTATCTAACTTACACTTTTTTCCTACGTTTTACAGCTTTATAGGGATTATAAGAATTTGTATTTTTTTGATAATAACCTGTGCCATCATAAATTCTTTTGTTTGGAACTTGTTTGCAAGTCAAAGAGCAGGAACCTTCCATTGCTATTCCACAACTTACACACATGGCTGCATGCAAATTACATTTTGCATTGGCACAATTAATCATTCTATCGCAACGAACACCGCAAATATGACAGGTAGAAATCATAACAGGGTTTACTTTATTGACATCAACCGCAATTCTATTATCAAAAACATAGCATTTTCCTTCAAAATCTTCGCCACCTTCCTCAATAGCATATTTAATAATGCCTCCATGTAATTGATAGACATCTTCAAAACCATTTTCAAGCAAAAAGGCACTTGCTTTTTCACATTTAATGCCACCTGTGCAGTATGTAATCACTTTTTTGCCTTTATATTGTTCTAATTCAGACATTTTTTCGGGCAAATCTCTAAAATGTTCTATGTTTAAAGTTACAGCATTTTTAAATTTCCCAACCGCATGCTCATAATTAGAACGGACATCAAGAATGACAACATCTTCCTCATCTTTCATTTTTTTGAAATCTGCGGGTGCTAAATGCTTGCCTGTTTTAATGTTGGGATTAATATGAAACAAATCAGAGTGAACAATCTCCTCTTTTGTTCTTACATGCAATTTTGTGAATGCATGACCATGATAAGGCTCTATTTTAAAATCTATGCTCACAAATCTTGGGTCAGATTTTAGTATGTGCATATATTTTTCGCAATTTGCCCGCAGACCAGAAACTGTACCATTCAATCCTTCGGCAGCTACAATGATTCTACCTCGCAAATTTAGTTCAAGGCATAAAAAATGGTGGTCTTCCCTAAATTTTTCAGGGTCTTTAATTCTTGCATAACAATAGTAAAGCAAGATGTCATAAGGTTTTTCTGTGTGATTTTCCATAAAATAACGTGCTAAGCTTCAAACTTAGTGTTGGGTTTCTTCTCTATTGAAAAGAAACAGTTAAAAATTTCACAAAATTACAAAAAAATATAATATTTACAAAAGAAATTAAAACTTATATAGGGTAGGGTTTCCGCATCAAAATTATTTTAACCACATAGAAACATAGCACACATAGATTTTCTTTTGTTTTTTTCTATGTGTACTATGTTTCTATGTGGTTATTTTGGTAATCAATAGGTTTTAAAATTTTGATGCGGAAAACCTAAAACTTATATTCTTGATTAGCCCTAACAAAAACTTGGCTATCAAATTTAGGATTTAGCACAAGTTTTGAATATTTATATTCCTCAAACAAACCAATTTCATCATAAACCTTAATTACCAAAGGCATTAATGTCTTTTTATCTAAATAAAAAACAAGTTTTAAGGCATAATCTGTTGGAATTTTGATAATTTGTCCAGCCTTTACATTATCATAATCTTTTACAATCGGGTTTTTTTCTAAAATCATATATTCGCTAATACTGCGAGCTTTGCCAATACTATTTAAGTCTTCACCTTTTTTGACAACATAATCCATATATCGGAAATGTGGGTTATTCATCACTATTTTATGACATTCCCGATTATCCCAAACCACAGTACCATCTGTTTTGATATGCTGTTCCATATTTTTATGTTTTGCCAACAAATCTTCTACCATATCTACCACATAATCAAATCCTGATTCATAAATTGTGTGGTGCTGATTTTGCCTAACTTTGGAATTATATGCATCTAAATTTAAGGTAACCCAAGGAAAACCATTTGGATTTATCAATAATTTATTTTGATTTGTACCTTCCACAAATAAAACTTCCATACCTTTATTTGGTGCATCTTGTTTCATGTAAACTTTTAAGGGTTTGCGGTTATATTTTACGAGATTGAATTGTTCCATCATCACGCCATTAATTCTTTCACGTTTTTCAAGATAAAAACTTAGGCTTTGCACTTTCTTAGCCTCTGCACATAATAATTTTGTCAAAGCAAGACCATTTTCAACTTTTGGCAGCTGAAAACTACTCAAAACACACAATATGTTGAGCAAAAGTAGGTTTGTAATAAAAAATGATGTTTTCATTGGTCTATAATCTTAAAATTAGCAATTATACCAAATTAACATCTTTTTTTACACAAAGACAAAAAAATAAGGTTAAATTAACACAAAATTAAGACTTTTATTTTTATCAAACCCACAATGAAATTGAAACAGTAGTAGCTTGATACTAACATTAATAATTTATTTTGTCGTTCTGAACAGGGCTGCCACCAACTTACGAAGAATCTGACTTTATTAGGTCAAAAATCAATAGTTCAGGTTCTTCCCAAGCTGGTAGCCCCGCCCAGAACAACAAATTTAAAATGTCAGTATCAAAATATTGAATTTTCTACCAATATACGTAACACTGTTGCTAAAAAATAGTACATTTGTAACAATACCAAAACTGTTTATCAGTGGCAAAATATAGATATAAAGCATAAAAAAGTTAGTTTTACAGTTCAGTTTTACAGTATTATAGCAACGAAAAACCCTAAAAAAAGCCCAAAATTATGAAATTATGATAAAAATAACACATATAAGTATGGTATTAAATCACTCTTGAAAAAATAATTTCTAAACATACTCTTATTATATCAAAATGAAAAAATTATCTATCGTTAAAATTGGGGGAAATGTACTTGATGATGCTGTTACATTAGAAACATTTTTAGCTGATTTTTCAGCTCTTGACGGAGCAAAAATATTGGTTCATGGAGGTGGAAAATTAGCAACGGAATTAGCAAAACAAATCGGAATTGAACAAATTATGGTTGATGGCAGGCGAATTACAGATGCTGAAACCTTGAAAATTACGGTAATGGTTTATGCAGGTTTGATAAATAAACAAGTTGTTGCTGCGTTGCAAGCCAAAAATATTCAGGCAATTGGGCTTTCTGGTGCTGATGCAAACCTAATTCGAACTACAAAACGTGCAATTAAACAAATAGATTATGGATTTGTTGGCGATATTGACAATAAAAGTGTCAATACAAACTTGCTTGCAAAATTTCTTGTCTTAGGATTAGTACCCATTTTTTCGGCAATTACGCACAACGGAGAAGGACAATTATTGAACACAAATGCTGATACAATAGCCTCTGCTTTGGCTGTTGGAATGTCAGCAATTTATGAGGTGCAACTTGTTTATTGCTTTGAAAAAAACGGCGTGTTAAGAACTATTGAAGACGAAAATTCGGTTATTCAAACAATTTCAAAAGCTACTTATACGGAATTAGTAAAGGAAGGTGTAATTTCAAAAGGAATGATACCAAAATTAGATAATGCTTTTGCTGCCATAGAAAATGGTGTAAAATCCGTAGTAATTACTCACGCAAATAACTTATTATCAACGACTTATGACTGCAAATACAATAACAAGGGAACAACACTTATTGCCTAATTTTTTAGAAAATAAAGCACAAATTGCAACGCTAACAGAAGAAGTTATTGCTTTGCTAAAACAACTAATTAGTATTCCATCTTTGAGTAAAGAGGAGGACAAAACTGCTGATGCTATTCAACATTTTATTGAAACAAAAGGCATTGCAACCCATAGAAAATTGAATAATATTTGGTGTTTTAACAAATATTTTGATAAAAATAAGCCGACAATTTTACTAAATTCGCACCATGATACCGTAAAACCAAACAGTGGTTATACGCTAAATCCTTTTGAGCCTGTTATAAAAGACGGCAAATTATACGGTTTGGGAAGTAATGATGCAGGTGCTTCTTTGGTAAGTTTATTGGCTACTTTTGTGCATTTTTACAATCAAAAAGACTTAAATTATAATTTAATTTACGCTGCGACTGCCGAAGAAGAAATATCAGGTGTGAATGGTGTCGAATTAATTTTGCCATTACTGGGTGCTATTGATTTTGGAATTGTTGGAGAGCCGACACAAATGCAGTTGGCAATAGCTGAAAAAGGTTTGTTGGTTATAGACTGCATTGCAAAAGGAAAAGCTGGACACGCAGCAAGAGAAGAAGGCGAAAATGCCATTTACAATGCTTTAAAAGACATTTATTGGTTTCAAAATTTTGAGTTTCCAGAGATTTCTGAAACACTTGGGAAAGTAAAAATGACCGTAACCATTATCAATTCTGGTTCGCAACACAATGTAGTGCCTGATACTTGCAAATTTACGGTTGATATTCGTGTTACAGATAAATATCGGAATGCAGAGGTTTTGGAAATTGTGAAACAACATATTACAAGTGAAGTTACACCTCGTTCTTTGCGATTAAATTCGTCTTCGATACCAAAAAATCACGCTATTGTGCAGGCAGGAATTGAATTGGGAAGAACTTTTTATGGTTCTCCAACAAGTTCTGACCAAGCTGTTATGAATTTTTCTACACTTAAAATGGGTGTTGGCGATTCTGCAAGGTCGCATACTGCCGATGAATTTATTTATTTGGCGGAAATTGAGGAAGGTATTGAGTTGTATATAGAATTGTTGGAAAAAGTAATTTTGTAGCCTCATTAGAGGCGTACCGTTGGTAGAAAATCAAATGTTATTAACCCCAAAGTACCGTAGGTACGCACCTATGGTGCTTATTGTATTGCATTGTTCAATGTTCTACCAATGGTACGCAACGTTGTTGCTAAAAATATTATGTCTATAACTAAAACAAAAAACTACTTATGAAACTTTGGCAAAAAGATAATAAAAATTCCCTAGACCTTATTACAAAATTTACGGTAGGCAAAGACAATGAATTAGATATGGTTTTAGCCGAATTTGATGTGAAAGGTTCTTTGGCACATACACAAATGTTGGCAAGTATTGGCTTACTAACAGAAAATGAGTTGCAACAAATTCACAAGGAATTGCAACAAATTCTTAGCGAAATACAAGCAGGAAAATTTGAAATTGAAGATGGGGTTGAGGATATTCATTCGCAAATTGAACTGATGCTTACGCAAAGAATTGGCGAGGCAGGCAAAAAAATTCATAGTGGCAGGTCAAGAAACGACCAAGTTTTAGTGGATATTAAGTTGTATTTGCGATATGAATTACAAGAAATTACTAAACTCATTTCACAATTATTTGATACTTTTATCGAATTAAGTAATATTCATAAAGATAATTTATTACCCGGTTATACGCATTTGCAACTTGCCATGCCTTCTTCTTTTGGCTTATGGTTTGGGGCTTATGCCGAAAGTTTGGTTGATGATATGGAATTGTTAGTGGCTGCTTATCAAGTAGTTAATAAAAATCCTTTGGGTTCTGGGGCAGGTTATGGTTCGTCATTTCCACTGAATAGGACAATGACAACGGAATTATTGGGCTTTGAAACAATGAATTACAATGTCATCTATGCACAAATGACACGAGGAAAATCCGAAAAAATTGTAGCCATGGCAATGTCATCAGTGGCTGCCACACTTTCAAAATTTTCTTATGATGTATGTTTGTATATGAACCAAAATTTTGGGTTTATTACATTTCCAGACGAATTAACGACAGGAAGTAGCATTATGCCACACAAAAAAAACCCTGATGTTTTTGAATTGACAAGAGCAAAATGTAATAAACTACAAGCCTTACCTAATGAATTGACTTTACTAAGCTCTAACTTACCTTCTGGTTATCATCGTGATATGCAATTAACAAAGGAAAGTTTGTTTCCTGCCATCAAAGAACTCAAAAGTTGTTTGGAAATTGTGGATTTTATGTTGCAACATATTGTAGTAAAACAAGATATTTTGAATGATAAAAAGTATATTCATTTGTTCAGTGTTGAGGCTGTAAATGCCGAAGTTTTGGCAGGTGTGCCTTTTCGTGAAGCCTACAAAAAAGTGGGTGCTGCGATAGAAAATGAAGATTTTGCTCCTGATTTTAGGCTTAATCACACACACGAAGGCAGTATTGGTAATTTGTGTAATGATAAAATTGTGGGTTTGATGGAGGTTTTGAAAGATAAGATTTTGAGGATAAATTAGGTATTCGGAATGGCTTTGTTGCAAGAGTAAGCATGCATAATAATGAGCTTTTTATCTTTTTGTATAAAACATCTTCTTAGATTATTTTTTAGCCCAAAAACTTCATTTAAAATAGGCTGACTGTTGCAACAAAACCACAACTTTATTAAACCAAATTACTAAATTCATACCAACAAATGTTATGAATAGCTAATATAACATTATATAACATTATTACATTTTTCTTAGAATTGATTATTAAATCATAAGCATTTATTTCACCCTATTTGGATTTTCTGCCACAAAACTTTTCCAACTTTTCTTAGTTCCACCACTACCTGTCGAGTTTTTTGAATGATAAAAATGACATAAAGCAACTGCTAAGGCATCTGTTGCGTCAAAAAACTCAGGAATTTCCTTCAAATGTAGTTGTCGCAATAACATAGAAGCTACTTGTTCTTTTGAGGCATTTCCACTTCCTGCTACTGATTGTTTTACTTTTTTTGGAGCATATTCTGTTACCGAAATCTCATGACGAAGTGCTGCAATCATTGCCACGCCTTGTGCTCGTCCAAGTTTTAGCATAGATTGTACGTTTTTACCAAAAAAAGGTGCTTCTAATGCCATCTCATCAGGACAAAATTCTACAATAATACTATCTATTCTTTCAAAAATTTTCTTTAATCTGAGTGCATGTTCATCATATTTATCTAAATGAATTACGCCATATTGCAAAACTATTAGTTCATTTCCAACTGCTTTTATGACACCATAACCCATAATTACAGTTCCAGGGTCGACACCCAAAATAATTTTCTCTTGTTTCATAGCACAAAATAGCACAAAAATTTCTAATAATTTACCTAAAATCTAAGAATATTCTTAATTTTGTGAATTGTTTTTTGAGTTAAACTATAATTATTCTATGAAAAAATTAGTCTTATGCTTTGTTATTTTTGCGATTTTATCGTTTACAAATACTTTTTTAGTAGCTGCCCAAGAACTACAAGCTAATGTAATTTTAAATGCTGACCAAGTACAAACACAAGAAAAAGCTATTATAGCCGTCTTGCAACAAAATATTCAGAAGTTTCTAAACGAAACCCGTTTTACAAACCAAGATTACAAGCAAAATGAGAAAATAAAATGTACTTTTTTTATAACTTTAATGCCTCAAAATACTGACAATCCAAGTCGTGGAACAGATGTAACAACAGGAACTTATGCAGCTACCGTACAAATTCAATCTGTTAGACCTGTCTATGCAAGCACTTATGAAAGCCCAATGTTGATATTTTTTGACCAGAATTTTACATTTTCTTATCAAGCAAATCAGCCCTTGATTTTTAATGAAAATGCCAACACAAGCAATTTAACAGCATTATTAGCATTTTATGCCCATATTATTTTGGCTTTGGATATTGATTCTTTTGCAGAAAAAGGAGCAACACCATTGATAGAAAGAATTTTAAATATTACTAATAATTCGCAACAAAGTGGTGCAGGTTGGACAAATAATGATAACAGGAATCGTTATTGGTTGTCTGAAAACTTTAACAGTCCACAATTTATTCCTTTTCGTGAAGCCTTATATATGTATCACCGTCAAGGCTTAGATACATTTATGAAAGATGCTGAAGAAGGTCGCAAAATAATTTTAGAAGCATTAGAAAAACTCAAAGCAATAAACAAACTTCGTCCTTCTGATGCCTTGTTAATTGATGCTTTTATGGACGCAAAAATTAATGAATTGATTAAAATTTTTGGACAAGGAACTCCTGAAATGATTAAAAAAGCCTCCGATATTATGATTTTATTAGACCCACAAAATGGAGATAAATATCGTGCTTTGGTAAAATAAAGGAATAAATATGATGTATGAAATATACACATCGGAAAATGGTTTTGGAATAACCAAAACTAACAGTTCTTAGAGAACTGTTAGTTCTATGCTATTTTTTTGAAATTAAAATCCCAAAACCACTTTCCGATGTGTATATGAAATTAATTTGCTGATAATCAATGATTTAAAACATTATAAATTTTTAATAACTAAATAGCATCAAAATAAATTAAGAAATGACTTTTACAAAAAGCAATAAACTAAATAATGTTCATTATGACATTCGTGGGGCTATTTTCGAGCAGGCACAGTTGTTAGAAAAACAAGGTTTCAAAATTACAAAACTCAATATTGGAAATCCTGCACCTTTTGGATTTGATACGCCAGACGAAATTGTGCAAGATATGATAGCAAATATACGCACTGCACAAGGTTATTCGGACTCGAAAGGCTTGTTTGCAGCTCGAAAAGCTATTATGCACTACACACAATCCAAAGCCATAAAAGA
>JAYTNF010000069.1:0-9832 GCA_043748455.1 Cytophagales bacterium
GGTCATATTCATATAACTCAAATCCATTTGATTGAGAAAATGCCTGAAAATACAATTTTGTACCCAAAACAATGAAATTTACAGGAGTTGAATAACTACCTCCTATGTTAATGTCTATGAGTTTAGGATTTTGACCTACACCTACCGTCGTATTGACTGCCACAGCAGGGTCATATTCATATAACTCTTCTCCATTAGCTGGGGTAAATGCCTGAAAATACAATTTTGTACCAAGAGTAATAAATTTATTAGGAAATGAATCATCTGACCCAGTTCTAATATCTATAAGCTTAGGATTTTGACCTATA
This sequence comes from Cytophagales bacterium, assembly GCA_043748455.1. Taxonomy (GTDB): domain Bacteria; phylum Bacteroidota; class Bacteroidia; order Cytophagales; family Thermoflexibacteraceae; genus JAAFKA01. The sequence goes on from JAYTNF010000069.1 coordinate 309, forward strand.
CCTACTGTCGTATTGACAGCCATAGTAGGGTCAAATTCATAAAACTCAAATCCACTGGCTGCGGTATATGCGAAAAAACACAATTTTGAAAACCAAACAGTAATGTTTTGAGGTGCGGAAGCATCTACTCCTACATTAATATCAATGAGTTTAGGATTTTGCCCTGCACCTAACATAGTATTAACAGCAAAAGTAGGATCATATTCATACAACTCATATCCATTTGATTGAGAAAATGCACTAAAATAAAGTTTTGTACCCAAAACTCTGAACCCATTAGCATCTGAATTCCCAGTTCCTATGTTAATATCGATGAGTTTAGGATTTTGTCCCACACCCACTGTAGTATTCATTGCCGAAGCAGGGTCATATTCATACCATTCTTGTCCATTAGCAACAGTTGCTGCCCTAAAATACAATTTTGTACCCAAAACAATGAAGTTTTGAGGAGATGAACTGTTTGTTCCTGTTTCAATATCTATGAGCTTAGGATTGGTGCCAGAAACTGCCACAGCAGGGTCATATTCATAGAACTCACTTCCATTAGCTGCAGTATTAGCCTGAAAATACAATTTTGTACCCAAAACAATGAAGTTCTGAGGAGTTGAATTTTGGGAACCTGTATTTAAATCTCTAAGCAGCGAGGCTTGAGCCATTACTTTGTGTGCTGTAAAACTCAATGCCATTAGGCAGAGTAGCAGCAGATTTTTAAAATGTTTTTTCATTAGATTTTTGTAATTTTTTAATATTAGGTGGTTGAGTACAAAAAGTAGTAACTCTATGCAAACATATATAAAAATTAAATGAAATAATACTATTTTATTTAATTTTATTTGTTTAGGGCTGCAATATAAGTGATTTTATTAGGGTTTGGCTTGGAAGTTGAAAACGGATATAACTAACAGTTCTTAAAAACTGTTAGTTATATCCGTTTTCAAAGTGTGCATAGTTTGAGCTACGCATTACTACACAACTATGAGTTAATCTTTAAGTCTAATTTTCAAATCTAAATCAAATCTTTCTGCATATTCTTGAGCAATTTCTAAACCTGCATCTGCATGACGAATGACACCCGTAGCTGGGTCATTGTGCAATACTCTTTTGAGTCGTTTTTTAGCATCTTTTGTGCCATCTGCCACAATAACCATGCCCGCATGAATCGAGTAACCAATACCAACGCCGCCGCCATGATGCAACGAAACCCAACTTGCACCACCCGCCGTATTGATTAAGGCATTAAGAATAGGCCAATCTGCAATGGCATCAGAACCATCAGGCATGGCTTCAGTTTCACGGTTTGGAGAGGCAACTGAGCCTGTGTCTAAATGGTCACGACCAATAACGATGGGTGCTTTCAAAATTCCTTTTTTCACCATTTTGTTAATAGCTAAGGCAGCTTGCTCTCTTTCGCCCATGCGTAACCAGCAAATTCGGGCAGGAAGTCCTTGAAATGCTATTCGTTCTCTCGCCATTTTCAGCCAACGTGCCAAAGATTTATCTTCGGGAAATAACTCCAATAACATCTCATCACATTTATAAATATCCTCTGGGTCTCCAGACAAAGCCACAAAACGGAAAGGCCCTTTTCCTTCGCAAAACATAGGACGAATGTAAGCAGGCACAAAACCAGGGAAATCAAAAGCATTTTCTACATGACGTTTGTCTTTGGCTTGCCCACGCAAATTATTACCATAATCAAAGACAATACAACCTTTTTGTTTCATGTCTAACATCAATCTTACATGATGCGCCATTGTGTCCAATGACCTTTCTATATAATCTGGTGCATTACTTTCTCTTAAACTTTTGGCTTGGTCGACACTCAAATTTTCAGGAAAATAACCCACTAAGGCATCATGAGCAGAAGTTTGGTCAGTTAAAGTATCAGGAATAATATTGCGTTGCAACAGTTTTTCCAATAAATCAACTGCATTGCAAACCACACCAATAGACAAGGCTTTTCCCTCTTTTTTATACTGTAATGCTTTGTCAATAGCTGTGTCAATATCGTAATATTTTTCGTCTAAGTATCTGGTTTGCAACCTTTTATCTATTCTCCATTCCTCAACTTCGGCAGCCAAACAAACTCCTTCATTCATGGTAATTGACAAAGGTTGTGCACCTCCCATGCCACCAAGTCCTGCGGTTACATTTAAAGTGTTTTTCAAAGAGCCACCAAAATGTTGGCGTGCAACTTCTGCATAAGTTTCGTAAGTACCTTGCACAATTCCCTGCGAGCCTATGTAAATCCACGAGCCTGCGGTCATTTGTCCGTACATGGTTAGTCCTTTTGCTTCAAGTTCTCTAAAATTTTCCCATGTTGCCCATTTGGGAACTAACATCGAATTAGAAATAATTACTCTTGGTGCATTTTTATGAGTTGGCAAAATTGCAACAGGTTTGCCTGACTGAATCATTAAGGTTTCAGTTTCTTCCAAATCACGTAAAGCCTTGATAATCAATTCAAAAGATTCAAAATTGCGTGCAGCTTTTCCTGTTCCACCATAAACAATAAGTTCTTCTGGTCTTTCGGCAACTTCTGCATCAAGATTGTTTAAAAGCATACGCAAAGCTGCTTCTTGCACCCAACCTTTGCATGATATTTTTGTACCTGTGGGAGTTTTTGGAATTTTTGAGATGGTTTGCATAATTTATTGGTTATTGATTTGATGCAAAAGTAGTAGAAATTTATTGTATTTGTGATAGAAAGTTTATGTTAGTTTTTATATCTTTGTGAAAATGAAAAGTAATTACAAGAAAATTACAAACGATTTCAATTATGGCAAAGAAAGTAAAATCATATTCCGAAGCAAATCTTATAGAAATGTTTGGTTTAGAACGTAATGTTGGTAATGATAAACATCCGTTAATGGAGGAATGGACAAATACAACAACTGAATTGACAGATTGGGAGTCTGCTATGTTTGAAGATACTTATAGAGGTATGCCAGAGGCAATATCAGGTTGGAATGAAGAAATGTTAAAAATGAATTTAATAGCTTTTATTATACGTTTAGGTCATTTGAGAGAAACAAAAAGCTATAAAACTTATTATGAAAGCACAATAGAGGCTACCGTTGATAATTATTTTCTTAAAGTACGTGCAGATATGATGATTGCGGCTGGTATCTTAGAACATCCCAAAACTCCGTATTTTTACTTTCAAGAATATAAAAAAATTAAAGAACCCAAAGGCGATGTTACAGGACAATTATTAGAGGGTTTTTTAATTGCCCAAGATACCAATAAAAATGGCAAACCTTTGTATGGTTGTACGGTTTGGGGTAGAGAATGGGAATTTTATGTCATGGAAAACCGTACTTATTGTGTTTCACAAGCCTATAATTGCACCAACAAAGCCGATTTAATGCAAATTATTGCCATTCTTCGGAAATTTAAGTGGATTTTGGAAACAAGGCTGCTATAATTTTTAGCATACGATTGTCAAGGTGCGAAAAGCACCATTGACAACGTACCTAACACTTACATAAAAACTATTTTTTAGTTTCTACTTTTTTTGCTGGTTCCAAAGAAAACACATTTTTTTGATTGTCTGCTCTTCTACGTGAATTACCGTATGAACCATTAGAAATCTTGCCTTTGCGAGATTTGATATCACCTTTTCCCATGATAAAATTTTATTAAATTGTGAATTATAAAAATTAAGATAGCAAAACTAAGCATAAAGATTAATTTATACAATATTCTATTGCTAATATTCATAATTTCTTAGTAAATTTGTTGCAATAAACCATCAACAAAATTATTTTATGTCAAAATTCGATTTAATTGTCATTGGCTCAGGACCTGGAGGCTATGTAGCTGCCATTCGTGCTTCACAACTTGGATTAAAAGTAGCCGTAGTAGAAAAAGAAGAACTCGGCGGAATTTGCCTAAATTGGGGCTGTATTCCTACAAAAGCCTTGTTAAAATCCGCACAAATTTACGACTATTTCAAACACGCAAAAGATTATGGAATTAAAGTAGATAGTTTTTCTATGGATTTTCCTGCCATGATTGCACGTAGTAGAGGAGTGGCTGGCAATATGAGTAAAGGCATTGAGTTTTTATTCAAGAAAAATAAAATTGAGAAATTGATGGGTTTTGGTAAATTGGTTTCGGGCAAACAAGTTTCTGTTACAGATGCAGCAGGAAAAGAAACTATTTATGAAGCTAATCACATTATTTTGGCAACAGGTGGACGTGCAAGAGAATTGCCAAATATCAAAATTGATAACAAAAAAATTATAGGTTATCGCAAAGCAATGGTACTTGAAACACAACCAAAATCTATGCTCATTATGGGTTCTGGTGCTATTGGTGTTGAATTTGCCTATATTTATAACTCTATTGGTACAAAAGTTACAGTGGTTGAATATTTACCAAACATTGTACCTTTGGAAGACGAGGAAGTTTCAAAACAATTAGAAAAAGAATTTAAGAAATCGGGAATGTCTGTCATGACAAATTCAAGTGTGGAATCTGTGGATACAAGTGGCGAAGGTTGCAAAGTTACAGTAAAAACAGGCAGTATTACAACAGTTATTGAGTGCGATATTGTATTGTCGGCGGTTGGAATGCAAACAAATTTGGAAGGTTTAGGTTTGGAAACCGTTGGAGTTGCAACGGACAAAGGCAAAGTTTTAGTCGATGATTTTTACCGCACAAATATTCCAAATGTTTATGCTATTGGCGATATTGTAAAAGGTCAAGCATTGGCTCACGTGGCATCTGCGGAAGGTATTATTTGCGTAGAAAAAATTACAGGACATCACCCAAGCCCATTAAATTACGGAAATATCCCAGGTTGTACCTATTGCAGTCCAGAAATTGCCTCTGTTGGTATGACTGAAAAACAAGCAAAAGAAGCAGGTTATGAAATAAAAGTTGGTAAATTTCCATTCTCAGCATCGGGCAAAGCAAGTGCTGCAGGTGCAAAAGAAGGTTTTGTAAAAGTAATTTTTGATGCCAAATATGGCGAATGGTTAGGCTGTCACATGATTGGTGCAAATGTTACAGAAATGATTGCAGAAGCTGTTGTGGCTCGTAATTTGGAAACAACGGGACACGAAATTATTAAATCTGTTCACCCACACCCAACCATGTCCGAGGCAATTATGGAAGCTGCTGCTATGGCTTATGGCGAAGTGATACATTTGTAAGGATTTAAAAATATTTTAAGTGCAAAAAGTTATTTTTACACAGCATTGGAATTATAAACCATTGACAAGTAGGAATAACTTTTTATTTGCAAAAAAGTTTCAATTCATGACGTTTTTTATTCTTTATAACTATCTTTACTTCTTAAAACCTCCTTTTACAACATTATTTTTTACTAACATACAACTTTATTATTACAAAATTATAATCATGAACTATTTTACAAAGTTTACAAAAATCGTTATGCAGCTAACCTTTTTGGTATCATGCAATTTTTTATATGCACAAATTCAAGAGAATCATGAAAAAGGTGCATATACTGACAGTTTAAATCGTTATTATCAACAAGCAGAACTTCCATTATACATTTATGTTTCTCATAAACCCGACCAAACTCCTACACAACTTGGTAGAGAAGAAAAGGAAGATGATGTTAAAAAAACGGAGTTAAAACCCATTTATTTGGACGGACATGGCAAGCATTATCTTAGACATATTGACGGCCTGCATCATGTTTCAGAAAATTTTGTGGTTTATGCAGATGGAGTAACTCCAGAAAGTAATAGTAATTTTTTGGCTGCACCACGTTATAATCGTAATGGCGTGCAATATTATGGCAAAGGTTTAACAGTTTCTTTGGCTACAAGAGATGAAATGTCGGGAGTGAAAACACTTTTTCAGTCATCAAATAAAGCTAATTATGTTACATATAATGGCAATATAACTTTTGACCAAGAAGGAGAACAAAATTTTCTATATTATGCAGTTGATAATGTGGGTAATGCAGAAAAGGCTCATGTGCGTAATTTTACAGTAGATTTAAACAGTCCAGACACCTATCATAATGTTGTGGGAGTGGCAAAGGAAAAAATTATCTCATTGAGTACCAAAATTTATCTTACTTTTTCAGATAAGCTTTCGGGAGTTGCCAACACATTTTATAGAATTGATGATGGCAAATGGAATGAATATGGCAAAGGCATGATAATTCCCTTAGAACAATTAAAAGATGGAGACCATACACTTTCTTATTATTCTACAGACAATGTTGCAAATCAAGAAACTGCAAAAAGTTTTGAGTTTTATTTAGATAGAACAGCCCCAATTATGTCGGCAGATGTGCTGGGAGATAGGTTTATTGTGGGAGAACAAGTATATTTTTCGGGCAGAACAAAACTAAAATTGACTGCCGTTGATAATAAAGCAGGGATTAAAAAAACTTTATATTCTGTTGATGGTGGCGAATATAAAGAATATAACGAACCTTTTTATCTGCCAAGCAAATCAGGAAATCACATTATTCGTTATTATGCCTTAGATAATATGGAAAACGAAGGTGCAGGCAATAGAAATGCACGTTTTGACGAATATAAACACAATGTAAGTACAGTTTATGTTGATTTAACAGGACCTACATTGAGTTTTCAATATCTTGAACCGAAATTTCAGAAAGGAGATACGATTTATGTTACCCCACAAACTCGTATAAAACTCACAGCTTTTGACCCAGAGTCGGGATTGCAAAAAATATCATATAGCGTTGATGGTAATAATGACGAAACTCTTTATAATCAGCCATTTACAATTCCAGAAACAGGAAAACACATTGTCAATTATTTTGGTTATGACAATGTAAATAATAGAAATGTGAGTAGTTTTGTGTTTATTGTTGATAACAAACCACCTGATATTTTTGTCAATTTTAGTATTTCTCCAAACTCATGGGAAGATTATCCACCAACAGCCAATAGCAAAACCAAATCAGACGAAAAATTGCCTGTTTATCCTTCTTACGCAACATTATTTTTGGCTGCAACAGATTTGCAAACAGGTTTTGATGAAATTCGTTTTGCAATTAATGGTGAAAAACCAAGAATTTATGAAGGTATGATACGTGGATTTGAGAAAAACAAAGTGTATGCTATCACTATTTTTGCCGAAGATAAATTAGGCAATAAAACCGAAAAAACAATAAAGTTTAAAACAGATAAGTATTAATTTTTTGAGTACTAAGTAAATTCATATTAAAAGTTATTACGGTCTGTAGCATAGTTTAGTCTGTGTAATGTGTTGAAAACCAGCTAATTAAAGCACAGACTAAAGTCTATGCTACAAACCGTAATTATTTATAATTGTTATGTTTTTTGCTTCTTCTTTTTAGCAGCAGGAAACAAAATATTATTCAAAATTAAACGATAACCTGGTGAAGTTGGGTGTAAATTTAAGTCTGTTGGCTCCTCTCCTACATGATGTTGATAATCTTCTGGGTCATGTCCTCCATAAAAAGTCCAAGTTCCTTTGCCAAAAGTGCCGTGCATATAACGAGCTTCGTCAGCAGATTTTGTTTCTCCCAAAATAATCACTTCTGATTTTATCAATTTCTTTTTAAAAGCAGTTGTTTGTCCCATAAAACCTTTAATTTGGTTTACATGACATTGTGTGAGCATTGTTGGAATTGGATCCCATTTTGCAGAAAACTGAAATAATTTGAAAAAATCATTACTTTCTCCCAAACCTCGTTCTTGATATTGATTATCAATCGTTGAATATTCATACTCATAAGGGTCTGGTTTGAGTTTGAAATCTTTAAATGCAAAGCAATTATTGAAATTTAGTTTACTTTGTGCAGTTGGGTCTGCGGCATCTCCATCATACATAGACTCACAAATGTCTGCACCATCTGCCGCTAAGGCAATGTCATAAGTATCTGTTGCTGAACACATTGCAAAAACAAAACCACCACCTGCACAAAAATCTCTAATTTTTTTAACTACCCCTAATTTTAGTTGTGAAACCTTCTGAAAGCCATGTTTTTTTGCCATGTCTTCTGCTTCTTTTTGCTGTTCTCTATACCATTTTTCGCCTGAATAACTGCGAAAAAACTTGCCATATTGACCAGTAAAATCCTCGTGATGCAAGTGTAACCAATCATATTTCGGTAAATCCTCACCCAAAACTTCATCATCAAAAACCACAGTATACGGAATTTCGGCGTAAGTAAGCACCATTGTTACGGCATCGTCCCAAGGCTGCTTTGTTTTTGGTGAATAAACTGCAATTTTAGGAGCAACTTCTAATTTCATTACGTCCATATTTGCTGAGGGACTACCGATTTCATTTTTGATAGCAACTGCTTGAGCATCAGAAATAACTTCATAACTCACTCCACGAACTACCAGTTCATTCTCAAATTTTTGTGTGTATTTGAATAAAAAGCTACCTCCACGATAGTTTAAAAGCCATTCTGCCTCAACTTCTTGATTAATTACCCAATAAGTAATTCCGTATGCTTTGAGGTGGTTTTTTTGGGTTTCGTCCATCGACAAAAGCAAATAAGAAGCATTTGCAGAAAAACTACACCAAAATAACAATAGCACTAATGCGTTTTTAATCATAGTTTATTATAGTTTTACAATTATTTTTACAACTAAAACATAATTAGGACATAATTATGATACAAAGATACAAAAAATACAAGTTAAGTTTAAATTGGTTTAGTTAAAAAACGAAATTGTGGTACAAATAATTATTTAGTATTAGCAATAAGTAATATTAATTTAGCCACATCTAATTGATAATTAAAAAAATTAAAGGTTAGAACTTACAATTTAAAATTACTTATTATGTTATCAAAATAGTATTAATAATATCAATAAATATAATTATTATGTAAATATATTACACTTGTCATAAAATTCATAAAAGATGTCTAAATATATGAAAAAATTATAACCTAATATTAAAAATACCGTTACTAAAAAAAGCAATTATTTTTTCTTATTATACATCAGAAATAAATTATGTCTAATTACTTACTTTATATTTATCAAAACAAAAAACTAATATCAATTTGTTTTTTATTGCTTTTTGCAGCAATGCCAATATTGGCACAGCCAGCAGGTCGAATTTTATTTAATTCAGACTTTGAAATTCCAATTCTTACTCCAGCTTCACCAAGTCCACCACGACAAGGTTGTAGCTCTGCTACTTCTTGTTGGTATTTGACACCCGAAAGTACAGTACCTGGTTGGAAGACAGTAGCTATTTCTATACCTACAACTACTGGTACATACTTTATCACCATTTTTTATAATGAAACTGCGATAAGACGTAAAATTGTAGTGCAATAAACTGCTATAAAAAGTCATTTTTGATATTAAAATACAGCTTTGTCATTCTTATTTTACGAAAAATCTGGTATGTTACATCATATTCTTCGTAAAATAAGAATGACAAAAATGCTAGAAAGAAGTCTAATAAAGGATACATAATGTAAGTTGCGTAGTACTTGTACTATAAATCGTCAATATATTACTCAAAATGTTTATGTAATATAAATGTAATAATAGTAATCAATATTTTTA
>JAYTNF010000070.1:0-6080 GCA_043748455.1 Cytophagales bacterium
GTAATTTGTCTGTGATTATCCGTAAAATCTATGTTATCTGTGTGCCATAAAGTATTGATTTTAAACTATTTAAGTTATCATACATTTTTTACCACTACCAAAATTTGTATATCACTTTTAAACTTCTATTTTATGATTAGATTATCTAGATTTTTAGCCTTATTTTTATTTACAATCTTATCAGTTGTGATGTCTTTTTGCAGTCAAAAAGACGAAATTCCCCAAACTCGTATCATTGCTTTAAGCGGAGATTTAAGTTTTGGAACTGTTGATGTTGGCAAAACTGCTACCAGAACATTGACGATTAATAACACTGGAACTGCACCTTTAATGGTTAGTAATTTGACTTTACCAAGTGGTTATAGTGCTACTTTTAGTGGAACTATTGCTGCAAAAGGTTATCAAGATGTTGTAATTACCTTTACGCCGACTGCTGTGGGTGCTTTTAATGACATAATTACAGTAAACGGAAATCAAACTTCGGGTACAAATACTATAAATCTTACCGGAACAGGTTTTCAGGTTGTAAAATCTATTAATATTACCGGAGATTTGAATTTTGGAACTCTTACGGTTGGCGAAAGTTCTCAAAAAATGCTTTCAATTATTAACACGGGAAATACGGATTTGGTGGTGAGTAGCATCACTTTTCCGACTGGATTTAGCGGTGCTTTTAGCGGAACTATTGCCCCAAATGCTACACAACTTGTTGTTGTAACCTTTAAACCTACACAAGCTATTGCTTTTAGTGGCACTGTTAGCGTTTCGGCAAATCATAATTTGGGTACAAATACGCTGGCAATTTCAGGAAATGGCACCTTAGCACCTACAAAAGTTATTGCTTTATTGCCTTCACAATTAGAGTTTGGAAGTTTGGAAATTAACAAAACCTTACAAAAAGCTTTTACGATTAAAAATACGGGTAACGCAAATTTAACAATTAATAGCTTAATAATTCCAGCAGGTTATTCTGCAAATTATACAGGTGGAACTATTTTGGCAGATGCAAGTATTGATGTTGCCATAACTTTTGCACCCACAACAGTTGGCAATTTTAATGGCACAATTACCATTAATTCCAATGCAGATAGTGGCATGACAAGCGTAACTTTAACAGGCACTTCGGTGGCAACCCCTACAAGAATTATTGCTTTAAGTGGCAGTTTGGCTTTTGGAAATGTGGAAGTTGGCAAAAATGCAACAAAAACTTTGACGATTGCAAACACAGGCAACACAGATTTAACGGTGAGTAGTTTGACTTTGCCAACAGGTTTTAGTGCTACTTTTAACGGAACTATTGCTGCAAATACAGGCACGCAACTGATTACGATTACTTTTGCGCCCACATCTGCTATTATATATAGTGGAAACGTTACAGTAAATGCTAACCAAACTTCGGGTCTAAATACAATGGTTCTTTCGGGAACAGGCATCGTTACAACTACTGCTGACCCTTTGGCAATTTACAAAAAGATATATGGTGCAACAAGTATTATAGAGGAAGGCAATTTTATTGTTATTAAATCTACAGGATTGCCCGAACATAAAAGTCCCTATTATTTGGGAACTCAGTGGGCTACAACACTTTATGAAGATTACAACGGCACAAATGCTGCTTGGGCAAAAAACCCCAATAAAATTGCTTCATTTTCTATGACTTTCAAAATTCCAAAAAATCCAACTGTTGCAACCACTCATGCAGCTACACCATTAGGTGCTATGGGAGTTGCCATAAACGGTGTACCTTTGTACAACCAATATGCAGGTCCTAATAATCAGGCTTTGACAAGTGAAATTAATTCTTTTGACCAATATAACGGACACCCAACAGCTACAAGTCAGTATCATTATCACGTTGAACCGTTGTGGCTTACGAGCTTGAAAGGGAAAGATGCTTTAATGGGCTTTATGTTAGATGGATTTCCTGTTTATGGCACTGTTGAAAATGGTGCAACGGTTGCCAATAGCAGTTTAGATATTTATCACGGACATACACACGCAACGGCAGATTATCCAAATGGTATTTATCATTATCATATCACTGCCGAAGCTCCTTATATAAATGGCAATGGTTTTTATGGAACTGCGGGAACAGTAACACAGTAGGTTTTAAGAGGCAATAATCATAATTTTTATAGCTAAACATTATGATTATTGTTTATTTCTCAGATTTTCAAAAATTGGAAATAACAAGTAAAATGACTAAACAAAACTCTTAACTTCGGTTTGTTTACTGTCTTTAATAAGTTCTAAGGCTTCCTCTTTGCTTGTTGCAATGGTAAAAATAGCATTTAACTTAGTGATAACCAATAATTTACGAACAGAGTCAGATGGATTTACTAATGCCACATCTCCATCACGATTTCTAAATTTTGTAAGAATACGAATCAACATACTCAACCCAGAACTATTCATGTAGTTGATATTTGAAATATCAATGATACAATAAATAACAGTTTCAGCAAGGTCTTGATTGATATAATCTAACACTTTCACATCATTTTGCAAACCTAATAAATCACCGTCAGCAGTGATAAATAAGGCATTTTCTTGTATTTCATAGCTAAAATTCATATTCGTAAATTTTAATGTGTAAAATGTTTAATTTCCTAAAAACTGAATACAATGATATGAATACAATTTTAACTATCTGGTAATCAGTAAGTTAATTTCATACATCATATTTTATATTTACTACAACGACTGTGCAACCAATTCTGCCAAATCATATATTTTTACTTCACTTTCTCTATTTTTATTTTTCATGCCATCAGATAACATGGTCATGCAAAAAGGACAACCAACAGCCACAATCTTCGCATTAGTTTGCAATGCCTCTTCTGTTCGTTCTATGTTTACTTCTTTGTTGCCATGCTCGGCTTCTTTAAACATTTGACCACCACCTGCACCACAACACAAACCTTTTGCTTTTGACCTTTTCATCTCGACCAATTCCATATCTAAGGCTGCAATAACCTCTCTTGGTGCTTCATACACATCATTTGCACGTCCTAAATAGCAAGAATCATGAAAAGTGATGCGTTTTCCTTTAAATTCGCCACCATCTTTCAACCGTACTTTTCCTGCATCAATCAGTTGTTGCAAATATTGCGAATGGTGCAAAACCTCATAATTTCCACCCAAAGCAGGATATTCATTTTTTAAGGTATTGAAACAATGTGGGCAAGCTGTAACAATTTTCTTAATTGCATAGCCATTTAGCACTTGAATATTTGCATTTGCTTGCATTTGAAACAGAAATTCGTTGCCTTCACGTTTTGCAGGGTCACCAGTACAAGATTCTTCTGTGCCAAGAACCGCAAATTTGGTGTTGGTGTGGGCAAGTATTTTTACAAAAGCAGCCGTAACTTTTTTGTAACGGTCATCAAAAGAACCCGCACAACCTACCCAAAATAAGACTTCAGGAGTTTCGTTATTGGCTGACATTTCTGCCATTGTTGGTATTTTTATCATATTTTTTTATGTTTTTGTAGATAAGCAAAGATACTAAGTTATCATATAGATTAGATAACAAATAAGATAAAATTTTATTTTTATTTAACCAAAACTTTTTCTATTCTCAAAATCTTTATAATTTGCATAAAATATATTTATTTTTATTTATCTAATTATGGGCATCAAAATCTTAACAGAACATATTAACGTACCAAATATAAAAACTTTCGAGGTTTATCGCAAACATGGCGGTTATTCGGCAGTAGAAAAAGCATTAAAAACCATGACTCCTGACGAAGTTACAGAGGAAGTAAAAAAATCAGGACTTCGTGGGCGAGGTGGTGCAGGGTTTCCCGCAGGTATGAAATGGAGCTTTATTGACAAAAAAACTGCTCCTCGATATTTGGTTTGTAATGCTGACGAAAGTGAGCCTGGTACTTTCAAAGACCGTTATCTGATGGCAAATACGCCGCACTCACTCATCGAGGGCATGATTATTGGAAGTTATGCACTTGGTGCAAATACCTCTTATATTTATGTGCGTGGCGAAATGTTGTATGTGATACAAATTTTGGAACAAGCAATAAAAGAAGCATACGCAAAAGGTTTTTTAGGTAAAAATATCTTAGGTACAGATTATTCATTAGACTTATATGTTCACCCAGGTGGTGGAGCATATATATGTGGGGAAGAAACAGCACTGCTCGAATCTTTGGAGGGGAAACGAGGAAATCCACGTAACAAACCACCGTTTCCTGCGGTAAAAGGACTTTATCAACAGCCAACAGTAGTAAATAACGTCGAAACTATTGCCGCAACAGCTTGGATAGTTAATAACGGTGGTGATGAATATGCCAAAATTGGTGTTGGCAAAAGTACAGGTACAAAATTAATTTCGGCTTGTGGTCATGTTAAAAAACGTGGAGTTTATGAAATCGAATTGGGGGTTCCTGTTGAAGAGTTTATTTATTCTGATGAATATTGTGGTGGTATTAGAGATGGACATCGTTTGAAGGCTGTTGTTGCAGGTGGGTCTTCTGTACCCATTCTACCAACAGAGCTGATTCTGAAAACTGCAAAAGGTGAGCCTCGCCTCATGACTTACGAATCTTTGTCTGATGGTGGTTTTATTACAGGCACAATGTTGGGTTCGGGTGGTTTTATTGCTATGGACGAAACGGTTTCAGTAGTTAAAAATTTGTGGAATTTTACCCGTTTCTATCATCACGAGTCTTGTGGACAATGTTCACCTTGTCGTGAGGGAACAGGTTGGATGGAAAAAGTTTTGCACCGACTTATAAAAGGCGAAGGCAATATGCGTGATATTGATTTATTGGTTGATGTTGCTAAAAAAATAGAAGGAAATACCATTTGTCCGTTGGGTGAGGCAGCAGCCTGGCCTGTTGCAAGTGCTATTCGACATTTTCGCCATGAATTTGAATGGTATGTCAATAACAAAGAAAAAGTTAAGCGTGGCGAAATTTTTATGGAAGCAGTGGCTTATGCTTAAAAAATTATGTAAATTAATTTAATTAGGTGAATACATTGTTAATAAAAGTCTGTTAAATTTAATATTTAATGGACTTTTATTTTATGAAAACAATATAATTAGCAAAATAACTCAAACAACAACAAATATCATGAAAAATAGTATCAAATTTCCATTAATAGTTCTTTGTAGCTTATTAATAACACAAAGTTATGCACAGAAAGTTACGCCAAAAGAAGGTAAAACGCAACCACCTGCGGCAGGAAAAACTGCGGTTAATGCACCAGAAGTGGCTGCGTTAAAGCTAAAATTCAATGAATTTATTGATGCATACGCAAATATCGAGAAAAATAAAGATGTAACAAAAGTATTAAAGCATGTTGCACCTGATGTTATTTCTACATTAGTCAGTTTTGATTTGACAGGTAAAATGAACATTTTGTATAGTGATTATAAGGGTTTTGCAGGTTTTTTAGACAAATTAACAACCACAGAAGGTTTAGCAGTTAATTATGTATTGGATAATATTGATAAAATGTATATCAGTGGCAATATTGGTGTGGTGGTTTATGGCGTAAAATATGAAAATAAAAGAGGTGGACAAATCTGGTCAAAAGGCTACGAAAATGTGTCATTAACGTATAAAAAAATAGCAGGAGAATGGAAAATTGTGCAATATGTTGTAACACAAATTGAAGATGAGAAAACTAAAGTTTCGTGTATTTGTGAATTAACAGTAGAAAATAATTCCCAAGATTTTATCATGAAAACCACAATTCCAAGTGGAAGAAGTTATATTACAGAGCTAAATCCTATTGGTTTTATGTTTCCTAACAATGAAAAAATGATTGTTATTGGCGAAAAATATTATAAATGGACAGCAAACGGAGATATTAATTACATGGAAGAACCAGTGGGTGATGCAACAATTAAGGAAACTAAAATAGCAAATATTGCAGACCTAAATGACCGAAAATTGGCGGTGGAAACCATACTTACACAACATTATTATAAATCAGTTTGTAATGAAGTTCAAATAAAAGCTACTGCGAAATAAATATGAGATGTGAAATATGAAATATGAAATGTTAGATTAATGATTTGATAATCAATAAGTTAATTTCATATTTCATAT
>JAYTNF010000071.1:0-2438 GCA_043748455.1 Cytophagales bacterium
GAACTAAAAAAATATAATTAATTGATAATCAAGTAATTAGCAATATTGCAATTTAACTTTCTTAGCTTAATAGCATTGGACTAAAGTCTGTGGTACAAAATATACTTTAAATCTGTCTTATTACTTATCTATGTGGTTAAAATAGTTTTAGTGTGGAAAGCATTATAAAAAACAGGGAATGTCAATCTTTGAGTAACAGGTTATTAATCAATTCCTATCAACAAAAAATTAACATTACCCAAAATTACCTAATTTTATAATGACCTTAAAATATACTTTAATAAGATTTTAACCAATTTCTACAACTACATCAGCACTAACAGGATGCGACATACACGTAAGCACAAAACCTTGTTGAATTTCTTTCTCAGAAAGTCCATCGCAGTCGTCCATTTTGATTTTCCCTTCGGTGCATTTTCCTCTGCATGCAGTACACAAACCACTTTGGCACGAATAAGGCATGTCAATTCCTGCATTTAAAGCAGCCTCTAAAATTGTAGCTTTGGGCTCAACAACTACTTTATAGGTTTGTCCGTCTAACAAAATCGTAACTTCTTGTTTTATCAACGTTGTTGCCAAAGATGTTTTTGCTTGTTTTTGGTCTTCTGTTTCTGTGTGTGTAAAACTTTCTCTAAAAATTTTATCTTTGGGTATATTCAGAACTTTAAACCCTTCTTGGACTTCGTGCATCATGCCTTCAATACCGCATAGATAATATTCTGTTTCAGATTTTTCCCACTTTGGAAGCAAGTTTAAAGCATTGACAGTCAGTACTTTATCTATACGTCCTTTAAAACCATTCCAAGTATTTGAAGGCTGACTAAGTACATGAACTACTTGAAATCTGCCTACATATTTAGCTACCAAACTTTCTAACTGTTGCTTAAAAATAATGCTATTTTCATTGCGATTGCCATAAACCAAAGAAACAACACTATTAGGTTCTCCTGCCAAAATGGTTTTTGTCATAGACATTAATGGTGTAATTCCACTACCTGTTGCAAACAAAACCACATGACGTTTGTTGCTTTTGCTTGGCTCAACAACAAAATGTCCCATTGGCTCAAGAAAATCTATTTTATCTCCAGCTTTTATAGTATTATAAATAAAATTAGAGGCAAGTCCATTTTCTAACTTCTTGACAGAAATTGCCATACATTCATCAACCGTTGGCGATGAACTTAGAGAGTAAGAACGGCGGACTTTTTCGCCATTAATTGTTAAAATTAAGGTCAAAAACTGTCCAGATTGGTATTTTATACGAGAGAAAAGAGGATTTTTCAGAACTATTGTAACAGCATCAGAAGTTTCATGGATAACTTCTTTTACTTTGAGGTCATAAGTTTTACTCATTGTGTTTTTGGTTTCGAGTGTTTTTATTTCAGGCTGCAAATATACAATTAAACCAACACATTGTAAAGTTTTATGTTATAAAATAGGGTTACAAATATGACTTATATGCAACTTGTCAAACTATTTAAAGTATCATGTTTACTCTCAACCAAATTTTAAAGTTTATTTATTTTGTTATTCATTCATACTTTCTACTAACTTTATAGTCTGCATGGCTTCTTTTACATCATGAACTCGCAAAATAGATGCACCATTTGCTAAAGCCAGAGCATGCAAAGCTGTTGTGCCATTTAGAGCCTCTTCGGGAGTAATAGCTAATGTTTTCCAAATCATGGATTTGCGAGAAATTCCAACCAATAACGGCAAATTTAATAATCTAAATATAGCTAATTTTTTTAGCAATAAAAAATTCTGTTCTCTTGTTTTTGCAAATCCAAAACCTAAATCAACAATAATATCTTCTACCCCAAGTTTTCGCAATGCTGCCACTTTTTGGTGAAAATAGGTAAATAAATCAGCAACAATATTTTCATAATCTGTCAAATTACTCATTGTTTGAGGTGTACCTCGTGTGTGTGTAAGTATGTAAGGTACTTGCAAACGTGCTACAATTTCAAACATTTTTTCGTCAATAGCACCACCAGAAATATCATTTATTAGGCAAGCACCTTCTAAAATTGCAGTTTCAACAATAGTAGCACGAAAACTATCAATAGAAATTAGTGTATCTGGAAATGCTTTGAGAATGGTGTGAATTGCAAATAAAATACGTTTTTTCTCCTCTTTTTCAGCTACATCTTCGGCTTGTGGACGTGAAGAATAGCCACCAATATCAATAATTGTTGCACCTTCTGACAACATTTTTTCAACATGCCTAAGTATTTGGGCTTGAGAATGGTATTTGCCACCATCATAAAATGAATCAGGAGTAATATTCAAAATACCCATCACAATTGGGTGAGTCAAATCAACTATTTTACCTTTCAATTTTAATGTTTTTTTTGAATAAAAAATAGTATCACGCATAATAAAGATTAAATTTTATGGTTGCAACTCTGAAACTGCTGTTACTTGGTTAAGGTTTT
>JAYTNF010000072.1:0-1911 GCA_043748455.1 Cytophagales bacterium
GATTTTGATTTAGGCTTAGAAGGGTTTTTGAAACAGCAGCCTCACGCAAAATTTCAAATGCTGGTTGCCAATTATGATTTTTCAAAAACAATATTGAAGGATTCAACAAAACCTTGTACTATTTTTCAAAAAGGAAAGTTTAAAATAGGAGTCTTTGGAATTGGGATAGATGTTGCAGGACTTGTGCCTAAAAAATTATATGGTGATATGGTGCATAGTAACCCCATAGAAATAGCTAAAGAAATGGTGCAAGAACTGAAATCAAAACAATGCAATATGATTATTTGTCTTTCACATTTAGGATATAGATATGATGACCCGAAATTGGTTTCTGACCAAGTACTTGCAAAAAGTGTCGATGGAATAGATTTGATTATTGGTGGACACACACATACATTATTAGAAAAACCAATGACTTTTCTTAGCCCTGATGGCAGTCAAGTTATTGTTAATCAAGTAGGTTGGGCAGGAATTTGTGTGGGAAGAATTGACATGACTTTGGATAAAAAAATGAACAAAAGTGTGGCTCTGCAACAAGCCATTTTATTAGATAACAAAGTTTAATTTTTAGTGCTTAATTTTTAGTTATTTGGGCACCTAAAATAATTCATATTTCATAATTCATAATTCATATTTCATATTTCATATTTCATATTTCATAATTCATATTTCATAATTCATATTTCATAATTCATATTTGTGATTCCAATAGATTATTTTTTGTATCTATCATCTTTTCTATTTTGCATTAGTTTTGCAATTATATTGAGCCAAAAACATATTATTGCAATTTTAATGGGCATAGAACTCCTTTTTAATGCTGCAAATATCAACTTGGTGGCATTTAGTCGTTATGATGTGCAATTAAATGGGCAAATATTTAGCCTTTTTGTGATGATTATTGCTGCTGCTGAAACAGCAGTGGCTTTAACGATTGCCTATTTAATTTATAAACAACGTAAAATTGATAAACCAAACTTGCTAAAAGAACTAAAAGATTAAAAATACAGCATAAATACATAGAAAAATAAAAGCTATGTTTGCTATTGTCTATGTAGCTAAAATAATTTTTATGCAGAAAACCTAATTATAAATGCTAAAGTTTATTTACCTCAAAAAAAGTTCAAGATGTTCTTTATCATAATTATAAATATCTTCTCGCACGTGTAATTGCCCTACTGAATTTAGCCATGCCGTTTGATAACTAATATATATAGGTATTTGGTTGCTTGTTGGTAAAGCAATATGTTGAATTGTATTTTTTGCTAAGGATTCAGAAATATGCTTTTTATCCCAATTCTTAACTCCTTTCAATACATAAAAAGCCATAGTTTCTGGACATTGCAGACGTACACAGCCATGACTATATGCACGTTTGGCACGTAAAAAAAGTTTTTGTTCAGGTGTATCATGCAAATACACATGAAAGTTATTTGGAAATAAAAACTTAATTTTTCCTAAACTATTATCTTTTCCTGATTTTTGCATAATAGAATAAGGGAAATTGTTTTCTGTAACCTTAAACCAATTCACTTTTTTTGAATCTACCATAGTTTTTGTTGAGTTTGCATGAAGAACATAACCATTATTAGCTAAATAATTGACATTACGTCTCAATTTATAAAGCATTTCTTTGCTTGCTATGCTGTAAGGAACTCCCCAAGTAGGGTTAAAAACAACATATTCCAAGGTATCACTAAAAATAGGAGTTGGCGATAATTTTTTACCAACTACAACACGCATAGAATTTATAATATGTTGATTTTCAAAATAATACACTCTAAAATCTGGAATATTTACAACAACTTTTTTAGCACTTAATTCATATTTATGCCATTTAATTTTCTCTAAATTAAGTCTAATTTTATTGATGTAGCCTTCATCAGTAATTGTATTAAGTTTTTTTAGGGT
>JAYTNF010000073.1:0-6317 GCA_043748455.1 Cytophagales bacterium
GGAGTCGGTGCTATTTTTTGCTATAAATATGTCGTTCCTAACGGAACTTTAAAAACATAATTACTTGATAATCAATTAATTAGTAATAGTACAATTTAACTTTCTTAGCTTAATAGCATTGGACTTTAGTTTGTGCTATTAAACTAAGGAAGTAAAATTGACATTTTATAATTATTGATAATCAAGCAATTACATTTTTCTAAGTCCGTTAGGACTGACATCTTTGTAGCAAAAGATTGAATGTAGTCCAAAAACCCCTTTAGGGGTGACATAGATAGCACCCCTAAAGGGGTTTTTATGGAGTAGATGCACTTTTTCTATCGTATCGACGAACCGTAAGATAACAGCCCTAACGGGCTTATTTGGAATTTCTTAGCTTAATAGCATTGGACTAAAGTCTATGCTACAGATTTTAACATCAAAAAACTTTGAACTATTTATGCACACATTGTTACAATACATTCTATATTTTTTTAAAGCAGGCAATGCTCATGGTTTACATTCGCCTTTTGTGTATCAGCTTTTTACAGAAATTATCTCAACAGACAAATGGTATTATGATTTTGATACTATTGAGGATATTCGGGCAGATTTATTGACTGATACCACAAAAATTATGGTTAGAGATTTTGGTGCTGGTGCAAAGAATAAACAACCCATTCAAAACAACTCTCAGGCTGATATTGCACCACTTAATCAATTTACGCAACGCATGATTAGCGATATTGCTCAACGCAGTGTTTCTCAACCTTATACAAGCCAATTAGTATTCAAGCTAATAGATTTTTTTCAGCCTAAAACTATTATTGAATTAGGAACTTCCCTTGGAATTAATACTTTATATATGGGTTTTTCGGCAACCAATGCTGCTAAAATTTATACTTTTGAAGGTTGTCCAGAAATAGCAAAAAAAGCTCGTGAAATTATTGAACTTTCGCCGCAAACAGCCAAACAAATTCAGCTTATTGTTGGCAATATTGACACAACTTTGAGCCAAGAACTTGCAAAATTATCGAGAATAGATTTTGTGTTTTTTGATGCCAACCACCGTTACCAACCTACTATGGATTATTTTAATCTTTGTTTGACTAAGTTACATGAAGATACTGTTTTTGTATTTGATGATATTTATTGGTCATCAGAAATGACAAAAGCATGGCGTGAAATTCAACAGCATAGCAAAGTTAGTGTTACAATAGATTTATTTCAAATTGGGTTAGTTTTTTTTAGAACTAAGCAAGACAAACAAAATTTTGTGTTAAAATTTGCATAGTTTTGGTAAGGATATTTATTTTTTGTCATTCTTTGCTGGTGGCAGCCCCACTCAGAATGACAAAAAATAAAATATACAAATAATTTTAATCAAGTGTTTATAGGTTTTATATATGAGTTTAATCTGCAATAAATTAATTTTGTTTAGTGTTTAGTTTGTTATAATAAACAAAAAAATAAAAATGTCTATTTTTACCCAAAAATAGGTTAATTTTTTGTTTAACTTATGTTGATTTTTTATGATTATTTGTTAAACAAAATGCTATGTTATTAACAAATAGTTATGATTTTAAGAAAAATAAAATTTAAAATAATTTTGTTTAACTTTATTGAAAAATAAGTGAACAATATTTTTTTTATTTGTTTAATATTATCTATGTTTGTGCATAACAAATCCTAAACAAAGGACTTATGACACATACAGAATTTAGTTCCAGCCTAAGTAAAATGACAGTAGCTTTAAAACCATTTGCCATGAAATTAACAAGAGATGTTGAAGATGCAAATGACTTGCTACAAGAAACCATGTTAAAAGCCTACACAAATCGTGATAAGTTTAATGACGGTACAAACTTAAAAGCGTGGCTTTATACAATCATGCGCAACACATTTATTACAAATTACCAACGCATGATGCGCCGTAATACCTTTATTGATACCACAGAAAATTTGCATTTTATCAATTCTCACGGAAATGTTACACAAAATCAAGCATTAGCCTCGTTTACAATGCAAGATATAGATAATGCTATCAAAAATGTAGATGATACTTATAGTGTGCCTTTTATCATGTATTTTAGAGGTTTTAAATACCATGAAATTGCTGAAAAGTTGAAACTTCCAATTGGAACAGTAAAAAACAGGATACACATTGCAAGGCATGAATTGAAAGACAAATTGAAAGTTTACCAATACCAATACTAAGAATATAGCTAACCAGCTATGAAATCACTTCGCTTTTAAACCTTTTGGAAAGTTATTTGCTTTTCAAAAGGTTTTTTTGTTATAGATAGTTTTAAAGCACAGACTAAAGTCTATGCTACAAAAACAAAAAAGCAACTCAATAATTTGAGTTGCTTTTTTGTACATTACTTATAAATTTGTGGGACTTAATGGGTTCGAACCATTGACCCTCTGCTTGTAAGGCAGATGCTCTGAACCAACTGAGCTAAAATCCCTTATTTATTTTAGATTACAAAGGTAGTATTTATTTTTTAATCTGCAAACTTTTAGAAACAATTTTTAAATTTTCTTTCCATATTTTTTCAACCTCCAATAATATCTTGCAATTCCGAAACCTAAAACTAATAAAATTGGTATCACAATATTTAAAATCTGCCATAATGTTTTATCTTCTTTAATTCGAATTTCGTCTAGGGGACGCAAAGCAATTTCTTTGCTACGAACAGAAATCATACCTTTATTATTCTCTCCATCAAGTTGTTCGTCAAGTAAATAGGTCAATAAATTTTGCACCAACTCCTTATTGCCATAAGTTTGTCCTGTAATTTGGTCAAAACCTAAGGGAAAAGGCTGTTTTGTCTTTTTATTGATGTCATTGCTAATCAAATCACCATCACTACATACAATAATTTTATTTTTCACACTTTCTTTTTTGACTTGTGAATTATCAGGTGCAGTTCTATTTTTATACATCGAAGTAAATTCGCCTTCTAATAAATATAAAATTGGCAAAAACTTTTGCTGATACATATTTTGGTCTAAATCTGCTTTAAGTTCTTCAAAAGTTACCAAATTTGGCATTTTCCGCACACGCATGTATTGACTGCCAAATAATAATGGTGTTTTTCTGACTTTATCTGCTTTTACTGTGTCAATAGTGCTGACTAAACGTGCTGAAATGGCATTGAGATTTTTAACTGTTGGGTGATTTGCAAATTTATTAAACAAAATATGGTAAGGAAATGGAATGGGTTGTAAATTTGCCTCATTGCCAAAACGTCCAACATTTACTAAAATTTGTTGCATTAATAAATCTTGCATTAAATCCTGATTGATACGAACTCCATAACGAAATAATAAATCATCAACCCCTAAATCATAGCCAAAACAATAAGCACCACCTAACGGAATACTATCAAGATTGAGTTGTACGGCATCTATAAAGAACAATGCTTTGCCACCTTTCATGATAAATTGGTCGAGTCTGTATTTTTCAATATCTGTGTAAGATTTTTTAGGTTGTGCAACAATTACAGCATCATAACCATCTAAATTAGTGTTACTTAAATTAACTCTGTCAATTAAATAACTTTTAGCTAAAGTTTCTGTTAAATCAGAAGTTTGTAGCTCACTGAGTTCATCATGCCCATTAATAAATGCAATAGATTGTTTTTGAGCTTTTGTTAGGTTTTTTATTGCCGAAATGAGTTCATATTCAATGGCTTCGACAGATTGGTTTAATTTTTCTTTTGCAGATGAAGCAATATTTCCTTTGAGTAATAGCACAGAAGTTTCCTTGCCTTGATAAGAAATTAAGGCGTAAGGAAATATGATTTTTTGTATTTTTTTGCCATCAATATTGTCATATAAATTGGTTGGTTGCAAGCCTTTTTCAACCAACTGTTGATAAAAAGCATTACGTTCTTTTTCAGAGCTTGCATCATCGGGATTAATGAATTGGTATTGTATGTTATTGCCTCCATAAATTCTAAACTCCTCAATATTTTCTTGAACCGCATTACGTAATCTTTTAAAGTCGGAGTTTAAATCTCCTTCTAAAAAAACTTGAATTGTTACAACATCTTCCAAATTTTGCAATAGATTTTTGGTAGTATTTGCAACGGAATATCGTTTTTCTTCTGTTAAATCAACCCTAAAAAACAATTTGCTTGCCCACAAATTTGCTAAAATTATGGCAAAAACAATAGCTGTAAACTGTAATATATTTTCTTGTCGTTTCATTTTTCATTTTATAATTGGCAAAAATACTAAAAAACTTATTAGCTTTTTGTTGTATTTTTGCAAAAATATTACTTAATTCAAAATAAAAATTATGAAACATATTTACTTATTTCTTTATTTCTTCCATTTTTTATTTTTTGCAATGGTGTATAATGCTTATGCCCAAGCAGAAATGGAGGCGTATCAATTATATCAATCTGCCGAAAAGTTTATGCGGCTTAAAAAATATCACGAAGCCTCCATTTTTTTTGATAAAGCTGCTGTCAAAGACCCAACAAATCACGCAATTTTATATGAAAGAGGACGTTGTTACATTAAGTTAAAAAATTTTGACAAGGCATCTTACAGTTTTCAAAGGGTTATAGAATTGCGAGAAGATTATACCAACGCCTATTTATTGCTTGGTTATTTGCATTATGCAAAAAATCGTCTTGAAGAGGCTGTTAAAGATTATACCTTAGCTTATAAATATGAAGAAAAAGTTGCTCGCCGATTTATTATCAAGCTAGTAATCATAAATTTATTAGATAAACAAGGTAAAATGAGAGAGGCGGAGCATCACTTGGCCGAAGCAAAGGCTTTTGGTATTGAAAATGAAAATTATTTGTATTTCCAAGCAAAGCATAAAAACTTACATGGTCGTTATAAAGAGGCAAAAGAATATTTGGTAAAAACCATTGCAAAAATAGAAAATCTGCACCCTGATAGTGTGGCAGTAGAAATGGGTGAAAAACTTTTTCAACAAACCTATAATATTTCGGCTATTCCAGAAAATAATGCTCATTCTCCAGAAAGTACTCAGGCAAAAATGGAAATACGCCCAAATCCTATAAATAACAAAAAGAGTAAAACTCCTGTTGCCAAATTAGCAAGGTTTTATTACGAAATGTATTTCACACTTTATAAATTGCATCAATATGAATATGCAGAAAATATTTATGAAAAAGCTGCTTTTGAACCTTATAAATCACGAATGGCACCATTACATGAGTCCTATATATATAACATAGCTTATGCTTATTATCAAATTCATGAACTTGAAAGAAGTAAAGATGTTTTAGATGAGATTCTGCGACAAAATCCTGACCATAATGGAGCTAATGCTTTGGCTGCAAAAATTATGGATTCTCAGGGAGACAAAACTGTTGTTATTGAACAAATGGAGGCAGGCTTAAAGGGAACAAAAATGCTAAAATCAGTAGAAAAACTTGAAAATGACTTGTTAAAAATATATCTTGAGGCAGGTCAATATGACAAGTTAATTCAATTAGCGGATAAAATGTTGGCTACAAAATCTGACCATCATCAAGCGATGTTTTACAAAGCCCTTATATTAAGCCGAAATCCAGATAAACAAGAAGATGCTTTTGAGATGTTTGATAAGTTATTACATTTGTCATATATAAGTAAAAAAGAGTTGGCAAAATATCATTTTGCGTTAGGAATTTTTGCCTATCGTGTAGAATCATATAAAAAAGCTGGTCTTGCTTACAAAGCCTGCAATTACCTGTATTTTAAATCGGCAGCACATAGAGAATTACAAAAGATTTTACCTTCTGACATGGAAGACTAAATAAATTAGCAATGTCGTTATCAATATATGAGTGCAATAGAAATCTAAAAATTAAAAAATGTTAGCCAAAGTTGATATTTTATTAGGTTTATTTACTATTTTTAACATATTTTAAAAAATAATGAAAATGTTACATATTTTTTAAAAAAACACTAAATTTGCGGTATAAAAACCAATAACCACACATAAAATATCCAAAATAATATGCAAACAGAACAAGCAAAAGCAGCATTAGCAAAATTAGGTATTGTGCCTTCCGAGTTGTTTTATCAACTTTCTGTACCAGCTTTAGTAGAACATGCTATCCGTAATAACGAAGGTGTTTTGACTGATACAGGTGCTTTAATGTGTGATACGGGCAAATTTACGGGCAGGTCTCCAAAAGACAAATTTGTGGTAAAAGATGCAACCACAGAAAATACGGTTTGGTGGGGAGATATTAATCAACCTATTTCTTCAGCACAATTTGACAGTTTATTACAAAAAGTTACAGCATCTTTAAACGGAAAACGTCTATATGTGCGTGATGCTTATGCGTGTGCAGACC
>JAYTNF010000074.1:0-5035 GCA_043748455.1 Cytophagales bacterium
AAGAAGATTTACTCAAAATTATTGCTATTTTGCGAAAATTTAAGCATATTTTATTTACAAGGTTGATGTTAGATTAAGAAAAATAGTTGTAAAGTGTAAATGCTAAATTTTAAATAATCAAACACTTGTTTTATGATTTAATTATAAAATAAGTAAATTTCATATTTCACAAATAATATTTCATAATTACTATTATGGCACGCAAAAAATTTACTGACGAAGACGAAATAAAGGGCAAACAATATAAAGAAGGAGATTTGATTTTGCTATTCAAACTCAAAAGAATTGCTACTTATTATACACCACTGATGAAAGAGTGGCTCGATGTAGATATACCTAAACTTGATATGGTTGAACAAACTAACTTTGACCGTAAACTTTTTGATGCACAGGAACAGTTGGCTGGTTGGAGTGAAGAAGATTTAAAAATGAAGTTTATTACACATATTATTGATTTGGGGTATTTGGTGGGCGGAAATGGTATTGTTACTTTTTTTGATAAAATGATTTCGGCAACCGTAGAGGGAACAAAACTTGTTGTAAAGTCTGATTTTATGGTAGCAAAAGGAATTTTAGATGTGTTTAGCCATCCTTATTTTCATTTTCAAGAATATAAACCTAATAAAAATCCTTCGGGAGATTCGATGGCACAACTTTTAGAGGCTTTTCTTATTGCACAACAAAAAAATAAAAATAACAAGCCTTTGTATGGAATAGAAGTTGTTGGTGCTACTTGGAAATTTATAACAATGGAAGGCAAAGAATATTGCATTTCTCAACAATATGACAGTTTAAACAAAGAAGATTTACTCAAAATTATTGCTATTTTGCGAAAATTTAAGCATATTTTGTTTACAAGGTTGATGTTGGATTAGCAAGCAATTATGAAATATTATGTATGAAATATGAAATTTTATATGTGTTAAAAAACCATATTTCATATTTCATACATAATATTTCATATCTATATTATTACCCTTTTTCGGTCAAAGCATCATAAATAAATAACTGATTTTTGCTAATCACTTTTTCGCCAACATTCACGCCACTTTTCAAATAGGTAGTTCCATTAGTTGTTTTGTCAATTTCCACCTCACGAACTTCGAGTTCTTTCGCATTTTTATAGATAACCACGTAATGTAAACTTTTATCAAAAATAATTGAGTTTGTAGGTACAGCAATAGCTTGACGTTCTTCTTCGGCAAAAATTTTGACCGTTGCCACCATTTCAGGCTTTAAAGCATAATCTACATTTGGCAATTTAATACGAATTTTCATTGTTTTAGAAATTGGGTCAAGCACATTGAAAATTTTATCAACCTTACCTTTAAAAACTTTATCGGGATAACTCAATACGTGAATTTCTGTTTCCATACCTAATTTAATTTTAGAAATTTCACTTTCATAAACATTTGCGGTTATCCAAACTTCATTAATTTCAGCAATAGTAAAAATATTATCCGATTTATCAGACCGTAAAGTCATATCCCGATTAATGTTTTTCTCGATAACAAAACCCGAAATAGGTGCTTTTACTACATATTCCGAACTGCTGCTAATATTATAAATTTTATAAATTTCACGCACACGATTAAGTTCTGCTTCTGCTTTTTTCACTTGTTCAGTTGCAGAAAGTACATCTCTTTCAGAACTCAAACGGCTACTAAACAAATCTTCTTGTACTTTTTGGTTTTTCTTTGCCACAATTAAATCACTTTCTGCATCAATAAGTTGCCTTTCCAAATCCGCAGTTTCTCCGCTTCGAATGACAGCCAAAATTTGATTTTTCTCGACATAATCACCAAGTTCGACAGTAACAGAAGTAACATTTCCACCAACTAAGGGAAAAACTTCTATCATTTTGCTTTCGTCTGCAATAACTTTTCCATTCAAATTCATTATATATTTTACTTTTTGCATTGTTGCCGTTTCCATAGCAATACGTTGCAACATCGTATCAGAAAGAGCAAAATTTTGCGTTTCTGTTGTTTCTGGTTTTGTAGCTTCTTTATTGCAAGAGCTTAATAAACAGAGAGTTAGAAAAGTATAAAGTAGGTTTTTCATAATTTTTTTTGTTTTGTAACATAGACTTTAGTCTGTGCTTACCTATATGAATAATGCACAGACTAGGCGTCCCCGACTAAAGTCTATGCTACATTTTTTATTTAAAAAGTTCTGTTCCTGTCAAATAATTGAGTTCTTCGTAAGCCGAAATTCTTTTAGAACGAAGTATATTTAATTGAATAATTGCCGTATTATATGCCTCAAATAAATCTGTAAATTCGAGTAAGGAAATATTATTTTTTGTATAATTTTCCAATAAACCTTTATTCATTAACTCTAATTGTTGTTGAAAACTACTTTCTGTTTTTTGATATTCGTTTTCAATCTGCACAACTTGGTTATAATTTTCAGTCAATTCATTTTTAATTAGCAATTCTATATGTTGTAAATTTACTTGCGACTGTTTTACTGCAATTTCTGCCATTTGTATATTTCCTTGATTTCTGTTAAAAAATGGAAGTTGTGAACTTATCGTAAAACCTGTGTAATCATTGACATAACTCCCTGATTGGTCGTAAGTTATGCCAAGTTTTAGGTCAGGTGTTGCCAAACTTTTTTGCAATTTTTTATTCATTTCGTTATACTGAATTTGCAATTTTACAGTTTTTAAATCTGGTCGGTTTGCAAAGGCAGAATCTTGTAATCTTTTGAGATTTATTTTTGTTAAGGAATACATACCAATTTCTTTTTCGGAAAGCAATACACTTACAGGGTTTTCTGTTACTACTAAGGTTTTTATTACTTTTGCGTGGCTATAAGTTTCCTGCATTAAATTAGTTCTGTCGTTATAAAGTTGGAAAAAAGTAGCTTGTAATCTTGTGTAATCTTTTAACGAAACATTGCCTTTTTCATACTGAACTTTGTAAGCATCTAAGGTTTCGTCAAGCAAAGCAAGTTGTTTATCTACTGAATTTATAGCTTTTCGAAGGTATAACAAGCCATAAAAACTTTGTCGAAGTTGGTATTTTAGAGTTCTTGCCAAATCATAGAATTGTTGTTCAGTCATTTTTGTTGCTGTTTCTGCCAACTGAATTTCCTTATTACGTTGTCCTGCAATGCGAAAAGTTTTGGAAATTGTAAGAATTTTCTCACTTGTTCCGCCCGCCATTCTATAAATATCTAAGGGCTTATTTTCTTTTGGATTATACAAATTTCCTTCAAAATAAAACTCAGGATTTACAAATAATTTGGCTTGTATGATTTGTGCTTTCGCCATATCAATATTATATTGATTGGCAATTAAAGATAAGTTATTGGTTATCAACAAACTATCTGCTTTTTGTAAAGTAAGTTTTAGGGTATCTTGTGCAAATACATTGTTGCAAACAAAGTATAATAATAGGCTAAGAAATGATTTTTGTATTCGGATTTTCATTATTGTTTGTCTTAATTTTATTACAAAAATAGTTTAGCAAGCTATGAAATCCTAAAAAAATGAATTTGAATTTGATTAGAAATAATTGATATTTTTCCTGTTTTTGATGAACCGTGAAACTTTTATCAAAATATATTGAGCTTTTTCTACTCCATACATCTTTTATGGTCTGCAAAGTTATCTTTGTAAATATGAAATTAAATTATTGATTATCAAATATTTACAAGAATAATAATTCGGCAATCATAGTGCTATTGAATAGATTTTAGACCAGTACAAACCCTATAAATCTGATGACAAAACTATTCAAGCAGAGTTATAGGAAGTTATAAGATTATTGCAAAAAGTAATTGTAGAAAAACTGTAGCATAAAATTTAGTTTATGCATGATGTCTATGATGATGTTTATGCATAAACTAAAGTCCAATACTATTAAGCTAAGAAATAATTATAAAATGCCTCTTTTGCCCTGTAAGGGCTATATATTGGTAGAAAGTATGCACCAACTAATTTATTTTGCACCGTAGGTGCTATACCACGCCATTGTTTAGCACCTACGGTGCAAAAAATGTGGGGTTGGGTTAACATTTTCTACCAATATACAGCCCTTACAGGGCAAAAAAACAATTTCTTAGCTTAATAGCATTGGACTAAAGTCTATGCTACATACAATCTAAATTATTTTATAGAAAATTGTTTTGGGTTACAATCTCATTAAATTGCAATTAAATTATAAATTTTTACATTATAAATTTTACTATATACTAATATGAAATTTAAAGTAACACATCAAATAAAATTTTTGTTTTTATTTGTATTATCCTCATTTATTTTTTGGCAGACAAGTTTTGCTCAAAAAGAAGACATAAAAAGAGCAGAGCCTATTTTTCAAAAAGGTGTAGATGCTTTTAAGGAAGGAAAATACGAAGAAGCTCTAAAATATTACAACCAAGCCCTAAAAATTAGCGATAAACTTGGCGGTGCATACAATAATAGAGGTACAACCTTAGAAAAATTAGGTAGATATGAGGAAGCAATTAAAGATTATCAACAGGCTTTATTGACCAGCAAAAAGTATCAGGCTACTTATTATTTTAATGTTGGTAACTGTTATTATGGTTTGAAAGACTATACCAAAGCTGTAAAAAGTTATAATGAATACATAAAACTTGATGCGAATAATGAAGTTGTTTATTTTAATAGGGCAAAAATAGCCGAAGCTGCAAAAAAATATGATAAGGCTTTGGAAGATTATGATAAGGTTTTGACTATTAACCCAAAATTTCGTGCAGCATTATTGGCACGAGGCATGTTAAGACGTAATGCAATGATGTTTACAGAATCTATTGAGGATTTGACAGCCTTTGTTAAAGCTAATTCTGGTGATGCCAATGCGTTTTTTCAGCGTGGTTTGACAAAACAAGACATGGGAGATTTTGCGGGTGCTATCATAGATTATAGTGAAGCTATTAATATTAGCCCAAAATTAACTGAAGCCATAGCAAATAGGGCTGCCATTCGGCTCATGCAAGAAAAATATGAAGGTGCAATTCCTGACCTTACAAAACTTATTGCAGCAGATGCTAAAAATACTTT
>JAYTNF010000075.1:0-8567 GCA_043748455.1 Cytophagales bacterium
AGCCTAAATTCTGTAACTTTTACTGCATTTACACTTTGGTCGATGCCTATCCAGTTTCTATTTAATTTGTCGGCAACTGCAATCGTAGTTCCGCCACCCATAAAACAGTCTAAAATTACGTCATTTTCATTGCTTGCCATTTTGATAATTCTCTCCAATAATTTTTCGGGTTTTTGGGTTGGATAACCTATTTTTTCTTTTGATGCACCTTGAATATTTTGTATATCTTCCCACAAATCACCCATTTCTTCTCTATTGAAAGTTAGATTAAATTCCTCAATAGTCATATCTTGCAAATCTTTATCAGTCCACATATCGCCTAATAAATTGCCTTTTGAGGCATCTAAATATCGTTTTACAGCAATTCTACCCGTCTTAATTTTTGGAAAATATAATAATCCTTCCGCATCAAGTTTTTCCATAGTTTCTAATGGACAACGCCACCCATTTGCAGGGAAAGAATAGCCTTTGTATTCGTAACGATAGCCTTTATTGTCAGGTTTTGACAAATCACCTAATCTATAAATGCCTTTTTCATCTCTATATTTGTAGAAATTAGCTTTATAACTTTCGCTAAGTTCCGTATAAATAGGGTTGTAAGTGCTATTTTCAGATTTTGAATAATACCAAATTGTATCTTTCAAAACTGCTAATTTTTTCTTTGCGTCATTGTGGGAATTATGGCGTTGCCATGCAATTTCGCCGAGAAAATTATTTGCACCAAAAGTTTTATTCATAATAGAAATCTTGATTTCTGCGTTTGCGTGATAATCACAATGCACAAAAATACTTCCTGTTGGTTTCAAAATTCTGTGTAATTCTTGTATTCTTTCTTTGAGCCAGCCAATATAATGCTCGATGCCACCCGAAAATCTATCTTCAAAGCTACGCACTTCGCCTTTATCTCCCCAAATTACTTCATAAGTACGGTTTGAGAAAAACGGCGGGTCTATATAAATTAAATCTATGGTTTCGGAGTCAATTTTTTTGAGGACTTCGAGGCAGTCGCCGAGAATGAGTTTGTTCATAATTTTTTTAAGCTAAAACTTAGAAAGTTTTTAGGGTTTATGGCGTAAAGATAGCAAGGAAAATTAAAAAGATTACATTCTGGGGATGTAATCTTTTTAAGGTAAAACCTGTTGGTTCTTTTGAAAAATTAAATAAATAATGTACTTTTGTTGTAAGCAATAGGATAAAATAAATGTATAACAGACTTTAGTCTGTAAAGTGTTGATTATCAAAACCTCACAGACTAAAGTCTGTGGTACAAAATATAACTTTAAATCTGTCTTATTACTTATCTTAAAACCACTGTAAATAGCTATTATGATGAATGAATTAACGAACCTAAGTGGCGAAATCCATAGCGAAATCCTAACATTTGAGGATTTTAAAAATGAAAATGGCATTATCTATTGGTGGGCATCAGACTTGTCAAAGATGCTTGGCTATGCTTCTTTAAAATCTTTTGAAACTGTTTTAGGTAGAGCTACTAAGGCTTTTGTTTCTCTAAACATTCCACATTATGAAAATATTATTGCTATTTTGAGAGAAATAAACGGTGTACAAATACAAGATTTTAAATTAACAAGATTTGCTTGTTATTTAATTACAATGAATGGTGACCCTAAAAAACGAGAAGTAGCAGAGTGTCAATTATATTTTGTTGAGCAAACTCGTAAATTTGAATTGTATTTACACAACAATGATGAATTAGACAGAATGTTAATCAGAGAAGAAATTATAGAAGGTAACAAATCATTGGCATCAATAGCAAAAAAAGCCAATGTTACAGATTATGGAAAATTTATGAATGCAGGTTATTTAGGAATGTATAATATGGAAAATTGGAAGTTGGCTGCTAAGAGAAATGTTAGAAAAGAGATGCTTATGGAAAGTATGGACAGGGCTGAATTGGCTGCAAATTTATTTCGTATTACTCAAACAGAGGAAAGAATTAAAAGTAAAAATATTACAGGGCAGCAAAATTTAGAACAAACACATCATGATGTTGGTAAAGAAGTAAGAAAAATCGTAAAACAAAATACAAGCAAATTACCTGAAAATTTAGAACAAGTAAAAGAATTACCAGAGGTAAAAAAGCAATTAAAAGAAGGCTATAAAAAAATGCTTAAAGAAGATAAACCAAAAAAAAACCAAAAAAATAAAAAGTAATTAGACCTTATAAAGTTTTTCCTGCCTGCCGTTGTTTGTGTCTTCACAAACAACTCCAATATAAGGTCAAAAGTACATTAAAAAGCTAATTTTAATAGTTTATTGTGTGTTTTTGCGTTATAAAATTAAAAAAGTTATTTCTTTAAACAAGTTTTATGGTATAATAAAAGTTGTTTATGAATATACAAACAACGGCAATAAGCAAAGATACTAATTTTATAAGATAGTAATTTATTCATTCAATTTAAGTCTTTCTACAATAAATTCATCTCCTCTTTTTGTGTGAATAACAGCAATCACATTAACTATTTTTTCTGTTTCATGAACCGTATAAAATATAGCATAAGGAAATTTTTGAATTAAAGCCTTGCGAAAATGTTGAAAAATAAGTTAATAAATATGCGGATTGGTTTGCAATAATTTTACTACTTCTTGAAATTTTAGAGAGAATATTTTACCATAACCTTGTCTTTGTGTTTGATATCAATCAGCAGCCGAAATAATATCTTCATAAACATCTGTGTTTATCAATAAATCATAAACATTATTCTCCATATTTCTCGTCAAGTTTATGTTTTAAAGTTGCCCAAGACATTTGTTTTTCGGGTTTTTCTTTCATTTCTTGCTCTCTTTCTAATAATAATTGTTGTTGCAACATAGAAATGTTATTAGTTTCTATATTTTCGGTTTCGTTTGCTGTGTTTGCAAAACTTGTTTTATACTTTAAAAAAGCCAAAAACATAAGTAACTCCTGCAACTGTTGGGCAGAAAGAGTTTGTAGTTCGTCAATAATATAACTTTTTAGTTCAGCCATTTGAATATATTTTCATAAATCAAAGATAGTTATTTTTTGATTTATTTTAATTGTTTTGTTCAGTTTTCACAAAAATAGTTTTACAAAAATAAATATTTTTGTAAAACTATTTTTTTAGGACTTTGAGGCAGACGCCGAGAATAATTTTGTCCATAAAGCCAAGATACTAATTTTATGAGATAGTCATATAAAATGTGATTGCTATTTACTTCCTAAAAACTACACAATTACCAGAGAATTATCAAGACAGATTAGTTTTTTAATATTTTTGACCTCTGATAGTAATTTAGGCAAAGATTTTGCAAATTGCGTATGAAAATAGCAGTTGAAAATTTGCAAAACTCCAAAATATATAAATTATGTTACAAGGAACAGCCAATCATGGCATAGAAAATATTTTAGTACCTACTGATTTTTCTCCAGCTTCTGCCATTGCCTTAGAATATGCTTTGGCTATTGCTAAACTGATGCGTGCAACTGTTACAGTCTATCATGGTTATGAAATCATGGCTGGGCTTGCAAATGAGGATTATGAACCAAGTATTAAGCAGAAAATGGCAGGCACACAAGCCGACTTAGAAGAAAAACTTAAGTTTTTTGTTGAGCCTTATCTCAATACAAGTTATGGACTTGGTGGAGGTACTGTTGAAATGCAGACATTAGTTAAACTCGGTGCCATTACAAAAGAAATTGCAAAAATGACTGATGATAATGCTTACGACTTGGTGGTTATGGGAACCAAAGGCACAAGTGGTGTGAATGAGGTCATGTTTGGGTCGGTGGCAGGTAGTATTGTTGATATTGTTAAATGTCCTATGTTGGTGGTGCCAGAAAAGGCTGTTTTAACGGAAATTGATTTAATTGCTTATGGTACAAATTTTGAAAAAGCAGATACCATTGTCATTGATGAGCTGATAGAATGGGCTGGATATTTTAATCATGCACGCATAGATTGTTTACATATCAATACAAATGCTTCACAAAGTACAGTAAAGCAACAAAAATTAGAGGAATTAGCCAAACAATATGAAGATGTAAAAAATTTACATTTTACATTGTTGGAAGATAATAGCGTAACACAAGGTTTAGATAATTATATGGCAGGCAAACAACCTGATATGATGGCAGTTTTAAGACGTGAAAAGACATTTTTAGAAAAAATATTTAAAACAAGTGTCAGCAATAAACTTACTTTTCATAGCAAAGTGCCCGTATTAATTCTAAAAACAATGAAAGGCTAGAAGAAATATGAAATGTGATGTACAAAATTAACTATTTGATTATTAATAGGTTAGCTTTACATATAACATTTTAGAGATTTTCAAAACACAAAAAAATAATATTTTTTTGTGTTTTGTTTGGAAATTAAAAAACAATAATTACCTTTGCAACACTAAAAACAAAAAAAGGGATTTTAGCTCAGTTGGTTCAGAGCATCTGCCTTACAAGCAGAGGGTCAATGGTTCGAACCCATTAAGTCCCACAAAAGATTGTAGTAAATTTAAAAATTTTTGTTAAAGCCGCAATTAGCGGCTTTTTTTATTTCAATAAATTTCAGTTTATTTTGCCTAAATAGATTACATCTTTTAGAAAGATGTAATCTATTTAGGCAAAATAAACTTTTACATACTCAACAACCTATCAACCATTTTATTTGAGCCAATAATAAACGGAATTCGTTGGTGCAAATCTGTTGGCTGAATATCCAAAACTCTTTGTATGCCATCACTTGCTTTACCTCCAGCTTGTTCTATAATAAAAGCCAAAGCATTACATTCGTGCATGATACGAAGTTTTCCATTTGGGTTTTTTGCAGTTCCTGTATAGAAAAACACGCCACCTTTTAGCATATTGCGGTGAAAATCTGCCACCAAAGAACCAATATAACGTGCAGTATATTTTTTACTGCGACATTCTGCAACATATTGCTGAATCGCAGGACTTAAATCATTCAAATTACCTTCATTATACGAAAAAATACTGCCATCTTCAGGCGTAGTCATATTTGTATGTGAAAGAATAAACTCACCAATGCTATGGTCGTATGTAAATCCATTGACACCTTTTCCTGTTGTGTAAACTAAAATATTAGATGAGCCATAAATAATATAACCTGCCGCCACTTGTTGAGAACCTTTTTGCAAAGCATCTTCCAAAGTTGGCGGTGTGCCTACGGGAGTTTTACGGCGGTAAACAGAGAAAATAGTCCCAACAGGCATATTTACATCAATATTTGATGAACCATCTAAGGGATCCATTGCCACAATATATTTTGCATTGTGATTTCCTGTGTCTATCATCTCATCTTCCTCCTCCGAAACCACTGCACAAACCTCGCCTCCACGTGTTAAAGCCCTAATATAACGAATATTAGCAACAATATCTAATTTTTGCTGCTCCTCACCTTGTATATTTTTGTCTCCCGCAGGTCCTTCAATGCCTATCAAGCCCGACCTCATGATTTCTTTGTTGATAATCTTGGAAGCCAAAGCAATATCTCTTAAAAGTTGTGATAATTCACCTTTTGCATAAGAAAAGTCTGCTTGTTTTTGTGTAATAAAACGGTCTAAAGTTATTCCAATAGAGGATACAAATTTATCTACCGAAGGGTTGTGTGCCATGTTATTTTATTGGTTATGAAATAAATAGATATAATATGTGTTTCAATAATATTAAATTTTGTCGCTACTCGAATGAAATTTTTGCTTAGTAAAAGCAAAATTAACATTTTTTTCTATACTACAATGATATTGTTAAATTTGATTTTTTTTGTAATTTTGATAATAATATTGCTAATTTGTTTTTATATTTTGTTATTATTAAATTTTAAATTAGTAAAACATGAAATTAGATATTTTAGTATTAGCTGCACACCCTGATGATGCAGAATTGAGTTGTGGTGGCACTATTTTGTCCCATGTTGCCAAAGGAAAAAAAGTTGGGGTTATTGATTATACACAAGGCGAATTGGGCTCAAATGGCACAGTGGAAACAAGGTATGCAGAAGCTGCAAGAGCCTCCGCAATTTTGGGGTTGAGTGTGCGGGAAAATTTAAAGTTTAGAGATGGTTTTTTCCAAAATGACGAAGCTCACCAAATGGCAGTAATTAGAGTTATTAGGAAATATCAACCTGATATTATCCTCGCAAATGCCATTACAGACCGACACCCTGATCATGCAAAGGCTGCAAATTTGAGTAGAACAGCTTGCTTTTTGGCAGGACTTCGCAAGATAGAAACTTTTGATGATAGTTTTAATGATAGTTTTGGTGCAAAAGGACAACCGCAACAGGAATGGACTACAAAACAGTTTTTTCATTATATACAATCTGACTATATTCAGCCCGATTTTGTGGTTGATATTTCTGATTTTTGGGAACAGAAATTAGAAGCCGTTTTTGCTTATAATACACAGTTTTATAATCCTGCAAATGATAATTTAATGAATACTGCGAGTAATACAGAAACTGTTAAAACTTTTATTGCAACACCTCAATTTTTGAAAATGTTAGAAGGAAGGGCAGCAGATTTAGGGCAAGGAATTCGGTGCAATTATGGCGAAGGATTTACCAAAGTTAGGCAACTTGGCATAGATAATCTTTTTGATATTTTGTAAGTACCAATGTAAAGGTTTTGTAGCATTGGACTTTAGCCTGTGCTTTCGTAAGTACTTGATAATCAACAAGCACAGACTAAATTCTATGTTACAAAATCAATATTATTTCATCATTCACACATAGCCGCATCAGAAACATTAAATTTCATGGCATGATAATCAAAATGCCACCATTCTTTACTAATTGCCTTAAAACCGCATTGTTCCATAATTGTTTTTAGTAGCTTGCGATTTTTTTGAACTTCCTCATTATGCGGATAATTTAGATGTGCCTCTTTTCCAAAAAAATCATAAACTGTTCCCATATTGAGTTCCTTTCCATTTTTATCTACCAAAGTCATATCAACCGCAGCACCTCTATTGTGCATACGCATGCCTTTTGAAGGGTGCGAAACATACTCTTTTTTTGGCGTGGCTTTCCACAACCGCCATTGCACAGAAATAGGTCTATAACCGTCATAAATTTTGATACAATAACCTTTTTCTTTAAAAAACTGCTGTGCTTTTACTAAATCTAAGGCTACTTTTTTTCGAAACCAAACTGTATTGCAATCATATAAAACCTGTTTTGTGAAATTATCGGCAGTTGCATAACGAATATCAATCACAAAAGAATTATCTAAACTCAATATTTTAACCATACTTGTATCATGGTTTTTGTTATAGTTTAGATAATCTATTTTTTTAAACCTAACTTGGTAAAAATCAAGCAATTTATTGTAATGTGTTGTATTTATTGCATTGTAAGAAACAAAAATACAGGTCAAGAAAAATAGACTATATTGTAACATAAGGAATAATTTTGATTACATGACCAATAATATTTTGCCTGTTCTTCCTTCACTTTCTGAATGTGCCACTGCTTTGATACAGTCTTGCAATGCGTAAATTGCATCAACTTTTATTTCTAATTTTTTGCTTGCTAACAAATTAATAACATCTATTGCGGCTTGTTTACGAACATCTTTTGGGGCTTTTACAATCCATGTGCTTAGCCAGAAACCCTTGATTGTCAAGTTTTTAAATAACATTAAACCATTATGAACAGGAGTTTCTTCAAGACTTAACAAACCATAAACCCACATTGTAGCATTGTCTGCCAAACTTTGCAAAGCTAATTTTCCCAACTCGCCACCTGTTGCGTCAAAACACGCAGTTGCAAATTTTCCCTCTGTTAATTGCTTTACTTTTTTAGGCAAAAAGTCCTCCGTTGTATTAATGACTGCTGTTGCACCTAACGCCAATAATTGTTCTTTTTGCACATCACGTCGCACAGTACATATAACTTTAATGCCTTTTGCGGCGGCTAATTGTATCACTAATTGTGCAAAAGCTGAACCTCCTGCGGTTAATAAAAGCCAATCTCCTGCTTGTAAACCTGATTCGTGCAACATTGCCCACGCTGTAAAAGGGTTTACAAAAGTTTGGGCTGCAACCTCAAAAGTAATTTCGTCTGGCAATGAAATTACAGCTTGTTGAGGCACACATACATATTCTGCCCATGCACCAGTTCCCATAAAACTTACTTTTATACCAACAGCCAAATTTACACCTTCTCCAACTTTGTCTATAATTCCGCTACCTTCAAAGCCTGCACCCGATGGCAAAACAGGCTTTAACCCATACAAACCTTGCACAAACATGACATCAGAGGGATTTATTGGACTTGCTTTTACTCGAATGCGTACTTCGTTAGCTTGTGGCTCTGTAATTTCTGTTTCTACAACTTGTAAAATATCCGCAGGCTTTCCTGTTTTTTCAAATAATATTTTTTTCATGGTTAAGATTTAAAATATGGTATAGTTGTTTATAACTTGTATTATTTTGTCAGGTTTTCCGATATTTTTTGTGGGAAACCATTTTAAAGTGTTTTTTTTTGTTCCGTTAGGAACTATATATTGGTAGTATAAAATGCTCTCATCTCTCATTTTGCTCCGTTAGGAGCTATATATAGCTCCTAACG
>JAYTNF010000076.1:0-25494 GCA_043748455.1 Cytophagales bacterium
AAAAAAGAACCTTCGCTAAAAAAGATTATGATTGGCTTGGGTTGGGACTTTAAAGTTGGCATGCAAGTCGATTTAGATGCTTCTGTTTTTATGCTCAATAGTAACGGAAAGCTGCCCCAAGATGAGTATTTTGTGTTTTATAATAATCTCCGTTCTCCTGATAGTTCGGTGCAACACACAGGTGATAACCGTAGTGGTATTGGTGATGATGATGACGAAATGGTATTGGCAAATCTCAATTTGATTAATTCTGTAATTACAGATTTGGTTTTTGTCGTAACCATTCATGAAGCAGAGGTACGCCGCCATAATTTTGGTTGTTTGTCGGAAGCATATATTAGGATTATTGACGTGGACACAAAACGTGAAATTCTCAAATATGATTTAGATGCTGAATTTGCAAAATCAACAGATGTAGAATTTGGAAGGTTACAAAATATTGCTGGTGAATGGCATTTTAAAGCCTCTGGAATTGGTGGTAATGGTGGTTTGCAAAGTTATGTAGATAAATATATTTAATTTTCTTGCTATTACCATGTGGTTAAAGTATTTTTTTACCACATAGTAACATAAAATACATAGCTAAAAACCAAAAAAAGGAAATTTTTACTCATTTTGCGTAAGTCATAATAATATTACGGTTAATTTCATATTTCATACATCATATTTCATACTTATTAGTTATGCAATTTTCTTTTATCGTTTTGTATCGCAATCGTGATATGGCAAGAGTTGAAAGATGCTTGCAAAGTATTGAAAATCAGAGTTTTACAGATTTTGAAATACTCTTTTTAGATTATGGCAGTGATGACATCATGCAGCAAAGTGTTGCTAAGTTGTGCAGTCATTTCCCAAAAGTTCGTTATGTGCATGCAAATACACAAGGCTGGCTTTGGTGTCGTTCTCATGCACTTAATTTAGGTATTGTGGCTGCAAAAGGCAATTACATGATTATTGTCGATGTCGATATTATTTATAGTCCAAATTTTGCGGCTTATTTTGCTGAAAGAATAACACCTGAAAAGTTATTTTTGTATTCATGTTACTACCTACCACAAAGTTTCAGAAATCATGACCAACTAAATTTTAATCAAAACTATGATTATCAAGTGAGTGATGTGTCTGGAAATGGGCTTTTAGTTGCACCAAAACAGAAAATTTTAGATGCAGGTGGTTATGATACCTATTTTAAAGTTTGGGGATTTGAGGATATAGATATGTACCAACGTCTAAAAAAACATGGTGTAGAAGATAATAGAATTAGCATTAATGACTTAAAAACATTTCATCAATGGCATGAATTTAGCAATAAAATAGCTTCAATGCCTCAAAGTTGGCTAAATTTTATGCGACATTTTTGGGAATTTAAGCCCGTAGGTGTGAACACACACACAGATGTAGCCACGTTTTACGATTTGGTTCATCGTCCTGCAAAAACTATTTTTCAACAACAAAATGCAACTTATCAATTAAATTTTAGTTATCCATTGCCAAAATCTTACTTAGAATTTATTGCACAATTTACAAACCTTGAACAAGGGCAAAGCATGAGTATTGCCCAAACTTTTCAAGCACTTCCTACTCATGCAAACTCATTGGTGGCTAAATTTTTTAAGGCATCAAACAAAATTTTCACCAAAATCAATGTTTCATATAGAGTTACAGAATTGCTAACTTTTGAAAAAGAATTGATAGAATTTTATCAAGTTCGAGATTTCATTTTCTATTTTCTATACCAATATGAAACACAAATAGCTGATTATTATTGGGAACAAAAAGAAACTCATGAAATAAGGTTTGTCGTTGTAAAAAAGTAAAAAAGCCCCACCCCTGCCCTCCCCAAAGGGGAGGGAGTTGAATTAATAACAAAAATTCATTTTAAACTCAATTTTAAATTATGGAAACACAAGAAAATGCTTTTAAAGAAATTATAAAATACGGATTAATTTTAGGTTTTATTCAAATTTCACTAACAATATTAATGTATTTAATTGACATTAATCTGTTAGTTGGTTTCAAAGGTGCAGGCATTCGGTTGTTATTAGTTGCTATTTTAGTTATATTTTTTGCTATACGCATACGCACTTTGCAAGGCGGATTTATGACTTTTGGAGAAGGTTTTAAGGCAATGTTTATTATGGGTTTGATTGGTATGTTAATGGAAACAACCTTAATGTATGCTTTATACAACTTTATTGATACTGATTTGGCTGAACAAACTAAACAAATTACAATGAATACGACCCAAGAAATGTTGGAAAAGTTTAATGTTCCTGCCGACCAAATGGAAAAATCTATGGAGGAAATAGAAAAACAAGATTTTTCATATTCTATTCTTAAAATGTTACAAGCTATTTTAGGTTCTACTATTATAGGTTCAGGTTTTTCGGCTATTGTTGCCGCAATTATTAAGAAAGAAAGTAAACTTTTCTAAGATGTTGTCAAGTTTGTGTAATACTTGTTAAGGTTTTAAAACTTGACAAGTGTTATTTATTTTGTTATTCAAAGCGAAGAATCTGAAATATTACGTCAAATACGCCAGATTCTGAGCAAAACTAAAAATGACAAAAAGAAGAAAATAAAGGAACTTAACTTTAATAAATTACATTACACGCAAACACGCATATATTACACATGCAGCAATTCATAACCATATTTCTAACCATAATTTACTTGCTATTTAGCACAGGCATTAGTGTTTCAAAACACTTTTGCGGTACAGAATTGGCATCAATAGAATTTTATGGAGAAGCTGAAAAATGTGCTTGTGGTGCAAATGCAGAAGAAGACACAGAAGAAAATAATAGCTGTTGCAAAGACGAAACAAAGATTTTTAAAACCAATAATGACCTTAAAAGTAGTTTTGATTTTGATTTCAATAATAATATAAGTGATAATTTATTTGGTGATTTATTTGGTGATTTATTGCTTGTCTTACCTTTAAATTTTAGCTATAAAACTGAATTTGTACGATTTTTTACTAATTTTTCTTCAAAAATTAGGCTAATTCCCAAAATTTCCTTACAAAAAAATCCTTTCTGGTTGGTTTTTCGTGTGTTAAGAATTTGATTTTTTGTGTAGTGTGGACTTTAGTCCACACATTCTACGCTATGTGGACTAAAGTCCACACTACACAAATTATTACATTTCACACACAAAATTTTAACCTCATGAACTCAAAATATTTAAAATATATTTTTGTTGCCTTAATTTTATTAAGCAATAAAAGCCTTATTGCCCAACATTTTATTAAAGGCGTTGTTATGGAAAGCAATTCAAAAGGCACTTTTTTACCTGCTATTGGTGCTTCTGTGCATTGGTCAGGCACAACTATTGGTACTGTAACAGACACAAGTGGTGTTTTTAAAATTCAGCACGAGCCAAGTTATAAAAAATTGGTCATTAGTTTTGTCGGCATGAAATCCGATACTTTGGCAATTACAGAGACAAATATGATGGATATTCGTGTGGTTTTGAAAAATGATACAGAACTTCAAGAATATACGATTACTGCCGAAAAATCAGGTACTATGATTGATTTTCTAAATCCAATCAAGGCAAATTTGATGACTGAAAAAGAACTTTTTAAGGCTGCATGTTGCAATTTATCTGAAAGTTTTGAAACAAATCCCTCTGTTGATGTGAGCTTTGCTGATGCTGTTACAGGTGCAAAGACAATTCAAATGTTAGGTTTGGCAGGTACTTATACACAAATTACTGCCGAAAACTTGCCTGCGGTGCGTGGCTTATCCTCAAATTATGGC
Organism: Cytophagales bacterium; assembly: GCA_043748455.1. Taxonomy (GTDB): domain Bacteria; phylum Bacteroidota; class Bacteroidia; order Cytophagales; family Thermoflexibacteraceae; genus JAAFKA01. The sequence continues at coordinate 3,765 of JAYTNF010000076.1, forward strand.
TTGTCATTTATCCCAGGGAGTTGGATAGAAAGCATACAAGTTACAAAAGGAATTGGCTCGGTGGCAAATGGTTATGAAAGTATTGCAGGACAAATTAACACAGAATACCATAAGCCAAATAGTGAACACAGATTGTTTTTTAATGCTTATACAAGTGATTGGGGACGTTATGAGGCAAATCTTAATATAAATCAACAAATTAGTAAGTATTGGGCAACGTCTATTTTATTACATACAAATCTTTGGAATGCAAAAATGGACGAAAACCATGACGGTTTTCTTGATATGCCAACAGGTTCTCAACTTAACGGAATTAATCGTTGGCAATTTGATAATCACAAGGGAGTTTTTGCACAATTTGGGGTAAAACTCATGACAGATGACAGGCTTGCAGGGCAAGGTAGCCATGACAATACTGTAATAAATCCCGATACAACACATAATGGACACGTATTTCCAAAATACGAAGTCAAAATTAAAACCGAAAAATTTGAGGCTTTTGGAAAATTTGGTTATGTTTTTCCTACCAAAAAGTATAAAAGTGTTGGTTTAATGGCTTCACTTACAAACTATTCGCAAAATTCCTCTTTTGGTTATACTGTTTATAGTGGAAAACAACAAACTGCTTATTCAAATCTAATTTATCAGTCTATTATTGACAACACAAATCACAAATTTCGTACAGGTTTGAGTTTTTTATATGATAAATATGACGAAAATTTTAGGTTTCAGGATTATAAAAGAACAGAAATTGTAGGTGGTGCTTTTTTTGAATATACGTGGACTGCCACACCAAAACTTTCTTTTGTGGCAGGTTTGCGAACAGATTATCATAATTTATTTGGCGTAATTGTTACACCTCGTTTGCATGCAAGATATGAAATCAATATGAATAATATTTTGCGATTTTCGGCAGGAAGTGGACAAAGAACTGCAAATATTTTTGCAGAAAATAGTGCTGTTTTTGTGAGTTCGAGAAGTGTAGAAATTCAAAATTATGCAAATAGCAGTAACAATGGGGCATACGGATTAAACCCTGAAAAAGCATGGAATTTTGGCGTAAATTTGACAAAAGACATTTTAGTTGCAGGCAATATTGCTACACTTGAATTAGATTATTACCGTACAGACTTTGTAAATCAAGTTGTTGTAGATTTAGATAATAGTTCAAAAAAAGTGCTTTTTTATAACTTAAATGGGCAATCTTATTCAAATTCCTTCCAAGCACAACTCACATATAGTCCAATACAACATTTGGAATTACGTTTAGCATATCGTTTAATTGATGTACAAACGACATACAGTGGGCAGGTTTTAGAAAAATATTTGTTGGCAAGAGATAGGGCTTTTATGAATATTGGCTATAAAATCGGCAAAACTTGGAATTTTGATTATACGGTTACATGGTTTGGCAAAAAACGTATTCCAAATACAGGAAATAATCCTGTGGAATTTCGCAAAAATGACTATTCACCAGATTATTTTTTGATGAATACACAGATTACAAAAACTTTCGGCAAACGTCTTGACGTGTATATCGGAGTAGAAAATATTTTTGATTTTCGCCAAACAGACTTAATTGTCAATGCTCAAAATCCTTACGACAATTATTTTGATGCTTCCTTAGTTTGGGGAACTGTGCAAGGTAGAATGTTTTATGGAGGTTTAAGGTATAAAATTAAAAAATAATATATTTTGTAATTCTGTGCTAAATAAAATTTTAGATTTCTTAATGACCTAAAAATACACATATATTGCACATAAGTACAAGTAAATAATTAATTGATAATGTTGTAACACAGACTTTAGTCTGTGATGCTTTGATTATCAAGAGATTACAGACTAAAGTCTGTGGTACATTTATTTTTTCCAATTACTTATAGAAAAATAAGATAAAAGCTATGTGTGCGGTGTGTTTATATGGTTAAAATAATTGGTTATGGTTTAAAATGTATGATAGAAAAAATAGGCAATAATTTTGTAACTTTGTAGTTATGTGCGAAACAAATGTTCAGGTTTACTTGTCCTCATTGCCATGGTGCAAATGTAGTTAAAAATGGACATAAAAAGGTAATCTACAAAATTATTTGTGCAAGTATTTAGCTTATCATACATTTTAAACCACAACCAGATTATTTTATCAATATAGAGAAATTTTGAAAAAATAATACATTAGTTTTAACTTTTGGAAAGTAAAAAACTTTCCAAAAGTTATAAAATTATAATTTTAAGCCTCTATATAATCTTCCACAGGAATACAAGAACAAACCAGATTTCTATCTCCAAAAGCATCATCAATACGACTTACCGAAGGGAAAAACTTATTTGCTTTTACATAAGGCAATGGATAGGCAGCTTTTTCACGACTATAAGGTCTTGTCCATGCATCTGCCAATAAAATTTGTGCAGTATGTGGAGCATGAGCCAAAACATTATCTTCTTTTGAGTATTTTCCATCTGCAACCTCTTGAATTTCTTGACGAATGGCAATCATTGCATCACAAAAACGGTCAAGTTCTGCCTTCGATTCAGATTCTGTTGGCTCAATCATCAAAGTTCCAGCCACGGGAAACGAAACCGTAGGAGCATGAAAATTATAGTCCATCAATCTTTTTGCAATATCCACAACTTCAACACCAAAAGCCTTAAATCCACGACAATCTAAAATCATTTCGTGGGCAGCACGTCCATTTTTGCCTGTATAAAGAATTGGATAATGACTTGAAAGCCTTTCTTTCATATAATTTGCATTCAAAATTGCAATTTCTGTTGCACGTTTCAAACCTTCCGCACCCATCATGGCAATATATGCGTAAGAAATTGTAAGAATACTTGCCGAGCCGTATGGGGCTGCTGAAATTGGCGTAATTGCTTGATTTCCACCTGTTTTACGCATTGGGTGGGTTGGTAAAAATGGTGCAAGTTTGTTGTTCACACCAATAGGCCCCATTCCAGGACCTCCACCACCGTGAGGAATACAAAAAGTTTTATGCAAATTTAAGTGGCAAACATCAGCACCAATACTTCCTGGACTTGTCAAACCAACTTGTGCATTCATATTCGCACCGTCCATATAAACTAAACCGCCATTATCATGAATTAATTGGCAAATATCTTTAATTGCTTCCTCAAAAACGCCATGTGTTGATGGATATGTAACCATTAAACACGACAAAGTATCTTTATATTGCAAGGCTTTTGCTTGCAAATCTGCAAAATCTACGTTGCCATTTTCATCACATTTTGTAACAACCACTTTCATGCCTGCCATAATTGCAGATGCAGGATTGGTGCCATGTGCCGATGAAGGAATTAAAGCAATGTTACGATTTTTGTCGCCTCTGCTTTCGTGATAAGCCCTAATGGTCATTAAACCTGCATATTCACCTTGAGCTCCAGAATTTGGCTGCAAAGAAACTGCATCAAAACCTGTAACTTCACACAACCAATGTTCGAGATTTTGGAATAATTCGGCATAGCCCAAAGTTTGATTTGCAGGTGCAAATGGGTGCATATTTCCAAATTCTGCCCATGTAACAGGTATCATTTCTGTTGTTGCGTTGAGTTTCATTGTGCAACTGCCTAATGAAATCATCGAATGAACCATCGATAAATCTTTGTTTTCCAATGATTTCATGTAACGCAACATCTCGTGCTCTGTACGGTTATTGCTAAAAACAGGGTGTGTCATATAAGCACTTGTACGCACTAAATTTTCAGGCAACAAAGAAATTGTATTTTCTGCTTCTTTTATTACATCAAATTTTAAGGTATAATTTCCTGCATTGGCAAACAATTCTAAAATTTCATTAATATCAGAAATTGTCGTTAGCTCGTGTAAAGAAATACTTATATTTGAGTTATTTGCATCATATCTGAAATTAATGCCTTTATTTTCGGCTGCTTTGCGTAAATTTTCGCAAATTGTGCTATTTGTAGCTACTGTAATGGTATCAAACCAAGTTGTATTTTCAGTTTTGTAACCCAAAGATGACAAGCCTTTTGCTAATAAAGTAGTCAAACCATACACTCTTTCTGCAATAGCTTTGATACCTTCTGCTCCATGATAAACGCCAAACATACCAGCCATTACTGACAATAAAACTTGTGCAGTACAGATATTTGAGGTTGCTTTTTCACGTTTAATATGTTGTTCTCTTGTTTGCAATGCCATTCTGTATGCCGATTTTCCTTGTGCATCTCTCGAAACTCCAATAATACGACCTGCCATTTGGCGTTTAAATTCATCTTTTGTAGCAAAAAAAGCTGCGTGAGGGCCACCAAAACCCATTGGCACACCAAATCTTTGCGAAGTTCCCACAACAACGTCTGCACCCATTTCACCTGGTGCTTTCAAAATTGCCAAACTCAACAAATCTGCCGCAACTGCCACTCGAACTTCATGCTCGTGGGCTGCTGCAATAAAATTTGTATAATCTATCACTTCGCCATTTGCCAAAGGATATTGCAACAAAACGCCAAAAATATTTTTATCTGTAATATTTATTTTGCTATAATCTGTAATTACCAATTCAATGCCTAATGGAATTGCCCTTGTTTTCAATAATTCTATAGTTTGGGGCAAACATTGGTGAGAAACTAAAAATTGGTGTGCATCTTTTTTACTTGCTTTTTTTACTGCATAAAGCAAAGTCATGGCTTCGGCTGCGGCTGTTGCTTCATCAAGAAGTGAAGCATTTGCAATTTCCATTTGTGTCAAATCAATAATCATGGTTTGAAAATTGATAAGAGCCTCCAAACGTCCTTGTGCAATTTCAGCTTGATAAGGCGTATAAGCTGTGTACCAACCTGGGTTTTCGAGAATATTTCGTAAAATAACCGTTGGTGTAAGACATGGGTGATAACCTAAACCAATATAAGATTTAAAAACCTTATTTTTTTGTGCCAAAATTTTGAAATCTGTCAAAAATTCGTTTTCAGATTTTGCCGCAGGAATATCCATAGGTTTAGAAAGACGAATAGCATCAGGCACTGTTTGTTGAATTAATTGTTCGACACTATCAGCTTTGATAAATGCCAACATTTCGGAAATTTGTGTAGCATCAAGTCCAATATGACGACTTTCAAATTTCTCAGAATGATTTAGATTTAATTTCATGGCTTGTTATGGGGAATTATTTTTGCAAATATACAACTTTTTGTTTAACTTTGGTAATTAGATTATTTCATAAATTATATTTGAGAAATTTAACCGCAGAGTTCGCAAAGATTACGCAGAGTACACAAAGAAAAAGTTAATTTTAAGTTTTTTTCTTTCTTTTTCTCTGCGTAATCTTTGTGTACTCTGCGGTTAAAGTAATTTTGGTACATAAAATTTTATTTCATAAATAATATTTCATATTTACTAACATGTTTATACCTTTTGAAAATTTATCGCCACAAGCAAGGCTTTGGACATATCAAGCAAATCGCAGTTTTAGCGAAACTGAAATTATTATCATAACAGAAACTTTACACAATTTTGTGCAAGATTGGGAAACTCATCAGCAACCTTTACAGGCTTCTTTTCAAATTCTACACAACCGTTTTATTGTCTTGGCAGTTGAGGAAAACTATCAGGCAGCAAGTGGCTGTTCCATTGATAAGTCTGTGGAAATTATAAAACAACTCTCGGCAACACTTCAAGTTGATTTATTTGATAGATTTTTAATTAACTACCAAGAAAATAACTTAAATACTAACGAAATAACATGGAAATCTGCACAAAGACCAGATTTTAGAGATAAAATAATGTCTAATGAATTGACTCACGACACTATTGTTTTTAATACTTTGATACAAACAAAACAAGCATTGTCAGAAAATAGTCTTCTCAAAGCCTCGCAAACTTGGATAAAAAGGTATTTTTAGAGAATATAAAACAAATAGGTTAATTTTTCTATTTCATAAAGGATATCTATTATTTATACACATGAATTTTGCAGAACTTAGGCAAATTGCTGTTCGAGGCGAGGGACTTTATACAGAGTTTAAACGCAAGGCAAATCACCCTGATAAAATTATGAAAGAAGTTGTTGCTTTTGCAAATACGCATGGTGGCAAGTTGTTTATCGGTGTTGATGATGATGGAACATTGGCAGGTTTGAAGTATGCAAACGAAGATGAATTTGAACTCCGCAAAGCAATAGATTATTATTGCAAGCCAGCCGTAAATTATACACTCACAAAAGTTGTTGTTGCACCAAATAGAACTGTTTTAGTTTTTGAGATTTTGCCAAGTGAAATAAAACCTGTTTTCTTAATTTATAATTTCAAAAAAAATACTGGCGTTGCTTATATTCGAGTTGCAGACCAAAGTTTACAAGCAAGTAGAGAAATGCGAAAAATATTGCAAGGTAGCAGTTTAAATCAAGATACCGTTTTTACTTATACCGAAAAAGAGCAAACTTTAATGCGATATTTAGCACAAAATCAACGCATTAGTGTAGAAATATTTGCCGAAGTTGCTAAGATTTCTATTCAAGAAGCATCTGATATTTTGGTAAGATTAACTTTGTCAAAAGTATTAAGAGTGAAACCCGAAGAAATGAAAGATTGGTTTTTGTCAGTGGTTTAGAGCCTGTTTTTCATTGGTTTATTTCATCATTTGCAACACTTTCTGATAAATAGACTACTCAATTTTAGTGATAGTTTTTGATGTATTAGCTACTAAGTTGCTAATATTGTTATAAATATAACAAAGCACACAACCATGAATCTGAAGATTTGCAAAATTTTTGTGCTTAAGTATGCTGTCTGCTAACTTTAAGCACAACAGTTTGTGGTACCATTATTTCAATTATATTTCAATTTTGACATAAACAATGGCGTAAATTTTTAGCAAAGTGAAGAATCTGACATATTGCATCAGAGTCTTCACTTTGCTAAGAATGACAAATTAAAATTTCAGTATTAAAATTAAGCCGAAATACTCACTAAAAAATATTTTTTGCCATTTTGCAACAACAAATACTTATCTTTTAAAAACTTAAAATCTGGTTTTGTTGAGCCTTGTTCTAGTGTTATTTTTTGTTTATTGACACTAATTCCGTTATTTTGAATGGCTTTTTTGGCATCACCTTTAGAAATTTCCATTGTCGTTGCCACCAATTCTATTGTATTCATCATTGCAGCAAATTGTTCTTGTGTTACATTTAGTTGTGGAATACCATCAAAAACCTCAGCCAAAGTGTTATCATCTGTATTTTCAAAATCATTTTTAAAATTCTCCAAAGTAGCTTTTCCAAACAATAAATTTGAAGCTTTTTGTGCATTTTCCAAAGCCGTTTCATTGTGAACTCTGCGGGTTAAATCTTCCGCCAAAATTCTTTTTAAAGCATTTGGGTTGTTTGCGTTTGCGGTTTCCATTTCCTCAATCTCAACTTGACTAAATAAAGTTAAAGCCCGTAATAATTTAGGAATGTCTTTGTCATCAATATTTAACCAAAATTGATAAAATTTATAAGGCGAAGTCATTTCGGCATCAAGCCAGACGTTGCCAGACTCCGATTTTCCAAATTTAGTGCCATCTGCTTTTGTCAATAATGGCGAAGTTATCACAAAAGCCTCACCACTATCTTTTCGGCGTATGAGTTCTGTGCCTGTTGTCATATTGCCCCATTGGTCAGAACCACCCATTTGTAGTTTGCAATTTTTATTTTTGTATAACCAATAAAAATCGTAGCCCTGAAAAAGTTGGTAAGAAAATTCTGTAAATGAAATGCCTGTTTCCATACGATTTTTTACAGAATCTTTGCTCATCATGTAATTTACAGTAATGTGTTTACCAACATCACGCAAAAATTGCATCAAATTAAAATCCTTAAACCAATCATAATTATTGAGTAATTCGGCAGAATTTTCACCACAATCGAAGTCCAAAAACTTGGCTAATTGTGCTTTGACACCTGTAATATTTTCTTGCAATTTTTCCTCTGATAAAAATTGACGTTCTGATGATTTTCCAGAAGGGTCGCCAATCATACCTGTTGCACCACCAATTAAGGCAATAGGTTTGTGTCCTGCTAATTGCAGATGTTTTAACAACATAATTTGCACAAAATTACCAATATGCAATGATTTTGCAGTTGGGTCAAAACCAATATAACCTGTGGTAATTTCTTTTGAAAGTTGTGCTTCTGTGTTTGGCATCGCATCATGCAACAAGCCACGCCAGCGAAGTTCGTCTATAAGATTTTTCATTTTTATAATTATTATAACGCAATATTAAACAGAATTATTGGTTTAATTCTGCTCTTAATTCTTCAATTTGTTCGAGAGTTAAATCTGTATGTTTTGCTATTTCTTCATTGGTTAAGGGTGTTTGAAATAGGCTTTTAGCAATTTGAATACTTCGTTCCTGCTTTCCTTCTTGTTTTCCTTCCTGCTTACCTGCTATCCTCTCTTTGCTTAAAACAATTTTTGCAGCCTCCTTATTTTTAGCATTTGTCCGTTCTTCGGGAGTTAAATTTTCAAAACTTATCAATTCCACTGCCTTTTTAATGCCCTCATTTTCAGTATTCAAAACAGGTCTTTCTGGGCTATGGATAGACTGATAAATTAAATCTAACCAATCTCTTATTGCCTTAGGAGTTTCTTCGTTTGGGTGATTTGGATTTAAACATACAAACTGATGTCCATATAAATCTCTTATTTCGCCTTGTAAAGTCTGCGGATTTAGTTTTATTAATAAAACCTCATCAAGAACAGGTTTGCCACTTTTTTCAATAATCGTATAAGGTGCAGTCAAAACCACAATTACATAAACAGTTCTTTCGATGGCATATTCTTTACTACTTTTTTGTTGTTCGGCAATCAACATCAAGAAATAGTGCAAAAATCTGTCAAAATGCACATCATATTCAATACGTTGAATTTCTATACAAATTCTTTTATCAATACTTTCTGCAAAAATATCTAACTCAAAATCGACGTAGCCAATTTTAGGTGTAAATTTCTTTTCAGTTTCAATTTTATCTACTTCAATCTCAATTCCCAAAATATCACGCACAAAAGCCTTAAATACTGTTTTATCAGTAAAGGCTTTTTTGAAAATTACTTCGTTATCTAAGTTGCCGAGCATAATTATGATGTTTTGTGAAATTGTAGATTGTTTTTACAAAGATACTAAAAAAGCTAAAATATATCAATAAAGGTAATTACCTACAATTTACTTTCTTCATATTTATGTTTTGCTTGGCAATCTCCACAAACTCCATATAAAATAAGTGAATGGTGCAAAACTTTGAAATTCAACAATTCACCTGCCATAGTTTGGATATTATGAATACGAGGGTCGCAAAACTCCACAACTTTGCTACATTCTGTGCATAACATGTGGTCATGCTGGCGGAAACCATAAGATTTTTCATATTGTGCCAAATTTCGCCCAAATTGATGTTTTGTAACCAAATCACATTCGACCAGCAAATCCAATGTATTATAAACAGTTGCACGACTGACTTGATAATTTTTATTTTTCATGCTGATATACAACGATTCGACATCAAAATGTCCTGTACGTGAATAAATTTCCTCCAAAATAGCAAACCTTTCTGGTGTTTTCCGAAGCTGTTTATTTTCTAAATAGGCATTAAAAATTTTCTTCACTTCCTCAAATTTCTCTTTATTAAGCATAGTAAAATATGAAATATTATTTATGAAATATGAAATTAAACTTGATTACCTTAACAATCTTTCCAAATAATTTAATGCGTTATTTTTTGTAAAATTTTTCAGTTGTTTTTCATTCAATAAATTACAAGCCTGCAAATCATCTATAAAATTGGGATAATCTGTTGCTGTTTGATACTGTTCAAAAAAGTTTTTGTTGGGTTTATCTTCTGGTTGCTCAAAATAAAATAAATCAGAACCCATACAAATTTGGTGTTCAGCTTTCAATGATAATCCGTAGGCTAAATGTTCAAAATAAGATTCTTTTTTATTTCCAAGAAATCCTTTTATCCAATTTAGTCCAATAATTCCGCCTCTTTCCAAAAGTTCTTGAGCAATTTCGTCAGGTAAGTTTCTCTTGTTTTTGTGAATATTTCTAAAATTTGAGTGGCTTGCCATAACTTCTAAATCTAAATTTTCAGTGCTAATATAATTTAAAATATCATAAGCAAGAGCATCGCTGGTATGTGAAAAATCTATGGCAATTTTTCGCCCAGAAAGATAATCTAATATCCTTTTGCCATCGTCTAATAATCCAACTTGTGTATAATTGCCACCACCAAAACGGTTTTTATCATGATGTGTGAGGCTAATATAAAATATTCTACCTGTATTTTCAATAATAGTTTCTAGATTCTCAAAACCTTGTTCCATAGATTCATTTTCTGCCCAAAATCCCGAAGCATTTTCAATAGAAGCTATTAAACCAATTCGAGTATCATCTTCTAATTCTTCCAAATCATCAAGATTTGTAACTGAACAGACATTATCCTCCTCCTCAGTCAATAAATTAGCAAAAATTTCACTTTGTGCCATGCCACTTTCAGAGCTTTGTCCATCGGCGGTTGAAGTATAAATAGCTAAGGTTTGCAAAAAAACACCACCTGCTTGAAGTTGGGGAATAGAACAACGTGCTGCTGCATCATATTGATGTCCTTTATTGTAATATAAATAACTTAGTAAATCGCAATGTGTATCAACTATTTGCATAAAATTAGTGAATTTAGGAATAAATTTGAAATTAAATTTTAGCTATAATTTAACGTAATTATTTAGATATACACATCGGAAATTGGTTTTGGGATTTTCATTTTAAAACAACGTAGAAGTAACAGTTCTCTAAGAACTGTTACTTCTGCTTATCACAAAGCCAATTTCCGATGTGTATATTAACTTCATACGATTGTCAAGGTGCGAAAAGCACCATTGCCAACGTACCTAAAACAGTTATTACTTAACAAAGGTAACACTTTTATCACATTTTCACAATAAAGCATAATTTTTGAGTTTAAGCACTGTTTTTGTAATATTTTATAAGTTTTATTGCAATTTTTATCTAAAAATAATGTTTGTAAGTTTTTTGTATTTTTTGTATCTTTTTTGAAAATAATTCGTACATTAGATTAGTATTAAAGCATAACTACACTAAAAATTATCAAACTCAACACTACTTAATAAATGTTTACACAAATACAATACAATTATGAAAACTCTAACTGTTTTTGTCATAGCCACCATAGTTGGCTTACAATTATCCTGCTTGCAAGTTGTGGCACAAACCCCACAAAATGCCCCCAAAAATGCTCATGATGAAAGTATTAGTGCTTTTATCACAGCATCTAAATACATGAAAAACCAACAATATGCAGAGGCATCGTTGTTTTTAGATAGAGCAATAACAAAAGACCCTACAAATCATGTATTTTATTATGAGAGAGGAAAATGTTATCTAGGCTTAAAAAATTATGATAAAGCATTGTCTTGTTTCAAAAAAGTTACAGAACTTAAATCTGATAACAGTGATGCACATTTAATGATGGGATTCATTTATGCCAATACTTATAAAGAAAAAGAAGCCATTGCTGCATACGACCTTGCTTTTGCAACTGAGGAATCTCCTGCAAGCAAATTAGCTCAAAAACTGTATATTTTAAATTTAGTAGATAAAAATAATGCGTTGAAACAAGCAGATAAGCACATTAAAGATGCTCTAGCATTAGGGATTGCAAACCCATTATTAGATTATTATGATGGTAAAAATAAAAATTTACACCACAAATATAAAGAGGCAAAAGAAAGTTTAGTACGTGCTGTTGCCTATTTAGATAAAGCTAAAACTACAAAAACAACAGGTGCCACTGATGAAAATGTTGCAAATAATGAGATAGAAAACACTATTTTAAAGCCCATTAGTCAAAACAATGAACCTTCTGAACAAGCAAAATATTATTATGAATTATATTGTGCTTATTATCATCTTCACGAGTACGAGTCTGCACAAAAACTAACTTCATATTTGAATGTTGAGCCTTACAAATCTAAAATCAGAACTATGAATACAAGCTATTTGTATGCAGTTGCTTATGCCCATTTTATGGTGTATGATTTAGATAAATGTAAGCATGTTTTAGATGATATTTTGAAAAAAGACAAACATAATTCGGCTGCACACAAGTTGGTAGTAAAATTAGCAGAGCTAAAAACAGATAAGACCTTACTTATTCAACAAATGGAAGTTGCAGTTTCGCAAATTAATGATATAACTAAAAAAGACAAATTGCAACATGAATTATTGGTTTTGGAGGTAGAAAATGGAGAGTATGACAAAGCTATTGAAGTAGCAAACCACATTATTCAAACTAAACCAGAAGACCACAATGCCTTATTTTTGAAAGCTATTGCATTAGACAAATTAGGTAAAGATGAAGAAGCTGTAGTTTTATTGCAAAAGTTAGTTGCATTTAGAAATTTAGACCAAAAAACATTGTCAGAATATGAGTTTGAATTAGGGCTAATTGCTGAAAAAATGAATAATATAAGTTTAGCAACTGATGCTTTTAAACATACAACCTATTTGTATTTTAAAGCTGCGGCAACCGAAGAATTAAAAAATGTATCCTTATTAAGTAGTGGAAAATAATTTTTTATTGTCAAAACAAAAAAGCCTAATGGATATAATCTTTCCCAAAGATTATATCCATTAGGCTTTTTTGTAACATTTTTTTTAAAATTTGCATAAAATTCCTAAAATCTACTAAGTTTGTGAATAACACCAAAATACATACTATCTATGCAAGACTTCATCTGGTACAAAAAATATCCCAAAGGTATAGCCCACGAAATCAATCTCAATGAGTACCAATCATTGGCAGAGATGATGGAAGTGGCAATGAAAAAATTTAGCAATAAAACTGCTTACGTTCACATGGATGTGGAAATAACTTATGCCGATATTGATAATTACTCACTAAAATTTGCCGCATTTTTGCAAACAAAATTAGGCTTGGTGCAAGGAGACAGAATTGCAATTCAAATGCCTAATACTATTCAATATGTGATAGCTATGTTTGGTGCTTTGCGTGCAGGTTTAATTGTGGTGAATACAAATCCGCTATATACTTATCGTGAAATGGAACACCAATTTAACGATTCAGGAGCAAAAGCTATTGTTATCTTGGCAAATTTTGCAAGTTTATTAGAAAAAGTGTTGCCACATACGCCTAATCTTAAAAGTGTAATTGTTACAGAACTTGGCGATATGATGCCTTTTCCTAAAAGATTATTGGTTAATGCTGCGGTAAAATATGTTAAAAAGTTAGTACCTCCTTATAAAATTCCAAATGCTTACTCATTTCGTGATACATTAGACATCAATGCAAGTCGGTTTACAAAGCCAACAATTAAGCAAGAAGATATTGCATTTTTGCAATATACTGGAGGCACAACAGGCGTATCAAAGGGTGCAATGCTGACCCATAAAAATATTGTTGCCAACATGTTGCAAATTAAAGAATGGATAAAAGGAGCAAATATTAAAGAAGGAGAAGAAGTTGTGATTACAGCCTTGCCTCTATATCATATTTTTTCGCTGACTGTAAATTGTTTTGCTTTTTTCTGTTATGGTGGCAAAAATATTTTGATAACCAACCCAAGAGATATGAAAGCATTTATTGGAGAAATGGCAAAATGTAACTTTACGGTTATTACAGGCGTAAATACGTTGTTTAATGGCATGTTGAATCAAGAGGAATTTGCAAAATTAGATTTTAGACATTTAAAAGTTACAGTTGCGGGTGGTATGGCATTGCAAACCGCAGTAGCCGAAAAATGGAAACAAGTTACAGGAAAACCAATAGCAGAAGGTTATGGATTAACCGAAAGTAGCCCTGTTTTGACCTGCAATCCTGTAAATTTAACGGAACAAGTTGGTACAATCGGCATACCGTTGCCTTCTACTGAAATCAAGATTTTTGATGATGATTTTAATGAAGTTCCCGAAGGAGAACGTGGAGAATTGTGTGCAAAAGCACCACAGGTGATGCTTGGTTATTGGAATCGTCAAGATGAAACTGATAAAATCATGCAAGATGGTTGGTTAAAAACAGGTGATATTGCAGTGATGTTGCCCGATGGATTTTTCAAAATTGTAGATAGAAAAAAAGATATGATTTTGGTTTCGGGCTTCAATGTGTATCCAAATGAAGTGGAAGATGTGGTGGCAATGCACCCAAAAGTATTGGAAGTTGCGGCTGTTGGTGTCCCAGACAATAAATCTACCGAAGCTGTAAAAATTTATGTGGTCAAACGTGATGAAACTCTGACAGAAAGTGAAATTCGAGAGTTTTGCAAAGACAAACTAACAGGTTATAAACAACCAAAACATATCGAATTTAGAATAGATTTGCCAAAATCTAATGTAGGAAAAATATTAAGGCGTATGTTGAGGGATAACAAAAAAGTGGAGGACAAATAGGTGATAAATATGAAATATAATTTATGAAATATGATATTAAGTTATTGATTATCAAATGGTTATGGTATTTGATAGTCAATAAATTAATGTCATATTTTGATAATAACATTGATAATTTCTATTTATAGCTAAATATTTGTGATTTTATTTGCCGATAATATGATGAAAATTTTTCTGCCTTGCGATAGCCAACTAAATGACTTAGAAACTTTAATGATGTTGGGCTTTGTGGAACAAATTTCTCTTTGAATAATTCTTCAACCTCTTGAATACTTTGCTCAAATAAAATTAAATCTAAGTTAGCAAAAGACCTAATACATTGACAATATACTTGAAGTACGACATCTTTTTTTGCTAAATCTCCATTTTGAATATCCAATAACCATAATTGATGCACTTGCTTGGCGTTTTCATAACAATCTTTTGTAAAATTTAATTTGCTTTTTGTAGATACAGAACCTGATTGATGCACACGATATTTTGCCACAAAATCATCAGCATAAACAAATTTTCCTCCTTGCAAAACTGCGTCTAACAAAAAACGTGCATCTTGTATAATAGGTAATTTCATATTCCACTTGCCTATTTTATCTACAATTTTTTTTGAATACAGTAATACTGCTGGTGGACACCAAAAACTGATAAATACTGCTATTTCTGCACGTCCTTCTATCTGTTTTGTGATGGTTTCGCTAATAATTTCTTTGCCTGCTAAGTTTGTTTCAAATTTAAACCAATTTCCATAAGCAACATCAGCCTGTGTGGTTTCTAAAAGAATTACTTGTTTTTCTATTTTTTCGGGCAATAACAAATCATCACTATCCAAAAATTGCAAGTATTTACCATGTGCCAACGCCATACCATGATTTCTTGCGGCACTCGGACCTTGATTTTCTTGGGTAAAAACTCGCAATTTTTCATGCTCTATGTCTTGCAAAAGTTGATAACTTGTATCTGTAGAACCGTCATCAATGACAATAATTTCATAATTTGTATAACTTTGAGCAAATACACTTGCTAAGGTTTGCAAAATATATTTTTCTGCATTGTGGCAAGGAATAATTACAGAAACTAATGGCTGTTGCATGATTTAATTCATAAAAATTAATACTTAAATTGTTCTTCTAACCACATAACTGTCTGTTTTTGTGCATCTTGCAAGCTAACTTTTGGTTTCCAGCCTAAGATTTTTTCGGCTTTTTCAGAAGAAAAAACAGAATCTGTATTAGCAAAGAGAGCATTTAACCACAAAGGAGGTGTGTGAATAATAGTTTTCTGGGTTTCGCCTATTAGAAAACTTGTTTCATTTACTTGTGCTGTTTTTTTTACTTTTGCTCCTATCCAAGTTTTTATTTTCCCTAATTGCTTATGTTTAGAAACTAAACTTCGCAATTCTTTGCTTTGAATAATGTTTTTTAATAATTGCTTGCTATTTAATAATTGCCTATTTTCTATGGCTTCTAACTCTGCAAGACTAAAATTTGGTGTAATTTCAGCATAATCAAGCAATAAAGTACCCAAGAAACTTCGCCATGTCATTGTTGTATCATTGATAATAAAATTATGTCCATGTGCTTGTGGAGTTTGCAAGGCTTTTAACATAGCATCTATCAAATTATCCACATAAACCACATTTGCCGTACCCACACCACTATCAATATAACAAAACCCATGTTGTTTTGCTAATTGCAAAGGTAATGTGGTGTAAGTTTTACCACCAATTCCATAGACACAAGTCGGATTTAAAATGATAATTCTGGTTTTTGAACTTTTTTGAGCTTCATTTAAGCACCATTGTTGCATTTGCTTTTTGGTTTCTCCATAAATACCTCCTGCTGGTTTCATTGGCGAATCTTCTGTTACAATGCCAGAAGGAAACCCATAAACATTCATTGTACTCAAAATCACAATAGCTTCTACCTCATTTTCTATGGCTGCTCGCACAATATTTTTTGTGCCTTGCACATTGACAGCTTCAGCATTTGCTAAATCTGAGGAATAAGCCAAATGCACAACATAATTATGACCTTGCATTTTTTGCTTAACATCTTCATAATTAAGCAAATCGAAACGAGGCATTTTTATATCAAATTTTGCAATATTTATAGCATTGCGATATGTTCGGATTCCTGCTGTAACTTCGTGATTGGCTGATGTTAAATAATCAATTAACCGACCACCAATAAAACCGCTGCCGCCTGTAATAAAATATTTATGTGATGTTTTGTCAATTTTATAATGTAAGTTATTGTCAATTTTAGTCTTATTTTGATAAGCCCATTGCAATAATTCAGTAGTGTGCAAAGCATCAGAGGCTGAAACTTGTAATTTTATTGGTAATTTTGTTTGATGATTTATTGCTTTCTCAAAGCAATAAATCTGTTCTTCAAAGCAAGAAACAAAAGTCAAAGGCAAATCTCCAACTTCAAAAGGATTTTGTAATTGCAACTTTGTAATTTTATTGTTCTTATCCTCAAAATAAGCACAATCAAGTTCATTTTTACAAAACCAAATTTTGCCATTTTCGCCCACTGCCTCAAAGGTATTTTTGAGGTAATATTCTCTTGAAAGTTTTAAAAAAACAGGAATTTGATATTCAATACTTTGTAATTCATAGCTACAATTTGCTTCAACGCCACCTGTGCTATCATCTTGATAATGAATAGGTTGCATTTTTCCAAAACTTGCATAAAGTAAGTCTAAAAAATGTATGCCCATATCTGCCAAAACACCACCATTATTTTTATCTATCAATGCTGGCGAATCTGCCGACCAACCATAAGGACTTCCATCAGCAACTGTTGCCGAAATAGGTTTGCCAATAAGATGAAAAAAAGTTTTAAAAGCCTGAAACGAAGGACTTAGTCTTCTAACCATAGCCACAGCAACAGGAATTTTTGTTTGTTCTGCCAATTTTACAATATCTTGTGCCTCTTGGGTTTGTAAAGTCAGTGGTTTTTCGCATAAAACAGGAATTTTATGTGCTAAACACAGCTCTATTGCCCGAAAATGGAGTTTATTGGGCAAGGTAATGAGTGCAAACTCATAATGTTTGGTGTTGCTTTCAAAAAAAGTTTCTAAATTTTGCTCTATAACTTCCACGCCAAAAGTTGTTCGCAAAGCATTTGCATAATGCGAATTTGGTTCAACAACTGTAATTTGAGGCAATTTATTGAGTCTTGCAAATGCAGGAAGGTGCAAGTCTTTACTCACTGCACCACCGCCAAGTAGAAGAATTGACATAGTTTTATAATTTTAATTTACTTAGTTTTTTGCAAAAAGATAAGAATTTGGTCTTTTGCTGAAATTAACCAAGGAACATTTAGCATTTTAGGAATTAAATTTAAGTAAGGCAATTTGAATAAGTGTTTTGCCCAGAAAGTTTCTTTATTCTTGTGATGTATGATGTAAAGAGATTTTATTAGTAATTGTTTTACAAAACTATAACTACTAAGTTTTTCACCTGCACTAAAATATTGATAATCAACAATTTGGAATGGAATTTTTGTGGTCAGCCACCGAAACCATGACAAACTGTAAAAAGTGCAGTGCATGGAAATATTTGCATACCAATAGTACTGGGCAAAAAAATTAAAAAATGTCGTTTCTGTTGCTCCTGTTGCCAAAACTAACAAACCATCTTTTTTTAAGCCCTGATAATAGTTTTCTAAAATTTGCATAGGTGTTTGCACGTGTTCCAGAACATCAAGCATAATAATAGCATCTAAACTTTCTGGTACTAAATGAGTATCTTCTATGGTATTACCCAAAATAGTTATACCTTTTTGGGTTGCTATATTTTGTGCATAAGCGGATGGTTCTATACCAAATTTTTGGTAATTTGCATCTAAAAACCCTAAAAAATCTCCCATATAACAACCTACATCAAGTATATTCTTGCCTTCTGTATAGTTTTTAATGGTTTTGCGAATGGTTTGCCAATAAGGTTTGTCAATAGGCTCAGACCATACAGCATTGGGAATTTGATTATAAAAAGTTGCCAAATCTGATTGCTTGGCATAAGGATTTCTAAACCAAATATTGCAATGCTTACAAACATACAAACTTCCAGCTTGCAATATTACGCTATTCTGCTGCCATTCGTGCTGCAAATAAGCAGTTTCAAAGGGCAAAAAATTTCCATGCAGTGTAGCATCATTGCCACAAGCCAAACATTGTACTGACATAATTTAGAAAGTAAGTCTATTAAATTTACTGAATACATTGGTTTTTTCTGAAAAAACAATACCATTAGGTATTTTGTGTAATACTCTATAACCTTGTTGCTGTAAAAACTTTACACATTCATTTTCAGGCAATTCATCTACAAAATGAGTAAAATCTTCTATCAAAATAATGCGAGGTCTATATTTATCCCAATTATTAGATTGCAAAACTTTGAGTTCAAAACCTTCTACATCTATAGATAATAAATCTATTCTGCGATTTGGCGGCAAATTTTCATCTAAAATCATAGACAAAGGTTTTGTGGCAACTGTTATTTTTTTAACATCTTGGGAAACTAAATCTTGTTGAAAAGAGGCATCAAAACTATTAAACAATGTATTATTTTGTGAAATATAAAAATCTAATGTTCCAACTTTATCAGTTATTCCTATTTCTAAATTAATATCATTTGGTCTTTCCTTTTTGAACAAGTCAATAACACCTGGCATAGCATCAATATTGATACCTTGCCAACCATATTTGTGCAAAAGGAATGTATTTGAGTGTTTTTCAGGGTGAAAAGCACCAATATCCATATAAAAACCTTGTTGCACATCTTGAAAAATATGCATGAGAACTAAGTCTTCTGCCCCAATAGAAAATGATGGCATGTATTCAGAATAGCCAAAAAGTAGTTTTTTAATGAGTTGTTTAAACATTACTTTATGTTAATAAGATGAATAGGTTACAAAATTATAAAAATCATATTATACACTTTTCTATAATCCTACCTAAGTAATATTTTAATTTTGATAATTTCTTATACAAAAATACATATTTTGGTGTTTTAATAGTATTTATGATATCTGTCTTTGAATTTGTGCCATAAAAAATGAGATAGCAAAAACTAGTTGCTTCGTATATATTCATTACTCCTAAATCTCTTGCGTTTATTTGTATCATATTATTTGAAATACCACCATTTGTTGCTAAAGCTGGCAAAGAATAAGAATTATGGTTTTTTTGTACAATATTTTCCCATTTCTTTTTTTTATGTGGATATTTCTCCAAAAGCTTATCTATTTGTTTAATAGTATGTAAATATCTTTCGATAGGGTAAAATTTTATTTCAAAAATAATCTTTTCGATAACTCTATCAATAACTTTTTCCACTGTTTTGGAATCAACTTCATATTTGTCATTTTCTTCTGCATAAAAAATTGCATCTGCATTAAAAACAACCCATGAATAAATAATTTCATTTCCTAAATACTTATTTATGACAGGCAAAGTTCTTTCACTATGAAAGAGTGCCAATACCTTATCATCAAGGCCTGAATTAGATTTTCTAGATGTGCCTCCAATACTAAGTACTTTGTCTATATAAATATAGTTTTTAGCATATTTAGTAAGTATGCAGGAAGAAAATAAATCAGGCATACTACTTCTAAAAAAAGTTTGATTGTAATAACTCTTTATTTTATTAATAATTTTAATGCTAACCACAGAACAGTTATAGATACATATTAATTGCTGTATAGAAACATTTAGTTGCTCAAATTTTTTATACCATTCTTCAGCATTACGAAGTTCTAAAATATTTGTAGTGATTGGCATGGTAAACCAAGGTGTTGCAGTTTCAACAACAGAGTCAATCCAATTATAAGAGGCTGCTCTCCATACTACAGCATCTTCTTCATGCTGATTTAGCAAATAATTAAGAAACTCAATCGTATGAGGTAAATAACCATCATCATCACCCAAAAAACCAACATATCCTTCAGTAACATGACTTAAAGCAAATTCCCAGTTTAAACTCATTTCCACACGTTTTCCCGTGTTAATATACCGAATACGTTTGTCATCAAGAGAATCTACCACTTCCTTTGTATTATCTTGGCTGAAATTATCAGAAACCAAAATTTCAAGATTTTCATAATCTTGGGCTACAAGAGTTTTCAGACACCAATATAAAGTATCTGCTCTTTCTCTTGTTGGTATGATAATCGTGAATTTATTTTGTTTCATTTGGTTTGTGCTGCTAATAATTTTTATTTCACTCTTTTCAAATATCCGTCAGGAGCCACAGTAATTAAACTTTTGTTTTCTGGTGCTTTATCTATCTCAAAATTATCATTTGTTTTCAAATATTCCCAAACAGCCGTTTTAGGGTTATTATTCACATCCCAAGGTCTGTTTGCAAAGAATTTTTCAGGCATATCTTGCACAAAAGTATCTAATACAATACAATAACTCTCTTTTGTAACTAAACCTGCATAAGCATTTAATTCTGCTAATACGTGTTCATGTGTATGATTAGAATCTAAAATAACTAAAATATTTTTCTTATTTTTAGCTATCTCATATACTTTTTTGATAGTATCTTCACTAACAGATGAGCCTTGTATCATTTTGATACGTTTTGCCATTCGGTGATTCTCTATCTCCTTGCGGTTATGTTCTCTTATGTCTATATCTATACCTAAGACTTCGCCTTCGCCACCAATTAATTCTAATATAGAAGCACTAAAAATTATAGAACCACCATGTGCAATGCCTGTTTCTATAATTAAATCAGGTTTAACTTGATAAATAATTTCTTGAATAGCCACCATATCTTGTGGATACTGAATAATAGGTCTGCCCAACCAAGAAAAATTATAGACATACATTTTTTGCATACTTTCCATTAAAAAATCATATGCCATTTTTTTTAGTATGTCATCATTACCAAATGCTGCTATACGTTGTTGAACATCTGATTTAAATTTTTCTATTTCGTCCATTTTGAATTTAATTTTAAATTATTAATTACTAAATAATAAATTTTTTTGCAGAAAAGGTACTAGACTATTAGCTTGAAAACTTATTTGTGTTTTTGCTTTTTGTACTGAAATAGACGAATAAAGTGTTTGTGTAATTGTTGTCTCAGTACTATAATTAATTTCTAAATAAGTTAATACTTCCTCTAAAGAGTAGCTTCTACCTGAAGCTATATTAAAATAGTTACTTTCTTTTGAGTAAATAGCACTTTGCACAATACCTCTTAACGCATCTTCAATTAAGATATAATCTTTACTTGAATAAATATTTTGTTTAACAATAATACTTTTATTCTCTATCTTGTGCCTTAAAAGG
>JAYTNF010000077.1:0-2662 GCA_043748455.1 Cytophagales bacterium
AGAAACTGACAAAGGAGAAAGATTTTATAAGCAAGTTTTGAAAAACATATTACCTTTTTCTAATATTTTGATTAACTTTGTCAAAATCAAAACTTTAACAATATGAAAATTAGTGATTTTAAAACTAATGCCGAACTTTTATCACACTTTGGAATAAAAGTAAGTGTAGAAAATTTTATAGATTTTGAGATAATTAGCTCTATTGAAATTTCTGCTTATCTAAAAGAAGACTTAAAATTTCTATTGGTAAACAGAGGAGATACAGATATGGAGGCTTATGCTTGCGAAGCACTTATTTTTCCGTTATTAAAAGAAGCGTGGAAAAGAAACCCCAAAGCAAAACTTTTTAGCCACCCTCGCATTGTATATGAAGACACTGTTTTAATCCCTGATTATGTAGTAACATCAAAAGATAAATTGGGCTTAAATACTTTTCAAAAACCACTGCTAATTACCGTAGAAGCCAAGAATGATGATTATGCAAAAGGCTGGGCTGATGCTTACAGACAGTTAATGGTGGCAAGATTACTAAACGAAAATAATGAAATTCCCATTTATGCTTTGGTTAGTATTGGTGAAGGTTGGCAGATAGGCAAGTTAAACGGAAATACGATTTATAAGCACCCTTTACCGCTATCTATTTTGTATCCAAATCAATTACTTGGTGTGTTGGACTATATTTTTGCAGATTGTGTGAAAACTGCCGAAAGGTTTGGTATGTATGATTAGATTTTATGCCATTGTTTGTGTTAAACCCGCAATGGAATTAAAACAACTCCACCAACACATCAAACTTACCCCAAAAAACAACTTTTCTTAGTTTTATCACACAAAAATACACAATAAACACGTCAAAAGTAGCTTTTTAAGGCAAGTTTGACGTGTTGGTAAAAAATTATAAATTTATATTTTGTACTCATCAAGTTTTTTGATAACAACTTGATTGTCAATGCCTAAAAAGTCGTCCCAGTCATCTGTTACTAAATCTGCACCTAAATACCTTGCAGTATCTAAAATAGCTTTATTCCCACTCATCTCTTAGTTGTTTTTGCCATATTGTAGGATTTTCAATAGACTGAAACATTCTTTGTTGTTTCATTTTATTGAATGTAATTAATAGTTTTTCTCGTTGAGAAAGCTGATTTTGTGGTGTTTCTACCAGCATAATAATACGAACTTGTGCATTTTCATATTCATTATACTGTTTAGGTAAACGAATAATGCCTTGTTCTATTCTTACTGTAAATTCTAACGCATTCATAAACGTAGTGTTTTATTCTTGTATGTAAAATTAAGCAAAATAATAGCAATTTAGTTTATTGATACACTTTTATTTGAAAAAATAGTTTTCGCTATTGTTTGTATTAAACCCACAATGAAATTGAAACATTCCACAATACCATAAAACTTACACAAAAAAACAACTTTTCGTAGTTTTATCACACAAAAATACATAATAAACATGTCAAAAGTATCTTTTCAATGCAAGTTTGACGTGTTGGTGGAGTTTGCAGTGAAGACACTGCCAACGGCGGATTTTATTAAACTAATCACTACAAACAATAATTTTTTTACGTTAATTATTTTAATTTACTACGCAATTTTACAGCTAAAGTTTTATAAATAGCCAATGGCTGCTGCTCAAAATAAGTAACTAAAAGATGTAAAGTTTTATTTTGAGGAAATAAAATTGTTACAATTTGTTCAAAAACTTGTTCATTATCAAACAGTTTTCTGTAAATCAGAGGTTTTAAATCTTTTATTTCCTCAAAAGTTGCCTCTGCATCTAAATCAAAATTAATTTCAGGTAAATCTGGAATTTCAACTTTCCACAACGCTAAATATTCTAAAGTTGTAGTCCAAATATCTGCAAAATCTAAATAATCAAACAAGGCTTTGCCATAAAAAATATGAGTTTCTACTTGGTAATCATCTTTCATTTTTGCTAATTCTGTGATGTAATAATTCTTATTTTTTGACAAATCAGGGTCGATAAAATAAAAAATACCAATAACTTCGCTTTCGGGATACAAGGAAATAATAAGATTTAATTTTTTTTCAAAATTTTCAATCTGACCTCGTTTCTTAGTTGAATCATGGTCATCTCGCACTTTTTGTTCTATAAAATAAACCTTATTTTGGTACTTAAAATATTGGTCGACATTAAGTCTATCACCATTTTCTAAGTTTAATTTTTTTAGAAGAATTTCGCAACCTTTAAATCTTAAATACTCTTCGATAAAAGTTTCAAAAGCATCGCCAAAACGAATTTCATGAGACTGCAAAAGGTTTTGAAGTATTTTTGCTTTAGGCTTTGTAGGGCGAAAAAGTCCAATATAACGACTTGGGTTTTCAGCTATTTTTCTTTGCCAAATTTTACTTTAATAGCTTCGATAATTTTTAGATAGTTTTCCTCATCAATTTCGCTAACTAAATTTCTATCTAATTCGATAGCATTTGCAATGTTTTCAAAAAAATACCCTTGCTCACGAATTTCGTTACATTCCGTTGCTGATTTTGGTATAGTTATTTTAAGGTAAATAGTTTCCATATTTTGTGTTTTAATAAATGCCTGTACGTAATTTGTGAACAATTAAAGTTGCATCATAAAGATTAATGATATTTTCATAATCTCTAAAAATAAATCTATTTTCATAATTAG
>JAYTNF010000078.1:0-4453 GCA_043748455.1 Cytophagales bacterium
AAATCAAAAATCTCAAAATTTGAGGCTGCAACCGTTATTTTATCAATCATGTTACGGTCTGCAAAATGAATTGTAATGTTCTTTTTAATCTCAAAACCAGCTAATTTTTCTTTTGCTACAGTATTTGTTGCATTTAATTCATAATCATACACACGATTTTGGGTAATTAAGTCTATATAAAAATCAGTTTCTGAAATTTTAAGGCTTTTTAGCTCTGCAACAAAACCTGCCAATCTTTTATTAATCAATATTGTAGCTTCATTAACGGTTTTTCCTTCTTGAGAAACTCCAAATACTAACACAAATGAAGTTGCGAGTTCATTACTAAGTACAGCAGATTCAATAACTATGGCACTATCTCCTTGATTAATGCTTTGGAAATAAACAATTTCTGTTTTATTTTTATTTGTGTTTTGGTAGCTAATGTTACCTCGAACTTGTGCAAATATTTTGTTTGCAGATAGTAGTAAAAATACAGATAAAATAAGAAGATATTTCATAAAAATTAGGGCAAAATTTGGTGAGAAATCTGTATTTAGAACTAACATTTCTCTAAGAAATGTTAGTTCTGTGTATTTTAAAAAATTATATTTTCCACCAACTTGGTTTGTATAACATTTTTACATAATCTAAAATTACGTAATGCAAAGCAGCCTTCATAGCAGCTTGCGATGTTTTATCAACAGGTTTTATAGCCTTGTTATACTTATCTTTTGGCACATTGTGTTTGTTATCATTTGACATAAACACCATACCAACAGGCATAAAAGTTAGATTATTGGTTATTAAATCATTTTCAGCTTGCATATAATCTGTTTTTGATGCTTCCCATTTATAACCTACATTTTGAGAAGCAAATACTTGAATAGTACGTTTTAAAGAGTCTTCTTTATAAGCTATTTGGCTATCAAATACCAAATTAGATTCGCCATTCATAACGCCATACATTTGCAAACGGAATTTTTCAGAGTTTTGGCTTTTAGCAACTTTGTAGAAATAATAAACTTTTCCACGTTGCACACCACCAGAAAAGACGTATTTACTATTTTGCATCACTTTAAAATAATAATCTCTGCCCTCAGGTGCTAACCAGTATTCTCTGTCAATGGTTTGTTTCATTTTGTCAAGGTCTTCTTGATAAGGATTTTCGCCAAATACATCTTTTAAAATTTTAGCTTTTAACAATGCCAATACCGTTGTTCTTTTGCCACTTGGCAAAGCCTCAGTATAAAGTTTGTCATAAAAACTGCGTCCATCTTGCAAAGATTCAAATTTGTGTTCCTTAATGTAATTTTTAACTTCAATAGTTTTTTCGTCATCAGGCACAGGTTTTGTGTCTTTTCCCGCCGCCACTAATGGCAATATCTCCATTTCTTGAGAACTTAATTTTGCAAAAGTGGTTTTACGTTTTGCTGATACCTCATTTTGCAAAGCAGGATTTAAAGCTAAGGCTTTGTCCAAATCTATAATAGACATTGCATTTGTCATGTCTGTTTGTACAGTTTCAGCTTTGGCAGTTGCTGTATTTGCCTCTCCAATCATTAAACCAATGTTTGCTCTTTCATAATAATAAGCTGCATTTTTGTCATCAAACGCAATAGCATTACTCAAATCACTGTACGCCATGCCAATATCTTTCATTTCTTTGCGAGCCAAAGCACGGAAATAATAAAAATCTGCCCTTATCGGATACATTTCAATAGCCTTATCTAAATCGGCAACCGACTGTTCATAATTTTTAAGATAATAATGCGACACACCTCTATAAAATAGTGTCATGAGATTTGCTTGGTCTTGCTTTAAGACTTCGTCAAACGGTGTGATAGCATTGCTATACTCTTTTTTATCATAAAATTTTTTACCTTTCTTGTATAAATCGGCAACATTTTGTGCTGATATTTGGGTAAAAGATGCTGCTAATAGTATCATAAATATTGCAGCCGAAAACAAAATACGTTTCATATAATTTTAATTGTAAGTAAATAATGTGTTTAGTAATAAAAAATTATTCTTTTGTTTCTCTACGCAATATTTCTATTTCTTCGAGACTTAAACCTGTTATGTCTGCAATGATTTGATTATTATAGCTCTTTAAAATACCATTTTTTGCGTTTTTAATATTGCTTTCTTGCTCGGCTTCTATTTTAGCTTCCATTTTAGCTGTGTATTCAACCGACATTTGTATGCGTTTATTTTCCACAGAACGGAGGTAAATTTTCTTGTCTTTATCAGATAAATCTTCATATTGCAATTTTTGTTTTACTTTGTCCAAACCTTTTGCACGAAACTCATCTTTTACTTCACTGTTTTTAAGAAAATAAATCCACTCATCTAAAGTATTTGCTGCAACTTTATTAAAATTATTCACTTTCAAAACATAATATTTTGGGAAAATATCTGATATTTTCTCCACCTTATAATCCTGTTTTTGTGAAATTGTTGGTAATAAAATATCATTTTCATGCAAACCTATAAATTCGCCTCTATATTCATAGACATAATCTTTTCCTTGTCCCAAACCAAAATAAACAATATTAATAGAATATATTTTTTTGATTGTGCCATAAGATTCTCCTTCTTTAATATATTCGGTTACTAATTTAGAAACTCCATAAAGCATACGTTGAAAGTAGTCAATTTCAGAATCATTCTGCACCTCTACCAACATCAATTCACCATCTTGACTTTTCACTAAAATATCTACTCGGTTGTACTTGTCATATTCGTCTTCTTTATTGCCTTCACTTTCTAAAATGCTTTCTATGATTACATCAAAACGAAGCAACTCGGATAGGAAACCTTCTAAAATATCGAAATTTATTTTATGTCGGAGCATTTTTTTCATTGCCCAATCAAACCGAATTAATTTTTTGCTCATATAGATTTATATTTTATCACACATTTTATTGCAAATATATATAACATTCCTTAAAAAATAGGACTTCCACAGTCAAATTTTATGATGTTTGTAATTATGATATTTGTATTAATGACGATGGAAATCATTAATATTATTTGTTTTTACTTTCCAAAATACCTTAAAATTCCTTTATAGTAAGCATCTGCAACTTGTTCTACTCTTTTTGCGGGTTTGTTATTTTCGTTATTATTATGTAGTTGAGTAAGTTCTGTTTCGCAATCTTGATACATACTTTCTCCGTAGGCAATCGGACTATTTATCAGACGGCAAAGCCCTAAATTGCGAGCATAAACACCTTTTTCTACAAAAATACTTGCTTTGTTGAGATAAGCAATAGGATTTTCGATAGGAACAGCAGGAACTTGCAAAGTTTCGACAAATTCATTTTGGATAAACTTTGCCAAAATAATAGACCTTTCCAAATTGCCTAATAACAATAATTTTAAAAAAGCCATTCTATCTATTGGTTCTGCCAATTCTTTTTTGAGAAAAGAACCTGGCACAAATGTCATACTATAATTACGTTTTGTAGGCAAATTCCATTGCGTTTTTTCAGCATCAGCATTGTAGTGAATCACCACAGAAATATCAGCATTAAAATCATTAATGGTTTTCATTCTATCTCTAAAATCCTCGTGCAAAAAGTACGTTTCATAAATATCTCTATCCCAAACATTTTTTAAAACTTCATTTGCCTTTTCTTTTGTAAGTTCTTTTTTGTCAATATATATTTGCAAAACCTTAGGCAAAGTTTCTCTAATCCAATCTTTATATAACTTACCAGATGCAGTTTGATTAGGTAAATTACGCGTTAAAACAACTTCTGCACCTGCTGCTTCTAATTTCTTTTTCAATAATAGCGAAGTTGTCAAAGTCAAATCTCCTTCAAAAAAAGTATATTTTTTGCTATTATGTGTAATTTCAATAAACCGACTTTCCAATTTTGCCATCGTCATATCACCCGCAATATGTCCAGGGTCAATGGCAATTTTTTTCCCTAAAAGAGGTTTTTCATCTGTTGGAAATAAGATTTTTGATGGGTTGTAATTGCTAAGAATCACTTTTTTTTGATTCCAAGAAAAAGGTTTGTCTTTTTTTTCTAAGTAAATTTTGAGTTGCATCTCTGTATCTGCGTGCAAAATAAGATTACTAAATTCGTTAATTTCGTCCCAAAAAATAAAACATTCTGCGATGCCTTTTTGCTTGTGTTTTTCAGAAACATAGGTAGCAACACCTTTCGACGAAATTTCAAAATATTGATTTAGAGTTTCATGTTTGATTAAGTATTTTTGAGCAACATCAGTATATTTTTTTTGCAAATCAGCCACCGAAAGTTGTGCAAAAAGCATATTTGGAACTAATAAAAAAAATAATAAAAATATTGTAACAAATAATTTAAAATATTTCATGTAAAGTTATTATTTTGGATAATGAAAAAATATATGATAACGCAAATATATGATATATTAATTAATGTAAGTTGCGTAGAATGTACCACACCCTTTAGGGTGCAAGGTTTTTGATAAATTTGCA
>JAYTNF010000079.1:0-25536 GCA_043748455.1 Cytophagales bacterium
AAAATCGGAGGAAATCTTACCTATCATTTTATTTGAAATTCGCCAACACGTACAGAGTAATGCGGCAAGAGTGATGACGAATATTGAGATAGATTTTGATTTTAAAGGTGTAGAATTTAGTGTTCCTAAAATTGGAGATTTTAAAAAATTGGTTGATTTGTCATTGAAAAATATTGCTTATTACAAGAAAGATAGGTTAGAAAAACAGCCCGAAAAAGTACCACCTTATCAGCGAATTTTGGAACAATTACAAAAAGATTTGAACTTGCAAACCTTACCAAAACATATTGAATGTTTTGATAACTCAAACATTCAAGGCACAAATCCTGTGTCGGCAATGGTTTGTTTTAGGAATGCAAAACCTGCAAAAAAAGATTATCGCCATTATAAAGTTGAAACTGTGGTGGGTGCAAATGATTTTGCAACCATGTACGAAGTTGTTACAAGACGTTATAAAAAATTGCGAGATGAAAATTTGCCTTTTCCTGATTTAATTATCATTGACGGTGGCAAAGGTCAGCTAAGTTTTGCCTGTCAAGCCCTAACAGATTTAGGAATTTATGGTAAAATACCCATAATTAGTATTGCAAAAAGACTTGAAGAAATTTACTATCCCAAAGACGAGTTTCCATTACATTTGAGTAAGAAATCTGAATCTCTAAAACTTATTCAGCAACTTCGAGATGAAGCACACCGTTTTGGTATTGAATTTCATAGAGATTTGCGGAGTAAAAACAGCCTTGTTTCCTCACTTGATGGCGTAAAAGGAATAGGCAAAAAAAGTGTAGAAAAATTATTGCTAAAATATAAAACTGTGAAAAATATTTTGGCTGCAAATGATGAGGAGTTGTCAGAACTTGTGGGCAAAAATCGGGTGGCAGCATTAAGAAATGAACTGCAAAAAGAGCCAAAAAACTAATAAAATTTGGTATATTTTTAAAGTATCTATTTACTTAATTGCAATATTTTTGCTATTTTCTTAGCCATAAGTTCATTACCAAAACCTGATAAATGACAAAAATCCCAATAGACTTCCTGTTTATTTGCTACAAAACTTTGTGATAAATCAATAGAAGGAACACCTTGTTGTTTTAAAGTTTTAATACAATTTTGCAAATGTGGGTAGCCTAAAATACAAGCCTTTTGAATGTTTAAACCGCCAGAAAGATGTATATTATTAGCCATAAACTGTTCATAAGATGACCATTTTTCAGGTGGCTCACTGTATAAAATTGGGTGCAAAAAATGATGAAATATTGCTTGTTGCTTGTTACAAATTTGAAAAGCTGTTTCAATATTTTTGATATAATTTTGTTCTAAAATTGCTAAGGTTTTTGTTACTTGTTCCTCATCATACCAATAAGACATTAAAGGATTTGCTTTATAAGGATAAAATTGCCAATCTATAAAAACTGAATATGTTGCAAATCTTTGATAAATTTTTTCGCTAAAAAGAAATATTACCTTTGTTAGTTTTTCTTTAAATTTTTCAATTTTATCATCATTTTTTATTGTCTGTTTTGGAGTAATTTTTTCTTGCACACAAGTTTTTATTACATCATTAATTCCGTCATAAAAAATTACAATATCACCTTTTTGCAACTTCACTTCTTGTAATTTTTGCACTTCTGCACCACTACTCATGCCTAAAATTCCCATATTGACAACCCTAAATTGGTTTGGAAATTGTTGTTGATAGTATTTTTGCAAATGACTTGGAATTGTTAAGCTATCTGGCACCATAAGTCCAAAAATTGTAGAACCACCAAAAATATAAACTGTTTTTATGGGTGTTATTTGCAATGTTTCGGGTAACTTATTGAGATTTTTAGGTTGAAAACAAGTATTTCGTGTGGCTTTTGCACTCATTTTGGGAACTTGATAAACAGTGTCAGCTTTATCTATCAATGTTATAATGTAAGGTTCATTTTTATAGGCTTGAGGCTGACTTTTTAACCATTCTGCCCGACCTATTCGCTGTATTCGCAGGCTTTCATGTGTATAAATACAACGACTAATGCCTTCTATGGCTATTAGTGTCAAGCTAATACTACAAATAAGCAAGAGAATATTTTTAGTAATATGCTGCAAAGTAACCAAGTAGTTTAAGTTTATTTGTAGCATGGACTTTATTTTATGCTTTGATTATCAACAAGTTATAAAAAAATATATAATTAATTTTGTATTTATTTTAGCAAACTCACACACTAAAATGTATGATAGATTTTTATTATTTTACTAACTCTTTTTCAGTTTTCTAAACCGATAAGCCACCGATAAATGATGTGCAGGGAGTAGTGTTGTGTGTGTGTTTAGAGAATAATCAAAACAGAAACCTGCCACCTCAAAACCTACTCCATAACTATAAATTAACGGATTTAATGACACACCACCACGAACAGAAAGCTGTTTTATGGGTTTATATTCGCCACCTGTCCTAAAATTAGTTGGATAATCTACATCTTTAATAATTTCGGCGTTGAGTGTAATACTTTCAAGAGGACGATAAGAAACTCCTGTTTTCATGATTGTAGGTAACTTTTCGGCTTTGAAGTTTGCTATCTGTGCTTGATTAAAGTTATAGATATGTGCAGCCACAAACAAGTGTTTTGTAAATTGCATCATACCACCAAACTCAAAAGTAAAAGCTGTTTTGGTAGTCAAACCTTCGGTGGCAAATTGCACATAATTAGTTTTTATTCCCAAACTCACTTTTTCTATTTTATGACTAATTCCCAAACCTAAATTGACTTCATTAAATAAATTATCACCAAAACGTGAAACTGTTGTACCAATAACGGTTTTGTCCTTGATAATTGGTAAAATTGCCGCTGCTCCAAGTGTATTTAAGCCGCTAATAGTAAATCTATTATCAACAGCCGTCAATAAATGTGCCTCTGTTGTCCAAGATAAAGCTCCAATGTTATTAAAAACAGCCCAAGCATCACCAAGTGTGGCAGAGGCATTGCCCATTGCAACCGACCTTGCACCCATGCCAATACGTTGTGCATATAAATCATTGCAATTAGCAAATAAATAAATTAACACAATGGAAAAGGAAAAACGAATAGCAAAAATATTCATAAACAACTTGTTATGGGCAATATTTATGGGCAATTTAGGAACATTCACCTTTGGGCGAATGTCCTATTGTGAACTTAAAATGGCAAATCATCAGCATCAGTTGGCAATGGTGCCTCGGGCATAATCGGCATTTGTGGCTGTGAGTATGTTTGTTGTCCGTTTGTATTATTGGCATTATTTGTTTGGGACATTGGTGTATTTCCTGCATCAATTTTCCAAGCATCTAAGTTTGTATAGTAAATCATTTCACCTGTTTTACCTTGAAAAGGTTTACCTTTCAAATTAAATGAAACCAACATTTCATCACCAACATTGTATTTGTCTAACAAACTACATTTATCATTAACTAATTGAAATTTGATATATTCAGGATATTGTCCTTCTATAATTTCAAGAACAAACTCTCTTTTACGGAATTTTTCTGTAACCTGTTGCGAATCTGGTTTAACATGCAACTTACCTTTTGTTTGAAAAGATGACATAATAATATGGTTTTAGTATAATTTTATTTAGTTACAAAGCTAAAAATAATTCAGAAAATAAGCTAAAATGAATTAAAATATTTGGTAATTTTTAGTCTACCAAAAGACATATTTGTCTATTAGTTAAATTACTTGAGTCTTAAGTAATAAGATAAAATAAATGTATAACAGACTTTAGTCTGTAAAATATTGATAATCAAAACCTTAGAGACTAAAGTCTGTGGTACAAACGATACTTTTAAACTGTCTTATTAGAAATATTGCAAGCATTTTAAAGGAATAATTCAAAATCATAATTTGAATTGAATCAAATTATGGTTTTGTTTTGTAATATTTCTTAGTTTATATTGCAAACTCAAAGAGCAATAAACTTTATTTCTTTACAAATAGTTTTATTTTGCCTCGAGATAAAAACTGTTTTGGTCAAGCTAAATTTAAAGTAATAACTTTCATAATGAAAAATGGTTCTTCGGATATTGTACTTACAAATTTAGATGACTTACTTAATTGGGCAAGATTAGCATCTTTGTGGCCTATGGGTTTTGGCTTGGCTTGTTGTGCCATAGAAATGATGTCCACCTTTGCATCACATTATGATTTAGACCGTCTTGGAATTTTTCCACGAAATTCGCCACGCCAATCTGATGTGATGATAATTTCAGGAACTGTTACCTTCAAAATGGCTGACCGTATTTATAAATTATATGAACAAATGGCAGAGCCTCGTTATGTGATTTCGATGGGAAGTTGTGCAAATTGTGGAGGCCCTTATTGGGAACATGGTTATCATGTTGTTAAAGGTGTGGATAGAATTATTCCTGTAGATGTCTACATACAAGGCTGTCCGCCTCGTCCTGAAGCCTTAATTGGTGGATTTTTAAAATTACAAGAGAAAATTCGCACAGAAAAACCTCCTGTTCCAAAAATGATAACTAAATTATTAAATTCTAATTAAAAATATAAAAATATAATTAATGCAAGTTTTGTAGTGAGTTGTTTCTCATTAAATTATCCACTTTAACAGTTTGTTGCTGAATTATTATAAATTTAAGATAGTTTGTAATAAAGTTATAACTTTTTTATTAGTTTTATGGTATTGAATATTTGATGCAATCATATATCAATTATAATATCTTAATTATCAAATAATTATAAAAAATGAAAAAAACAATCGCAATTTTCACAATGACTTTGGTTTTAACAACCACAACAGCTTTTTCTCAAACAACATTGAAAGAGCATAAAGCTGGACATGTTTTCTATGTTAGTTTACCCGACTATATGACCAAAACCGTTGGACTAAATACATCATCGGCAATACAATTTAAAAATACAATAAAAGATGTGGCTGGGTTTATTATTGAAGACAACAAAGAAGAATTACGTTTAGCGGAAATAACTTATACATCTGTAAATGAGTTTTATGAAGATTTTATTAAAGACTTTATAAAAGACGAAGAAAAAAGGACAGTTTCAAAACCTCAAAGTAAAAAAAATGGTGAAACAAATTTTATAGAATGTGATGTTTCCTATTATGATAAGGACTCAAAAATTGAAATTTATTATTTTGTTGGCATAGTTGAAACTTCCTCTGCTTATTATAAAATTCTTTGTTGGGGAACTTTAGAAAATAAAGATAAATTCAAACCAGACTTTCAAAAAATACTTTATAGCCTTAAAGACTAAATTATAAGTTTTAGTTGTTTTATTGGTGCTACAAATCATGGAGTTGTTAATTTCCAAATAGTTTTTTCAGACATTTGAACAGATATTTTATAATTAAGCCAAACTCATGATTTGCAGCATTACCAAAAAATTGTACAATAAAGTGTATGATATATGCTACTCAGTTTACATGAATTAAGTACTTACATTTCTAACTTTTACAATGAAAACAGATATTTCCTTTATTATCAACGAGTTAGGTGAAGACCGAGAAAAGTATTTTAATGCTACTACACCGCCGATTATTCAAAGTTCAAACTTTGTATTTCGTAAAGTCAGCCAAATGAGGGAAGCATTAAAGTTGGAAAGTTCCGTTCCTTTTTATACAAGAGGTTGCAATCCAACGGTAGAAATGCTGAATAAAAAAATGGCTGCCTTAGAACATGCCGAAGCTGCCCTAAGTTTTGGTAGTGGAAGTGCAGCAGTTTCTGCGGCTATTATGGCTAATGTTCAGGCTGGAGACCATATTATTTGTGTGCAAAAACCTTATTCATGGACATATAAATTACTGACTTTGCTGTTAGCACGTTTTGGAGTTACAGCTACATTTGTAGATGGAACAAAGGCAAAGAATTTTGAAAGTGCCATTTTGCCTAATACAAAAGTTATTTTTCTGGAATCTCCAAATAGTTTTACTTTTGAGCAACAAGATATTGAGGCAGTTGCTAAAATTGCAAAAAAACATAATTTAGTTACAATTTTAGACAATAGTTACGCCTCGCCATTAAATCAGCAACCAATTCTCATGGGCGTAGATATTACGGTACATTCTGCCACAAAATATATTTGTGGACACAGTGATGCAGTGGCTGGTATTTTATGCGGTTCTCAAGCTATGATAGATAAGATTTTTGCAGCTGAATTTATGACTTTGGGTGGTGTTATTTCTCCATTTAATGCTTGGTTATTGCTGCGAGGGTTGCGAACTTTGCCTATCCGTTTGAAAAGAGTGGCTAAAACTACTAAAAAAATTATTAAATTTTTAAAATCACAACCCAAAGTAACACAAATTTATTATCCACATGACAAAAATAATCCACAATATAAATTAGCTAAAAAGCAGCTAAAACAAGGTGGAGGACAGTTTTCTATTTTGATTAAAGCTGATTTAAAAGAAACAGAACAGTTTTGTGATAATTTGAATAGGTTTTTAATGGGTGCATCTTGGGGAGGTTATGAGTCATTGATGTATCCTGCATGTGCCATGTATGATTCGGCAAATTACGGAAAAACGACTTTGCCTCATAATATTATTCGTTTTTATATTGGTTTGGAAGAGCCTGAAGTCTTGATTGAAGATTTAAAACAAGCATTTGCTAAACTATAAATTATTATAACAGACTTGTAAATTTGTGATTGTGAGTAAAGTTGGTGCGAGATTTAGCACCAACTTTACTCACAATGACAAAAAAACTAAAAACTAAAAACTAAATTACGCCCACTGAATCCCTTTTTTTAATAAACTCAAAGTTTCTTCTTCTCTTGAATTTGGTTGTGGAATATGATTATATAACCAATTTGCTTGTGGTGGCAAACTCATTAAAATAGATTCTGTCCTTCCATTGGTGTCCAAACCAAATTTTGTGCCTTTATCATAGACTAAATTAAACTCTGTATAACGACCTCTGCGGATTAATTGCCATGCTTTTTCGGCTTCTGTATAAGGTAAAACACTGTTTTTAGCCATAAAATGTGAATAAATTGGAGCAAAAGACATGCCAATATCTTGCACAAAAGCAAGACGTTGTTCAAAACTAATGCCTGTTTTGTCCTCGCCTGTTTTATCGTCTAAATGGTCAAAGAAAATACCACCAATACCACGTGTTTCTTGTCTATGTTTGATATAAAAATAGTCATCTGCCCAAGTTTTGAATTTGGGATAATACTCAGAGTTATGTTTATCGCAAACTTGTTTAAGTTGTTGATGAAACCAAGTTGCGTCTTCTTTCACTACATAATGTGGCGTTAAATCAATACCACCACCAAACCACCAAACGCCATTTGTCATCTCAAAATACCTTACATTCATGTGAATAATAGGCACTAATGGGCTGTGTGGGTGCATGACAATGGAAACTCCTGTTGCAAAAAAATCTGCTTTATCTAATTTTAAAGCCCGCAAAATATTATCAGGAGTTTCGCCATGAACTGCTGAAAAACCGACACCTGCTTTCTCTAAAATATGACCATTTTGTAAAATTCGTGTATGTCCGCCGCCGCCGCCTTCTCGTGTCCAAGAATCGGTTTCAAATTTTGCTTTCCCGTCTGTTCTTGCAATGGTTTCACAAATACTGTTTTGTAAATTATTGAACCAAGAGGCAATTTGCTCTTTAGTTTGTCTTTGTGATGTAATATTTTCCATATTATAAAAATATAACTATTTAATAAACTCTTCTAAAATTTCTCAACTATTGAAACTTAGTTATTTTCAATAGTTGAGAGTTGTTTTTTACTGATTCTTTGTCAAATTAGCTTGACTTTTCTCTAAATTACTATTGCGTTTGCCATAAGCAAAATAGACAATGACACCTATAACTAACCAAGCCATTGCTAATTGTTGTGCCAAAGGATTAAGATTAACAATTAGAAATAGGTTTGTTACAATGCCTAATGTAGCTATTATTGGTAAGGCTGGAACTTTGAAATCTCTTTGTAATTGTGGCTCACGAATACGCAATAACCAAACTGCTCCGCAAACCATGGCAAAGGCAAATAAAGTTCCGAAACTTGTCATATCTGCCAACAAACCAATTGGCGTAAAAGCTGCCACAACAGATACTACAAAACCTACTAAAAGTGTGTTTTTATAAGGAGTTTTGAATTTTGGGTGTATTGCTCTAAAAAATTCAGGCAATAAACCATCTTTTGCCATGCCTAAAAATACACGAGTTTGCCCTAACATCATTACCAACATTACAGAAATTAAACCTACTGTTGCTGCAACTGTAATGATAAATACTGCCCAAGGCTGCCCTGCTTTTTCAAAAGCTGCTGCTACTGGTGCTCTTAGTGCATCTCCAACAATGTCATTATAATTTATCATACCTGTTAATACTAATGCAACTGCAATGTATAAAACAGTACAAACTAATAAAGAAACAATAATAGCAAAAGGCATATCTTTTTTAGGATTTATAGCTTCACCTGCTTGTGTAGAAACCGCATCAAAACCAATGTAAGCAAAGAAAACGGCTGCTGCACCTCCAAAAATACCACCATATCCGTACGCCATTTGTGGTTTTCCATTTTCACCCATAATTTCTCTTGCCTCAGGAATAAAAGGAAACCAATTTTCGGGAACAATAAAGAAAACACCTGCAAAAATTACAAATAAAACTGCTGCTAATTTCAAAATTACAATAATATTATTAGCACTTGCGGCTTCTTTAATGCCTTTTACTAAGACAGAAGTTACTAACCAAACAATAAGAAATGCAGGTAAATTGAAAGCAAAACCTTCGCCTGTAAAAGTAAAAGGGTCATTTTTGAGCCATGCAGGTATGGATAAACCAAAGAGACCTATGAGTTTATTAAAATACCCTGACCAACTGACGGCAACGGTCATTGCACCCATTGCATATTCCAAAATTAATCCCCAACCAATAACCCACGCAAAAATCTCACCTACTGTTCCGTATGCGTATGCGTATGCGGAACCTTCAACAGGTAACATAGATGCAAATTCTGCATAACACAAGGCTGCAAAAATACAAGCAATACCAGCTACAACAAAAGAAAGTGCTAAGGCAGGTCCAGCATGATAATGGGCTGCCGTGCCTGTTAAAACGAAGATACCGCCACCAATAATAGCACCAATACCAATAGCAGTTAAACTCCAACGACCCAAAACACGTTTGAGTTCACTCTTTTTCATATCAGCCTCAAAAGCACTGATAGGTTTTTTTCTCCAAATTTGATTCATAAATTTTGTTTGATTAAAGTGACAGTTTTACCATAAAATAAGATTTGGCACAAAACTAAACTTTCTTTTGTATTTATTTAAAATTTGTGCTATTTAATAAATGTATTTTATTGATTATTTTTTAATAAGTAAAAGTAAATAATTAATTGATAATATTGTACCACAGACTTTAGTCTGTGATGCTTTGATTATCAAGAGATTACAGACTAAAGTCTGTGGCACATTTATTTTTTCCAATTATTTATTTGTGAAATATGACATTTAACAAATATTAAATTGCCAAGTAAAATTCCTATTGATGATAATAAAATTAATTAATAAAATCTCTATCTCTTGACAGCTGCTGAAAAATTATCGTAACTTTTGTGCCTTCATCTAAGACAGAATCAATGTAAAACTTGGCGTTATATTTTTCTAAAATTGTTTTGGTTAATGACAGCCCAATTCCAAAACCTAAAATTCCCTGCGAATTACTTCCCCGATACATCGGATTGATGATATGACGAATCTCCTCCTCTGAAATTCCTATACCATTATCCATAACTTTAAATTTTATAGTCCCTTGATTTTCAGACCATAAGGCAACATGAATAGGCTCTTTATTCGCATATTTACAGGCAT
This sequence comes from Cytophagales bacterium, assembly GCA_043748455.1. Taxonomy (GTDB): domain Bacteria; phylum Bacteroidota; class Bacteroidia; order Cytophagales; family Thermoflexibacteraceae; genus JAAFKA01. The sequence continues at coordinate 9,835 of JAYTNF010000079.1, forward strand.
TATCAATAATATTGAACAAGGCAGTTTTGAATAAATGCGGAGTTCCCAAAACTGTCATACCGTCAGAATCTTCGGGCAATGTAAACTCCATAGCTATTTTTTGTTCTGGGTACTTACGTTTTGCCTCACCAATAATTTGCATCACAATTTCGTCTAAACGTACAGGACGAGGTGGGGCTGGTACATCATTTTCGGTATCAAACTTCGTAAGTTTTAACAATTCATTGGTTAAATCTATCAATTCTTTAATTTCTTCTATGGCAGATGCAATGCTGGCTTTATAGTTATCTACCTCATTATCATAGAGGTAGGAAGTTTCTAAAGTTCCAAGCATATTTGTTAATGGCGTGCGAAGTTCATGGGAGGCATTGGCTACAAAAGTTTTTTTCATCTCATAAGCATAATGCAATTTATCTAACAATTCGTTAAAAGTCATCGCTAATTTTGCGATTTCATCTTGTTTATTGCCCTCATTCAGACGATATTCCATTTTTGTTGGCGAAATATTTTTAACTTGCCTAACTATTTCTGCAATGGGTTCTAAGGCTTGACGAGCAAAAATCCAACCTGCAACCACAACAATAATTAAAGCAATAGAATTTGCAAACAATAAAGACATTAGTAAATTTTGTAATTCATTAAATCCGTGTATATCCTTAGCAGAAATTGTTATTACATAATTCTGTTTTTTGCCTTTATGCAAAATTCCAACAGCCTCACGTTCTTCCATTTTAAAAACTAATTTTTCTACTTTCCTAATATATTGCAAGATAGAATCATTAATTCTATTAGGAATCATGGCATTTGTTGTATAAATAAGCTGATTTTTGTCATTAAAAATAGTTATTTTCTCTTGAAACAATAAGTTTAGTGAATTTAGGCTCATTAATTGCACCAAGTTATCATCAACTGTATCTTTTTTTATGAGTATATCAGAAATGACAATAACTTTTTCTTCAAGTTGTTTATCATATTCTTGATTACGAAATGAGTTATAAAAGTAAAAGAATGAACACGAAAGCATCAACAAAATAAATGCAACAAGTATCGTAAATTTTAAGGTAAGACTGTTTGTAATTGACATAAAATATAATAAAATTATTTATAGGATTTCACTTCCCCACCAGCACAAAAGCACCCCAAAAATATGGGTGTGGATATTTTTCTCTCACTTTTTGCTGTGCTTTAAGTAGAGCCCAATGTTTTGAATTATCTCGTTTTGAGTCATTATTTTGCAATAAATTTTCATAAAAACTACGCATCAATAGTTGTGTAGCTCTGTCATTTACTTTCCATAAACTCATCAATAAATCTTCTGCACCCGCAACAATAAAAGCACGTTGCAAACCAAAAATCCCCTCACCATCATAAATTGTCCCCAAACCTGTTTCACACGCAGATAACACAACCAGTTTTGTGCTATCTAAGGTTAAATTTGAAACTTCGTAAGCAGTTAAAATTCCATCTTCATGAATTAATTTACTTAATTTACTGTTATTCAAGCTATTAGCTTTTATATTTTTAGCTAATAACAAACCTGAATTTAGTAAAGGGTTTGAAATATTTGACAAATAATTTTGATTTCTATCGTCACTATTAATATTGTTACTATTATTATTTTCAATATTTTTCTCATCATAAGCTGCCAAATTACTAAAAAAACCGTGTGTTGCAAAATGTAATAAAATTGGATTTTTTAACTTTTTTATAGCCTCTTCTGTTGCACTGCTATCTATATATGTTTTTGTAATATAGCTTGTTTTTTTTAATAAACTATTAATTTGCAAAACTTCTTCCCTTGCATCTGGCAAATCATACATCGGACAAGCCACCAAAACATAAAGACCATTTTGCATAGTTTCCCTTTGTATTTCATGTTTTGTTGATAATTTTTGTAATAAATCTTTTGCATTGGTTATCAAATAAATTTGCTGCTCATCTGCCACATAACTACCTGTTTCTGTGTTTAATAAGGTATTTAAATTAATTTGATGATACACTCCATCAGGGCAAATGTAAACCTTTTCAGTCTTTACACTTTTGTTGGAATAAATAGCCAAACTATCCAAAATTTTGTTAATTGGCTGCCAATAATTTTGATAAGATTCGTTATCTGTTCGTTGCTCTGCTAATGAGTGTTGATAAAATTTCAAAGCCTGATTTTCTAATTCAAAGCCATTTTTTATTTTCACAACTATCGGATAATCAACCGTTTTTGAATTTATAACCAATGCAAGATAACAAATTTCTGGTACAGAATCTGTTTCAATAACTTGACGAATTATCTCTATAATTGTGTTATTTTGTGAGTTATCTTGCAAATCATTTTTCAAAATATTTTGGTAATCTTGCCAAGAAATCTGCTTTTGTAAAACGGTATTTTCTAAGGGAATTTGTGTGGCTAATTGCTTTTCAAAAATACCAATTTCATTAGCTAATGCTTCTTTTGTTTCTGTCAGTTTTTCGATAGCAATATTACGCCATGTTTTGGTATTTGTATAATAAAGCTGTGCTAATTGTTCCTTTTTTTGCTGCCAAAGTTGATAATTTTGTATAAGTTGTGTGTCGCCACTTGTAATAATTTTTTTACGCAATTTTTGAGAATTATTAATTAACAAACCTTTTATAATTAATTGATTTTCAAATACTTGGCAAATAATTTTAGGATTTTTTTTAGCATATTTTATTGCAAAATTTGTAAATGAATTAAAAAAAAGTTTGATATTTGCATAAAAACTTAGCTTTTCATTTTCATTCAAAGTAGGAAAAACTTTGTTAATCTCCTCTTTTTTCCTCTCCAAAACTTCTAAATAAAGTGTAGCTGCTTTTTCATAATTTGTTTCTTCATAATATGCTTGTTCTTCATAAAGTTTTGCAATATTAAACAAGGTATTTGTGTAATAATTATGTTGTTTTCCTAATTTATTAGCAAAAATAATAAGGTTTTCACGATACATCATTTCAGCTTTTTCATATTGTTTTTCACCTTTCAAGATATCGGCTAAGGTATTTTGGTTTAGGGCATAATCTGTATGTTGTTGGTCATAGATTTTTGCAGTAATTCGCATACTTTCTAACACTATTTTTTTTGCTTTTTCGTAATTTTTTTGACTAAAATACAAAGCTGCCAAACCATCTAAGGTTGCAGCATAACTCACACTATTTTTCCCTTCTAATTTCTGTGTAAGTAATAGACAATCTTGATAAAAAATCTCTGCTTTTTTAGGTTCTTTGCGTTTTGCATACAACTCTGCCAAATTATGTAAAGTGGTTGCATATTCATTGGTTTTCTTTCCTCCAATTCTCTCACGTATTTCCTTTGACTGCCAATAAAAATCTTCTGCCTTATCATATAAACCTAAAAGTTCATAAACTAAGGCTAAATTGTCTAATGTTTGGGCATAGTCAGGGTGCAATTTACTTGTTATTTTCTCTCTTATTTGCTTAGAAATCAACAACATAGCTTCTGCTTTGGTATAATTTCCGTTAGCTTGGTAAACCGTTGCTAAATTATCTAAGCAAGTTGCATAATCTAAATGACTATCTCCAATAGTTTGCAAACGAATTTGCTGAATTTCTAAATATAAAATCTCTGCCTGTTCATATTGTTCAGATTCTATGTATAATTTTGCTGTATTTTCTAAAATTATTGAATATTCGTAACTTGTAAGTTTTGGAGTGTTTTTTGCTTTTTCTATGGCTTTTTCTGACCAAAAAATAGCTTGTTGCAAGGTTCCATGCAAGTATGCTTCGTTTGCATTGTGTTGCAAAACTTTTAGATTTTGTGCAACTAATAGCAAAGATATTGAAGATAAAAAAAGATAGAGAAAAATATATCGGAGGAATTTCATGCAACAAAAATAAAGACTTTCTATGCAAATTTAGCAAATATAGAATTTTAAAATGTAAGTTTTGTCATTCTGAGCTTGCGAAAAATCTGACACTATTACATCAAGACCAGTAATTTAGATTCTTTGCAAGCTCATAATAACAAAAGTAAATCTAATTTCTTATTAGTAATTTTTTTGTTGCTACATTTTTATTATGTATAGAAAGTGTATAAAAATAAACACCTGCCGATAACCGACTTGTATCTATATGTAACTTGCTACCATGGATTACTAAACCATATTCTCCAATCAAAACTCCTAAAACATTGCGAATGGTTAGCTTAACGTCACTTGTATTGTCTTGTAAATTATAATCTAATTCTACATAATTATCAGCAGGATTAGGATAAAGATTAGAAACTGTTAGTTGTGTGCTAACGTATAATTTATTTTCATCATTTGTAGCTCCATTTGTACCTCCAATAGTTTCTATCGGAACAGGAACTCCTTGTTTCGGCAAGCGTATAGCTGCCGCCAAAGAATCAGTGATTGCTAACATAAGAAGCAAAACAAAGATATAATGTATTTTTTTTGTCATCTGTTTGGATTTTAAATTGTTTAACGAATATAGTTTAATCTTACGGATATTTTGTAAATATGTTAATAATTTTTATGATTTTTTATAATTTTTTATGAAATGGTGCGTATTATTTTGAATAGCTACTAATAGCATGTAAACGAAAAAGGGCAAAAACCCAACTTTATAACGTACCAATGTACCAATATTTGGTGTTGCCAAAGCTATAAAAATAGCTAAAACAGTTATATAAATAATTCCACAACATAATAAAAGTATATGTACTTTTTTTGAATTTTGAGGTATGTTTGTTATAAAATTTATTGCTTTTAGAGCTAATATATACATCAATAAAACTAACAAAAAAGTATTTTCCAAAGCTGCCATTAATTTCAAAATATTGCCTTCTGTTTCCCATAACATGGGAGAAATCCAAGCTGCATATAAAGCATTAGGAATATTTATAACAACTGAATAAAAATAATTAGATGTAAAACCATAATAAATTAGGTTATCAACATCAGAGTTATTGCTTAAATAATAATAATTACTGACCAAACCTTCAAAAAAATAACCAAGTCGCAAATTGTCATGAAAGTTGCTAATTATTATTACACCCATAATCATGATAACAAATAAAAACAACATAATTTTTTTTATATGTACTTGAAAATAAGCTATTTGCAAAATAATAACACCAAATAAATAAATAAATAAACAAGGAATTAAGACTGCAAAATAATAGTATTTGAGTTTGAAAAGACATAAAATTAATGGACAAAAAATTATGATTCTAATAATTTTAGCTGTCGGGTTGCTCAACGCCATACGATAGCTAAAAGTAGAAAATGATAAAACCATGCTTATCATCATTCCGCTAAAAAACCACAAAAAAGATTCTTTTAAAATACCTGAACTCCAAAAAATAACAGAAGGAAAAAACAAAAAACTTACAGCAGCAATTTTTTCTGAACTTTGTACTTTTTTTGCTAAGGAATTTGCACAAAACCATAGCCCTAAATAACTAAGAAATGACAAATATAAATTGACTAACCAGAAATTATTATGTGTTAAAATGCAAAAAAATGAAGTTAATTTATACATAAAAACAGTTTGTGAAGTCCAATCAAACATCAAAATTTTATAATTTTCTGATATTTTGTAATCTAAAAAGCAAAATTTTAAGAAGTTTAGTGGATTTTCATAAAATTTATTAGCCAATGCAACTGCTACCTCAAAAATACTTTGACTGTCTGCCAAAGAGCCATAACGGTAACGAAACACATAAACAAGTGCAATGCCTGCAATTAATTTAACCACAAGTCCATAACCAAAAAACTTTCCTAATGGTTGTTTTGCTAATTTTTTATGTAAAAAATAAGGTGTAGCAATAAAGAACACACTATGTAAAAACAGAATAAAAAGTTGCATAGAAATGTATCATAGGCTTTAGCCTGTGGGTTTTGAATTAGTGATATACAATATTTATCTAATTTTTTATAGAAAACCCACAGACTAAAGCCTATGGTACATTCATTTTTATTTTAAAACCATGCACTCAAATAACTTGCTAATGCTTCTAAATGGAGTTTGTCAATTTGGTCAAAATCATTTAATTCTGTGCTATCCACATCAAGCACTGCCACAACTTGGTTGTTTTTGAAAATTGGTACTACAATTTCAGAACGTGAGGCGGAGCTGCATGCAATATGTCCAACAAACTTTTCTACATCTGGCACAACTTGGGTTTTGCCCTCGCTATAAGCTGCTCCGCAAACTCCTTTGCCAAAAGCTATGCGTGTGCAAGCAACTGTTCCTTGAAAAGGTGCTAAAACTAATTCTTGTCCTTTAACAACATAAAAACCTACCCAAAAAAAATCTAAGCCATATTTTAAGGCTGCAACAACATTGGCTAAGGTTGCTGTTAAGTCGGTTTCAGTTTCGGTTAAAGCCTTGATTTGAGGCAATAAACTTGTGTATTTATCTGATTTTGAGGCAGTTTTAGCTATTATAATAGTTTCTGACATTATGGTAATTGGTTATGAAATATTAGTTTGATAACGACATTTGAAATTTGTCTTTTGTCATTCTGAGCAAAGCGAAGAATCTGGGTCAGATTCTTCGCTTTGCTCAGAATGACAAAACAAGAAAACAAATAATTAATGCAATCATAGAAGTTAGAAAACAAATATAATATGCTTTTATAAAATATCCATAAAATTACTAACTTTGTTGCAATAAAATAACTAAACACACGCCATGTTAAAACTCTCTTATAAACCTTATACATTAAAATTTCATTTTGAGGCAGGTACTTCACGTGGGGTCATGCACGAAAGAAAAACTTATTTTATTTATTTAACAGATGAAAAAGGCAGAACTTCTATTGGCGAAGCTGCACCCTTAGATAAGCTAAGTATTGATGCAACTCCTGATTTTGAGCAAGAATTAGCTAATTATTGTGCAAATTTTGACGGCAACCCAGCAACTTTAACACGTTTGGAAGGATTAAACAGATTGCCAAGTTTAAAATTTGCCTTAGAAACTGCATGGTTAGATTATCAATACGGTTGTGTTTACAAAATTTTTGATAATGATTTTAGTAATCATAAAATAGCTTTACCAATAAATGGTTTGATATGGATGGGCAATAAAGATTTTATGCTCGAACAACTGAGTGATAAATTAACACAAGGTTATCAATGTTTAAAACTTAAAATAGGGGCAATTAATTTTGAGGAGGAACTGAAAATTTTAGCTACAATTCGGCGGAGATATTCGGCTGATAAAATCACGTTGCGAGTTGATGCCAATGGTGCTTTCAAACCTGCGGAAGCTTTAGCAAAACTGAAACAATTAGAAGTTTTTGATTTACACTCAATAGAGCAACCGATTGCAGCAAAACAATATGAACAAATGGCAGAACTTTGCGATATTTCACCAATTCCTATTGCTTTTGATGAAGAACTTATTGGTGTGGATAGTGAAAAAGAACAACTTTTAGCCATGTTAAAACCAAAATATATTGTGTTGAAACCAACACTTTTGGGTGGTTTTGCAACTTGCGATGAATGGATTGGTGCTGCCGAAAAATTGGGTATTGGTTGGTGGATAACTTCCGCTTTGGAATCAAATATTGGATTAAATGCCGTTTGTCAATATACAGCACATAAAATTTTAGATACAAAATACCAAAATTTTCCTCAAGGTTTAGGAACAGGACAATTGTATGAAAATAATATTGATTTTCCTTTAGTTGTGAAAAATGGCTTTATATACTATAATTAACTTTATTTTCTATTCATGTTATCAGTTCAAAATGTTTCAAAAACCTACCTTAAACAGTCAAAACCTACGGTAAATCAGATTTCTTTTGATTTACAAGAGGGCAAAATTTTAGCTATTGTTGGAGAAAGTGGCAGCGGAAAAACGACTTTGCTCAAAATGATTGCAGGTTTGGAAGATGCTGATGAAGGTTATTTATATCTCAATAATAAGCAAATTTTGGGTTCAGATTATAGGCTTGTGCGAGGACATAAACAAATCAAATTATTGCAACAAGATTTTAATTTATTGCCAAGACATAAAATTTATGAAAATATAGCTTATTATTTGCGTTTATACACAAAAGAGGAGCAGGAACAGCGAATTACAGAACTTTTGACATGGTGCAATTTGCAAGATGTGGCTGATAAATATCCTTACGAATTGTCTGGTGGGCAACAGCAACGGGCAGCTTTGGCGGTTGCCTTAGCAGATGAACCTCTTTTGTTGCTATTAGACGAGCCTTTTAGTCATTTAGATAGGCAATTAAAATTACGTTTGCGACAAGAAACTAAACAAATTTTAAATTTAGCGAATATTGCTGCAATTTTAGTAACACACGATATTGAAGATGCTTTTTATTTAGCAGATACTATGGCAATTATGCAGAATGGAAGTATTTTGCAAATAAATAGTCCACAAAATATTTATGAAAATCCTAAAAATTCATACATTGCTGCATTAATTGGTTATCATAACATCTTGTATTACAAAGATTTAGCTACAATAATCACAAATTATGACATGAATTTAGCCGAAAAGTTAATTTTACTAAAACCTGATACTTTAAGCATTATTTCACAAAATAAATCAAATACAAAACTAATTAAAAGACCAAATGCAATAGTTAAAGAATGTATATTTTTAGGAAATTATTATGAAATTACTATTATAATTATTAGAGAAATTATTGGAAATTTGAAAGAAATTTTACTAATATTACGCATGAAAGAAAAAATAGCCATAGCAACACCAATTTATGTAAATATTGATGAGAAAAATATTTATTTTTTCAGCAATTCCTAATTTAACAAGTAACCGCAGAGTTCGCAAAAATTACGCACAAGGCAAACATATTTAATTTTTTGTCATTCTGAGCTTGCGAAGAATCTGGTATTATTAAGGTTTTGGCATGATAATGCCAGATTCTTCGCAAGCTCAGAATGACAAAATCTATTTTTATTTTTTTATAATTACTTGATAATCAATACATTAAAATTGACATTCAGTTGTAGTTGCTTTATGTCAAATATGCAAATTCAAAACTAAAAACTAAAAACTTTTATGACAAACCAATCTTTATTAGACAAAGACGATTTATTACCAGAACTTCTTGAACCTGCAAGCATGGGCAAAAGATTTCTAAATATGATTTTAGATATTGTATTTTATTATATTATCTTACTTGCATTAGGTGCAGGTATTGGAGTATTTATGTCAATTTCTGAGTCATTCACAAATCTATCACCAGATGATACGTCAGGTGGAGGCACATCTAACTTGTTTAATAGCATCATATTAGTGCTAACGTACGGCTCTTATTTGATTTATTTTATCTTTTTTGAAGCCCTAACAGGCAAAACAATAGGCAAGATGATAACAAAAACAAAAGTTGTGTCCCGAAAAACAGGTAAAAAACCACCTTTTTGGACTATTGTGGGCAGAACTTTTGCAAGGTTAATCCCTTTTGATGCGTTTTCATTTTTAACAAACAATCCAATTGGTTGGCATGATAGTTTGTCGGGAACAATGGTTGTAAATGACATTCCTTTTTATGAGACAAAAAAATATGATGAAGAGGAGAGATAGTTTTTAGTGTTTAGTTCTAAGTTTTTAGTGTTTAAATGAAAACTTTATTGCAAAATAGTAACATTTTGTTTGTATGTCTATCAAAATTTGCGACCTTTGCAAACTTACAGAATTACAAATCATTATAATACGCTTTTTTATTCGCAATCACACAGCATACATATATGTTCGAAAGTTTAAGTTCACGCCTCGATAAGGCAATGAAAACCTTGAAAGGTCAGGGTTCTATTACAGAAGTAAACGTAGCAGCTACGATTAAAGAAATTCGCAAAGCCTTAGTTGATGCCGACGTAAATTATAAAGTTGCCAAAGATGTTACCGACGAAATTAAGGAGGAGGCAATGGGCAAACAGGTTTTAATTGCAGTAAAACCAAGCGAATTATTTACAAAAATTGTTTATGACAAACTCACCGAACTTATGGGTGGGCAACAAAAAGATGTAAATATCAAGGGAGAACCTGCTATTATTATGATTGCTGGGTTGAATGGTGCAGGTAAAACTACTTTTTCGGGCAAATTAGCAAGCCATTTCAAAAGGCAAGGCAAACAAGTTTTATTAGCTGCTTGTGATGTGTATCGTCCTGCGGCAATGGAACAGTTGCGGGTTCTTGGTGAACAAATTGGTGTAGAAACGTACTTAGAACTTGAAAATAAAAACCCTTTAGAAATTGCACAAAATGCAATTAAACATGCCAAAGCAACAGGTAAAAAAATTGTTATTGTCGATACAGCAGGACGTTTGACCTTAGATGAAAGTCTGATGCGTGAAATTGCAGAGTTGAAAGCTGAGTTGAAACCTAGTGAAACCTTGTTTGTTGTAGATTCTATGACAGGTCAAGATGCGGTAATTACAGCTAAGGCTTTTAATGATAGAATTGATTTTGACGGTGTTGTATTAACCAAATTAGACGGTGATGCACGTGGTGGTGCTGCTTTATCTATTCGTAGAGAAGTAAATAAACCAATTAAATTTATTAGTACAGGTGAGAAAATGGAAGCTATTGATGTTTTCTATCCTGACCGTATGGCACAACGTATTTTGGGTTTTGGTGACGTATTATCTTTGGTTGATAGGGCTCAACGTGCTTTTGATGAGGAGGAATCTAAGAGAATTAACCAAAAAATTCGCCAAAATTCCTTAAATTTCAACGATTTCTTGTCGCAATTACAACAAATAAAGAAAATGGGTAATATTAAAGATTTGGTAGGAATGATACCTGGAATGGGCAAAATGATGAAAGATATTGATATTGATGATGATTCTTTCAAACCTATCGAATCTATTATTTTTTCGATGACAAAATATGAACGTGAACACCCAGATAGCATAGACACAAGCCGCCGCAAAAGGATTTCGAAAGGTAGTGGAACTTCTATTCAGCAAGTTAATAATTTGATTAAACAGTTTGAGCAACTTCGCAAAATGTTGAAACAAGTTAGTGGAATGGATATGCAGAAAATGCAAAAAATGGCTGGAAAAAGGAGATAATTTTGCTTTTGATTAGAAAAGCTAATGATTTGGCACATTCAATTTAAAATTTGAATGTGTTATTTTTTTGTCATTTGTTGCGAATAAAATATACTCACATTTATGAAACTTAATAGCAATCATTTTGTTAAATTAAAAGTTTAGCTTGCATTCAAAATACTATAAAAATGGAGGAAATAAATTTTGATTTTGGCAAGGGTTTTATTTTTAGCAAACATATTCCTGAAAAAATAGACCCTTTTGACCGTGTTTTTGATATTTTCAAAGATTTACTTACGCATACTTCTGGTGATATTGACGAAAGTTTCCGTTGGCTCAAAATATTGGATAAGGAATATTCAATTTTTACTAATGATTACACCATTCTTGATTTTGAAGAAGATTTGAAAAAAAGAGGCTATATTAAAGAAGAAATTGAGCCTGACGAAGATGGTAACACAGGTAAAGGTAGTGGTAAAAAATTACTAACCTCCAAATTAGAAAATGCACTACGTGAATTTGCACTTGACCAAATTTTTGGCAAACTAAAAAAGAGTGGCATTGGAAATCACCGTACTTCAAAATTAGGTGTTGGTGACGAGAGAGATGGCGAAAACCGTAGCTATCAATATGGTGATGACATGGCATTGCTTAATATGACCGAAAGTTTAAAAAATGCTCAAATCAATCATGGAATTAGTGATTTACGACTCACTGAAAATGATTTGATTATAGAAGAAACAAGACACAAGGCTCAAATGAGTACAGTTTTGATGATTGATATTAGCCATTCTATGATTTTGTATGGCGAGGACAGAATTACGCCTGCCAAAAAAGTTGCTATGGCATTAGTCGAGCTTATTCATAGAAAATATCCAAAAGATACGATTGATATTATTGTTTTTGGCAATGAAGCGTGGTCTATTCAAGTAAAAGATTTGCCTTATTTAAAAGTGGGACCTTATCACACCAATACGGTTGCAGGTTTGGAATTAGCAATGGATATTCTTCGCAGAAAACGAAATACCAACAAGCAAATTTTTATGATTACAGACGGAAAACCAAGTTGTATTCAGTTGCCAAATGGGGAGTTTTACAAAAACAGCAATGGTTTAGATGAAAAGATTGTAAGCCTTTGTTTGAATAAAGCTGCACAAGCCCGAAAACTTAAAATTCCTATTACAACTTTTATGATTGCCCAAGACCCATATTTAAGACAATTTGTTGAGTTATTTACTGCTCAAAATAATGGAAAAGCATTTTTAACAGGTTTAAAAGGTTTGGGAGAAATGATTTTTGAGGATTATGAAAAAAATAGAATTAGAAAAATAAAGTAAAGATTTGTAGCATAGACTTTAGTCTGTGCTATTAAGTCATTGATTATCAATAATTTAAAAGCACAGACTAAAGTCTATGCTACAAATAAAAAACATCATTACAAAAACATGAAACAAGACATCACATTTAAAGAACTCAAACAATCGGGTTATATTGACCGCAGTATTAACGGAGAAATGCAAGCTAATTTAATTCAAAAGTTAAAAGCAAAATTGCCTGTTTTTGAAGGTTTATGGGGTTATGAAGATACGGTAATTCCGCAATTAAAAAAAGCTATTTTAGCTGGTCATCATATCAATTTGTTAGGTTTGCGAGGACAAGCAAAAACAAGAATTGCCCGCAATATGATTGAGCTACTTGACGAATATATGCCTATTGTAAAAGGTTCAGAAATCAATGACAGCCCATTCAAACCCATTTCTAAATATGCAAAAGACTTGTTGGCGGAACACGGAGAAAATACGCCTATATCGTGGGTGCATCGTAGCAACCGTTTTTTTGAAAAATTAGCCACGCCTGATGTCAATGTTTCGGATTTGATTGGTGATATTGACCCTATCAAGGCTGCTACTTTGAAATTGCCTTATTCAGACGAAAGAGTTTTGCATTATGGTATGATACCTCGTGCTAATCGCAGTATTTTTGTGATTAATGAACTTCCCGATTTGCAAGCAAGAATTCAAGTTTCATTATTCAATATTTTGCAAGAGGGAGATGTGCAAATAAGAGGTTTTCAGTTGAGAATGCCCTTAGATATCCAGTTTATTTTTACGGCTAATCCAGAAGATTATACCAACAGAGGTAGCATTGTTACGCCTTTGAAAGATAGAATTGGCTCACAAATTTTCACACATTATCCGCAATCAATAGCCTTAGCAAGAAAAATTACAGAACAAGAGGCTCGTATTTCTACGCAAGATAAAAATTCTATTTTTATTGGCGAAATAGCCAAAGATTTGTTAGAACAAGTCGCATTTTCGGCAAGAAATAGTGAATATGTAGATGCCAAAAGTGGTGTTAGTGCTCGTTTAACAATTAGTGCTATGGAAAATTTAATTGCTGCTGCAAAATTGCGATTAATTGAAACAGGCACAGAAAAAACCGCCATTCGTTTGGTTGATTTTAGTTCAATTATTCCTGCAATAACAGGTAAAATTGAATTGGTATATGAAGGAGAACAAGAAGGTGCTGCGGAAGTTGCTCAATTACTGATTGATAAAGCCATTCTTACGGAATTTGAAAAAATATTTCCAAAAATTTCTAAATTGGAAAAAGAAAGTGTAAAAACTCCTTATACTGACGTAATTAAGTGGTTTAACTCCAATCTTTTAGAACTCAATTACACAGACACTGACGAATATTTTAATGCTTCACTTCGTGAAATAACTCCTTTGGTAAAATTAGTAGATGAGTATGGTGCTAAATTATCTGCCCAAGACAAATTGTTTTGTATGGAAATGGTTATTTGGAGTTTGTCCCTACATAAAAAAATAGATAAAATGAATAGTGAAAAATCTTTGTCGTTTTAAAAAATATCTTTTCGCCGTTATTTGTTTCAATGCTATTGTGGTTTTGATACAAATAATGGCGAAAAAACCAAATTACAAGATTTACATCTATGCGTGGACTCAATAAAGTTACATTGATTGGAAATTTGGGCAAAGACCCCGAAATACAAATTTTACAAGGCGGAATCAGTGTTACGAAATTTTCGTTAGCAACTACCGAATCATACAAAGACGACAAAGGAGTTTTACACTCCGAAACAGAATGGCACACAGTCATTTTGTGGCGTAATTTGGCAGATTTGGCAGCAAAATTTTTGAAAAAAGGTAGCACCATTTACCTCGAAGGCAAAATCAAAACCCGAAGTTATGAGGATAAATTAGGCGTAAAAAAATATGTTACCGAGATTATTGGTGAAAGTTTTATTATGTTAGATAAAAAAACAGAAGACAATGAAATTTCAGATAAACTATGAATTAGCAACTCACAGAAACAAAGAAGTTATTTTTATTCGTTTTGTTTCTAATCCAGAGCTTAATATTCGGGTGCGAAAATTGGTTGGTGTTCAGTGGAGTCAGTCGCAAAAAGCGTGGTATGTTACGGACAATGCTCAATATCGTGAGAAATTTGGTTTGCAACCCAAAGCCATTTTAAACAGAGATGCAATAGCAAATATTCACGAAATAAACCAAGCTGCAATGCTCAAATATGTGGAAATTTTGCAACTCAAAGCATATAGTTTGAGTACGATTAATACGTATCGCAATGAATTTGCCCAGTTATTGCAAACTTTAAAAGGCAATAACGTAGATGATTTAGATGCTGAAAGGCTGCGAAGTTATTTTCTGTATTGTATCAATGTGCTAAAACTTTCGGAAAACACGATGCACAGCAGAATAAATGCGGTAAAATTTTATTTTGAGCAAATTCTCAAACGTGAAAAGTTTTTTATTGAAATTCCACGCCCTAAAAAACCGTCTATTTTGCCCAAAGTAATTGATGTGAAAGACATAAAAAAGCTATTTGTAGTTACAGAAAATTTGAAACACCAAGTAATACTAAAACTTTGTTATGGAATGGGTTTGCGGGTAAGTGAAATTGTAAATCTCAAAATAACGGATATTGACAGCCAAAGAATGCAGGTTTTAGTAGAACAAGCAAAAGGCAAGAAAGACCGTTATGTAAACCTACCACAAAGCATTTTGGAACAGTTGCGAGCATATTACACAGAATATAAACCGAAAAAATATTTATTTGAGGGGCAATATGGCGAACAATATAGTATTCGAAGTTGCCAACAAGTATTTCAAGACGCAATGCAAAAAGCTAAGATTAACAAAAAAGTAGGCATTCACGGACTTCGCCACAGTTTTGCTACCCATTTGCTCGAAAATGGTACAGATGTAAAGTTTATTCAGGAATTATTGGGACATAATGACATTAAAACCACCTTGCGTTATACACACGTTAGCAAAAAAAGTTTGGCAAATATCAAAAGTCCATTAGATAATTTATAGTATATCCTTCAACTTGTGCCTTGTTTATGGGTTGCGTATTTTGTATTGTGATTAGTCAAACAATACAAAATACGAAGTGCGCATTTTGTATTGTTTAGGTTGTCATTTTGTATTGTGATGTTTCCTATCAAATTGTTTATCAATAAGTTATAAATAAATAACTCATTTAGTTTGGAATTTTGTTATTTGATTTTTACATTTGGAAGATATAGGCAAGGTGCGTATATTAACTAGTTAGGCGTTATCATAAAAAAACACAACATAATGAATGAAAATAATTTAACTATTAAAGATTTACGGACATATGGTGTCGAACAGTCTGGGCGAAATAG
>JAYTNF010000080.1:0-10936 GCA_043748455.1 Cytophagales bacterium
GACTTTCTTAGCTTAATAGCATAGACTTTAGTCTGTGCTTTGTTTGATAGAAAGCACAGACTGAAGTCTATGCTACATTTTCTTAGTTTTTCTTAATAAAATATTCTTGGTCAAACTTAAAAGTACTGTCATTTCCATCAGCTTTTTTAATCGTAATTGCACCTTGCCATTTGCGTTTTACAACATTATTTTTCCCAAATTCTTTATCAGATACCGCAGGAACAACAAAACTAACTTTACCAATGCCATTTTCGCCAACCACAACCTCACCTTGCGAAACTTTCGTTCTTGGTTTAATTTGACGAGAAGTAGCAGCAATAAACATCTTGGCACGATAAGTTTCGCCTTCAAAAATTTCGTCATCTTCGGCAGAAATAAAAGCCTCGATAGTATCAAATTTGATAATCACACCACCAATTTTCCCTTCAAAATGCGTAATAGCTTTACTTTCCAATTCGGCAATATTTGCCTCAATACGTGATAAATTAGACAAAGCCATAATCATATTTGTATTAAAATTCAAGTCCTCAAATTCCTCATAACTCAACGGTTTTTTGTGTAAATCTGCCAATGTCCAACTATCTACAATACCTGTTTTTTCTTTCACAAGAGTTTGAAAGGCTTGAATTTTTTGGTATAAATCTTTGATATTCAAGTCTTTACGAAGTAGATAACTTAATGATTTATTACCATTTTGAACATATTTGTCAAGACGAACTTCTTGTGAAAGTTTTGATAATTCCTCTTGGGTTTTTGCTACTTCTTCTTCACTTCGTCCATTTCTATACATAAGTCTATATATTCTTTCAAATTGTTCATACAGTTCTGTTGCATGCTCTTTAATTTTCTTTGCCTGTTTCAGTTTGTCCACATCATCTGGCGAATTTCCCTGTTTTTCAACAAGTGCTTCCATTCCATATATCGTTTTTTCTGTATTTCTTTGCATAACTGCTATGCTATATTGCAAATCTTCCTGTCCAAACACCAAAATTTTGAGGTCTTGGTCTGTTATGGCAATAGGTTGAGAAATATTGTAGGCACTAAACGCAACGGTTACGGCAACTAACAACGTAAGGGGAAAATAAATTGACTTTTTCATAAGGTTTGTGTGTTTTGTAGCATAGACTTTAGTCTGTGCCTTGTTCATAATAAAAGCACAGACTAAAGTCTATGCTACATTTTTATTTCTTTTTCACAGTGTAACTTGTTGATAACGTGAAAGTTGTATCACTTCCATCTGCCTTTTTAATGGTAATTTTTCCTGTTAAAGTTTTTGTAGCTTTGCCTTCGCTGTTGTAGTTTTGGGCTTTTACATTTTTGATTTCTATTTCGCCAACATCTCCTTTTACATTTAGACTTCCTTCGGAAATTTGCATTTGAGGTCTGCCTTCTAAATTAGTTACTGTTAAAATCATATTTGCTTTATAAGTTTGCCCTTCTGTTACTAAGAAACTCTTAGGAGAAGCTATTGCTATAATTTTATCAAAACGCCAACTACAACAGCCAACCCTTGAAACCACCCTATCTACTGCTTTTGTTTCTGTTCTTGCAACTTTGAATTGCTTGTTAAAAGTATTTTGTATAGCAAAAGGCAATAAAATATTTGACGTATTGTAAGTAACAGGCACTATATAAATCAAATCTTTGAGTGAAGTATCTTGTTTAGACACCCACGCAGAAAAAGTACAATCGTAACTTTCTAGTTTTTGAATAGCTAAATTTACTTTTTGTGTAAGTGGTTGAATTACCCAATTTTGGCGTTGAAATGCAATCACTTTATTCAAACTGTCCGCATAATGACTAATTTTTTGAGCTTTTTTAATTGTAGCAACATCTCTAGGCAAATTACCACAATCTTCTATTTCTTTTTCTGCCCATTCAAATTGCTTTTTAGTATTTATTCTTGTAATCTCTCTTCCTTTTTCCACCGCCAAATTCTGCTGCATCACAC
The DNA here is from genome assembly GCA_043748455.1 of Cytophagales bacterium. Lineage (GTDB taxonomy): Bacteria > Bacteroidota > Bacteroidia > Cytophagales > Thermoflexibacteraceae > JAAFKA01. The sequence goes on from JAYTNF010000080.1 coordinate 1,952, forward strand.
TTTCCAAATCTTTATACCGTATTCGTGTGTGCGTATAGGTGTGATATGCAAAGAAAGTAGCTATTTCAGTTGTAAAAATCCAAAGAAATAAGGTTAAGTTTTTCATAGATTTGTATTTAATGTAGCATAGACTTTAGTCTGTGCTTTGTATGTGGTAAAGGCACAGACTAAAGTCTATGCTACATTCATATTAAAGGGTAAGTGAGTTGCAAAAAGGTTGCGTGGGAATGAAAAAATAATTTGTGATTAATAATTTTTTGATACTTATCAGCTATTTAAAGGATATTTATAAAATATGATACCTTTTAAAAGTAATATTTTTAACAAAAATATTACTTTTAAAAGGTATCATATTCAAATAATCTATAATAAAACCTTATTTCCTTTTATTTTCATTTTGTTGTTTTGCCAATTCAGCTTGTGCTTTCATCATATTTGCCAAACGTGCTTGAAAACCACTTGGTTGTTTATCCACATTTTGTTTCTGATATTGTTCTAATTTTGCACGTACATCGCTATCATCAACAAATTTACGAATAGAAAGCTGTTGGGCAACCGTAATAACATTTGATAAGAAATAATAATAAGTCAAACCCGAAGAGAAGGAATTTAAAACAAACAAGAAAATAATTGGCATTGCATAAGACATCACAATCATTGGTGCTTGTTGAGGATTTGATGAGGACATCGTCATTTGATTATTGTAATACGTATAAAGCAATGTTGATATTGTCATCAAGATTGTAAACATACTCACATGGTCGCCATAAAAAGGTACCATAAAAGGCAAAGTCATTACAGAATCATAAGACGAAAGGTCTTCTGCCCACAAGAAACTTTTTTGACGAAGGTCAATAAGATTAGGGAAAAAGTTAAACATGGCAAAAAGAATAGGAGTTTGTGCAAGCACAGGAATGCAACCACTTAAAGGATTTACGCCAACTTTTTGATATAATGCTGATTGTTCTTGCTGAATTTTCATCATGTCATCACCACATCTGAGTCTAATTTCCTCCATTTCTGGTTTCAAAACCCTCATTTTTGCTGCCGACATATAAGATTTATAGACAACAGGAAATAAAAACATTTTTATCAACAAAACCATTAAAAATAGATTCAAACCATAATTTGGGGTAAGATTTTCTATAAATGAAAAAATTGGTTTCATGACATATACATTGATAGGAGCAAAAAATTTCCAACCAAGATATACGTTTTTATGATAACCGTCTGCTATTTTATCTGCAATATCATAATCATTTGGGGCAAAAGCAAAACGAATATTTGCGGTTTCGTCTGATAAATCTTTTAAAGGCAAATTTAAAGTCATTAACATGGTTTTAACAGCCTTAGGATTTTTAGTATCTACATTGGTTTGTGTTTGTAGATTTGTAAAAATTTTGTCTGTAATTAAACCAGAGTTAAAGAATTTTTGCTTGTGTGAAACCCATTTTACAGGTTTTTCAGCTTTCAATTCCTCAAAACTTGTAGAAGTTTCGGCAATAGATTCCAAATCTCCTTCGTTGGTATAAAAATTAATTGTAGCTTGCGTTTTGCAAACATCAAGACTTTTTTCTAACTTTTGAATGTCATTTTCCCATGAAAATGCCAAATTTTGCGATTTTACTTGGGCTTCCATACCTTTTGTATTCATACGATATGTTACTACAAAACCTTCGGGCTGAATACTATACACATGCTCAATATATTGATTTTCAGAGGCTAACATTCTGAAAACCACTTTGTTAGCCGACGATTCTGTAACCGTATAATACAAAGAATATAAATCTATGTTGCCAATCGCAGTTTCTAATTCCAAAGCTGTTTTGTTGGCATCGTCAAATAAAATCAATGGTTTTTTATCAAAAGTCTTGTAGTTTTTCAATTCTACTGCAGTAATTTTACCACCAAGTGTATTTAATGTTACTTTAATGTCTTTATTTTCTAAGACAACTTTATTTTGCTCACCTTTCATGCCAACCGCAAAAGCACCTTTTTCTTTCACCAAGTTAGAATCTGCTATTTGTGTAATAGGTTGCGTGTTTAGTTGTTTTGGAACAATAACTTGTTCAGTTGTTATGGGTGTAGTGTTTTTATTCTCTTCAACGGGTGGTGGAAATATGCTGAAATATGCCAAATAACCCAATAATAACAACGAAATCAGCACTAAGCCGATGGTTTGATTTTTATCCATTTATATTTTAGTTAGTATGCTAAGTAATAAATATGAAATATAATGTATGAAATATGAAATTAACAAATTGATTATCAAATAGTTATAATTTTTCAAAACACAAATTATTTGAGTATCACTACTTGCTAAAATTATTTTTAAGATTACAAATATTTTACATTCATTTTAAGGTTGCAAAGGTGCTAAAAATATTTGGTTTTATCAAAAGTTTTAACTTGCATAATTTTCTATTCTTTTATATTCCTTTTTATTCCAATTTCATGTTATATTTGGAAACTTAAAATAGTTGGTTTATGAATAAATTACTTGCTACTTTTGCTATATTATTTTTATGTCAAATTGCAGTTGCTCAAAAATTCTTAATTTTAGATGCCTACGGTTACAATCGTACAAAATTGTATGTTGGTAATCAAATTATTTTTCGCACACATGACACACCAGCACGTTATTCAGGAATTATCACAGAATTATTAGATAGTGCTATGATGGTTTCGGGTTTTGATAGCCCAGTTCCATTAAGTGAAGTGCATACAATTTATTTTCAACGAAAATTGATAACAGGTTTAAGAGCAGGTTTAGGAGTTTTTACTGTTGGCTATGCAGGAGCAGCATTGTTGCACCCAATTTATCCAAATGCACAATATGATGCAAAAGAATCATTGATTATTGGAGCTTCATCTTTTGTATTATCACAATTTCTGAGAATCTTTAAGTGGCAAAAGTTTACAATAAAAGCCCAACGAAGACGTATAAAAATTTTAGACTTAAACCCTTTACCTATAACAGAAATGTAAATGAATAGACTTCTTAGGAAAGTCTTTTTGATGTTATAAATAAAGTTTTGTCATTCTGGATAAAGCAAAGAGTCTGAAATATTGGGTCAAATATGCCAGATTCTTCGTAAGCTCAGAATGATAAATTAAAAATGTCAGTATCTAAATATGCTACTGCCCATTTTTCGCAGGCTCAGGCAAAACCAAAGGTTGTTTTAAAGAATCTTGTTTTTTGCGAAATTGGTCTATAATAAATTGCGGAGATTTTCGGTATTCCTCATATACAATTCGCCTTTCCATTTTCTTTGCACTTTCTATAAGACTTTGATTATAAGGCTCTAAATTCGCTGCAATTTCATAATTTTGCTTTGCCTGCACCAAATCTTTAATATGGTATTCATAAACAGCAGCCATAAGATAATTTGCACCCACAATTTTAGGATTAGCCTTTGTTGCAACTTTCAAATATTTAACTCCCAAATTATATTGCTTATTTTCAACATAATAATGCCCCAACTCATTAGCGACTTTCCAATTTGAAGAATCATATTGAATAGCTTTTCTGTACCAAACCATAGCAGAGTCTTCCTCCTCCAGTTTCATTAAAATATTACCAAACATGGCATTTAATTCAGCATCTTTTTGAAGGTCTTTTTGTTGTATGGCACGTTGTAAAACCGCAAAAGCAGCCTTTGGTCGAGCATTTTTATCATACAAACGGAACAAATATTTGTAAGCATCTATAAATTCAGGCTGTGCAGCAATAGCCTCATTCATATAATGAATGGTATTTAGCGTATCTTCCACATCATAACTAATCAAACCTTGAAAATAATATACTTCGGGTTTTTTAGGATATATTTCCTTAACTTTTTGTAAATACTGTACTGTTTGAATAGGTTGTTTTGTTAAATAATATAATTTACTTAGCAACATATACAAATCTACTTGCTTTAAGCCTTTATTCTCAGCAATTTGTGCTGAAAGTAAAGCAGCTTGATAATTCTTAGCTTTTTCTAAAATCAAGGCTTGGGTATAAAAATAGTTTGGCTTATTAGCATCTAACTGAATAGCTTTATTAATATCATTTTGGGCATTCTTCCAATTTTTAGTTTCCAAAAAAATCAAACTTCTGCGATAATAATACATCGCAACAGTTGGTTCATTTTCTATAATTTCATTAATAAATTGTAATTGTTGCGAATTTGTTTTGAGAGAAAAGTCTGATAATGGTGGAATTTCATCAGAAAGAATATCAATTTCTGAACAAGCCGCTAAAAATATTACACAAAAAGTGGCAATAAAAACCAGTTTAATTGTAGCATAGACTTCAGTCTGTGCTTTAATTATCAACAGCTTAATTTCATATTTCATATTCGATATATTATATTTACCTCCTTACATGAATATTTTGCTCCTGCAAATATTTTTTCAATACAGATAATTCTATTTCTTTATAATGAAATACACTTGCTGCCAAAGCTGCATCAGCTTTTCCATGTTTAAAAACATCTGCAAAATGCTCTTTCGTACCTGCACCACCGGATGCGATAATAGGAATAGGCAAGTTTTCAGCTAATTGTCGAGTGAGTTCCAAAGCAAAACCGTTTTTTGTACCATCATGCAACATCGAGGTTAGCAAAATTTCCCCAGCACCACTATCTGATGCCTGCTTTGCCCATTCAAAAGTTTTCATTTCTGTTTTTACTCTGCCACCATTCAAATATACATACCAATCTCCATCAACAAAATTAGTATCAATCGCCAACACAACACATTGACTACCAAAGCTATTTGCCAAATCTGAAATCAATTTTGGATTTTTTACAGCCGCAGTATTCACAGAAACTTTATCAGCACCCGAATTTAGCAACACAGAAACATCTTCTTTACCCGAAATTCCACCACCAACACAAAAAGGAATATTTAGTTTAGCGGCAATTCTTTTGACAAGTTCCGACAAAGTTTTGCGTTTTTCATTGGTAGCAGTAATATCTAAAAACACCAACTCATCTGCACCCGTAGCCGCATAAAATGCTGCCAATTCGACAGCATCACCAACATTTTTTATGTTCTCAAAGTTGATTCCTTTTACAGTTTGCCCATCTTTTACATCAAGACAAGGAATAATTCGTTTTGTAAGCATATATTTATTTAATCAAAAATTAATCTTGTCATCAAGATATGTTTAAATTTGCGGAGAATGGCAATAATTCTAAGTAAGTCATCTTTTTTAACACAAGAATAAGGTTCAGAAACACAATAATCTTTGTCTTCCATGACCACAAACACCCAAGTTGCACCAATAATTTCCAAGCCATATAAAGGTTTTGATATTTTATTTTTTGCTTGCCCAATTAGAAAAGCCTCCAGAAGTTGTGCCATCGGTTCTCCACTTGGATTTAGTTGTGGTTTGTATTCTTGAAAGTGAAAATAAGGCTCTTCATGAACATTTAAAATTCCTGTTGCCAACATAAAATCAGATTTTACCTTTAAAAAAGTACCTTCAACGGTTGCAGAAATCATTTTGTCAAAATAACCAATTACGCCATTATCATCTTTATTTAACCAACCTAATTCTAAAACGTAAGTAATAAATTTCATTTTTAAATCTTCCTCACTCCAGCCTTCAATATTATCAACTCCTTTCATGTAAGTGATGTCAAACAATGTCTGTTCAAAATCATTGAAAACAGGCAAATCCACATCAAGCCACTCTTCCATTAATGGCGTTTTATATCTTTTAATTTTATTAAGTTTAAAGGTTTTTATTAGCATTGCCTCCTGCCATTGTTTATTTTCTACGTCATTCTTATCTGTGGTTTTTTCTGTTTTTGCCATAGTTTTAATTATTTTTTGTTTTATCAGGAACGAAAATTAAATAAAATACCTTTGTTAGTGCCGTTATCAGCTCTACTGAGGGCAAAATATTGACAGCAAAACAATGTCTATCCCACCAAGGTGCGGTACATTCTACACAACTTACACTAATTTACTAAAACTTTAATCAAAAATTAATCTTGTCATCAAGATATGTTTAAATTTGCGGAGAATGGCAATAATTTTGAGTAAATCATCTTTTTTTGTGCAAGAAAAATTATCAGAAATACAATAGTCTTTGCCTTCCATGATGATAAATACCCAAGTTCCTCCAATAATTTCTAAACCATACAAAGGTTTTGGTGTTTTATTCTTTACCTGTCCAATCAGAAAAGCCTCTAAAAGTTGTGCCATCGAATCTCCTGAAGGTTTTTTATGTGGTTTATACTCTTGAAAGTGAAAATACGGTTGCTCATGAACATTCATAATTCCTTTTGCTACCATAAAATCAGACTTTACCTTTAAAGTAATGCCTTCTACTTTTGCAGAAATTACCTTGTCAAAATAGCCAATAATTCCATCTCCATCACGCAACAAACCTAAATCTAAAATATAGGTAATAAATTTCATTTTGAGGTCTTCTTCACTCCAACCTTCAATACTAAGCAAGGCTTCCCTATGTTTGCGGTCAAAAATTGCCTGCTCAACCACATCAAAAACAGGGTTTTCTACTTCAAGCCACTCTTTCATCAACGGAGTCTGGTATTCCTTAATTTTATTGAGTTTAAAGGTTTTTATGAGGTCTGCCTCCTGCCACTGTTTGCCTTCCGATTCCTCGTCTAAGTCTATAATTTTCTTTTTGGTTGCCATAATTTGATATTTGTTACATTAATAATCATACATTTTACCACACCAAAATTATTAATAACTACTTTTTTTGATTTGATACAAATGATAATAAATACTTTTTTGAATTGCTTTAGAACTTGCACGCATATAATTATACTGTTCCATCAAAACCTTATGTTCTTTAATGTCAAACACAAAAGTATAAATCAATATATCATTCTTTTTGAATAACAAAAACTTGTTACGTACCGACATAACACCTGTAAAAGCAATATGTGGAGTTCCTAAATCATCAATAATTTCATCTACATCATCTTGTCTGCTATTAATTGCAGGCATAGAATGAATCATTTTTTCAGACAACCATTCTTTAATCACCGCAATATTATTCAAAGTTTCGGCATTTGGTGCTTCTGCTAACTCTCTGGCATTCAGCATAATAGAACTCAAATTTAATTTCTTAGAACCTTCTGCGATGTGGTCAAATACTTGTCCTTGCAACTCCTCAGATTTAATAAAATCTACATTATTTTCTTTCTTCGTAGCATCAACTCGAATAGCAAACGGATTCATAAAAATAACTTTATTTAAACCTAAACGGTAACCCAAACGACTGATTTTTTGGCTTTTTTGATACATTTTTACCGATTGTGCATAGCTTTTTGGCTTTTTAGCTGCTGTTGCAACTTTGCGGGCTGACATAGATTTTGAGGCTTTTTCAAAAGCTGCAACCAAGTCCGTATCTTTGCGAAGTGTGTCCCATGCTTTTGCAATACATTCCTTAATTTCTACATCAAATTTGCGTTTTTTCATCGCATCTACATCTTGTGCAGTCAATGGTTTGGCATTTTTAGCGGCTTCCTTATCTGCCTTTTCTTTCTCTTTTGCTGCTATTTCTGCATCTTTTTTGGCTTTTACTGCTGCTTGTTCTGCTAATATGGCTTTCTCTTTTGTAGTTAATTTTTTTGTCGATTTTGCAGGATTTGCAATATTTACAGGAGGTTTTGCAACCGTTTTATTTTCAACCACAACAGGTTTTTTAACTTCATCTTTTATAGAAAAGCTATGAATTGCTTGCATATCACCCAATAAATCTTCGGCTGCATCACGCAAATAATTATCATCAGCATATTTTTTTCGCAACTCCCAAATATAAGACAAAGCCAAAATATTAAATTCTTTTGAGTTCAAATCTTCCAGAGCATAATACCAATTTTTGCCTTTCCAATCAACTTCATCATAATCTAACATGATATAAATTTTTTGGTCATAATTTTGATATTTTGCAATCCCATACAAAGATTTTGCCATACACATATCCAAATATTTGCTTTGTGGATATTGTTTTTTGAGCAATAAAATTTGATAAAAAGCATCAATATAATTAGCACGAATAATAAACATATCACACAAATCAAAACGTGCAAGAGTACGCACATGTTCAAATTCTTCTTGGGAAGTCAAATATAATGCCTTGCCTCTGCCTTCTGTAAGCAAACTTTTAATAGTTTTTTGTCTTTCTTCGGGTGCAGGGTGAGAGCTAAAAAGATTTTCAAGAACCTCTTTTGTCGTATCTTGTTTTGCCATAACAAGGGTATCAACATCAAAAAAACGGTCTGGAAATTTCAGATAATTGTTCTCCAAAAAACTTTTTTCAAACACGATATTTTGATAGGGAAAAGCTGCATTTTTCAAAACATCAAACACGCCTAATGCTTGTTGCAAATCATAAGTTGTTTCTTTCAAATATGCCAAACCAGCAGCATCAGCCTCCGTTTCATGTGCTTGTGAATAGTTGCTATTGGCAAGACGTTTTTCAAAAGAACTTGTATTTTTAAATACACTCCGTTCTTTTTCTACGGTTTGAGAATAAATATAACCTTCTATACTATGTTTTTTTACATAATGCGTAATTTCATGACCTAAAATACTTGCCAATTCTGCTTCGGTATTCAAACGTGCCAAAAGTCCTAAATTGACGCAAATAATGCCATCATTGGTTGCAAAAGCATTTACGGCTGCCGATTTTACCACATAAAAACGCAGTTGTTTGCGTAATTCTGGGTTATCTGCCAACAAAATATCGGCAACTTTATTGACATAAACTGTTGCAGGGTCACCAAACAATACTTTACCACTTATCAACAAATCTTTGATACCAAAACTATTTTTAAGATAAAATTCGTCTTTTGCTTTCTTGCTAAACTTGTCCTCTTTTTTTAGCTCCTTTTTAACTTTCTTTTTGCTTGTGCTATCCTCTTTATTTTTGTCTTCCTCATATTTTTCGGAAGAAAGTTTTGTAAAATCTTCTGGAATTTTTCCCATAGCTCTCAAAACTTTATAATCATC
>JAYTNF010000081.1:0-15339 GCA_043748455.1 Cytophagales bacterium
TGATTATTTTTTGGGTGTTGATAGTTTAAATGCTATTATGTTATTGCTGAGTGCCATTGTTTTTTTTGTGGGAACTGTAGCCTCAAAAAATATTACAGAAAATATTGCAAATAATTCCAAAGGATATTTTTCACTATTTTTGGTCTTAAATGCTTCGGTATTTGGTTGTTTTTGTGCCTTAGATTTTTTTCTATTTTTCTTGTTTTTTGAGTTTATGCTCCTGCCAATGTACTTTTTAATCGGTTTATGGGGTGGAATTAGACGTGAATATGCTGCAATTAAGTTTTTCATTTATACATTTTTAGGCTCAATTCTGATTTTATTTGTCATGATTACGCTGGGTTTGTCGGTGCAAATCAAAACTGATGATGAAGGTTTATTACATACTTTCAATTTATTGGCAATGACAAATCCACAAAATTATGTTCTTGGGAGTTTGTTACACCCTGATAATCAACTATTTATAGCAGGAATTCCGATAAGACACTTTGTGTTTATTGCTTTATTTATTGGTTTTGCTATCAAATTACCTTCTGTGCCTTTACACACATGGCTGCCTGATGCCCATGTTGAGGCATCTACACCAATTTCTATGGTTTTGGCAGGCATTTTATTGAAAATTGGTGGTTATGGAATGATTAGAATTGTGTATAAAATTTTTCCGATAGAGTTTGCAACCTATTCAACTTGGATTTGTGGGTTTGCTATTTTATCAATGCTTTATGCGGCTTTTGTGGCAATGGGACAGACAAATTTGAAAAAACTCATAGCTTATTCTTCCATTTCGCACATGGGTTATGTCATGTTAGGTTTAGGAACAATAACCCAAGAAGGCTATTATGGTGCTGTTTATCAACTATTTAGTCATGGAATTTTATCATCTATGCTATTTTTCTTAGCAGGAATTTTATATCAACGTACAAATAATTTAGAAATTGAAAATTACAAAGGTTTACTAAACCAAATGCCACAATATTCTTTCTTTGTAGCCATTGCATTTTTCGCCTCTTTGGGTTTACCAGGGTTTTCAGGATTTATTGGTGAAATGTTGGTATTGGCAGGTGGTTTTCATTCAAAATATTTACCAATTTGGGCAGCAATTTTAGCTTGCTTTGCATTATTATTAGGTGCTGGTTATTTTTTATGGACATACCAACGCATGTTTTTAGGCAAATTTTCGCTAAAAGAGCCAAGCATGCAAATACTTTTAACAGATTTAACACAAACAGAGAAACTATTATTGTTGTTTTTAACATTATTAGCAGTATTATTTGGACTTTTCCCAAGCATTATTTTTGAGAAACTTGTGTTTTAAGTTCTAAGTCAAAACTATTCATAATTTTTATCTATTACATTATAAATATTATCAATTTTGTTGATAATGTAATTTCCCCCACCTTTGTAACATCAAAATAACAAAAACTTTTAACGAAAGTTTCTTACAAATTATTCCCAAATTATTAAAAAACAAAATAGATAAATACTATGAAAAATCAAGTGTTATCAGTAGGTGCAACATTTCCTACATTCAAAAAACAAGCTGTTGTAAGCATAGAAAAAGGCAAAGAGTTTAGCGATATTTCTTCGGAAGACCACCGCAAAGAAGGAAAATGGTTAGTGATGTTTTGGTGGCCAAAAGACTTTACTTTTGTATGTCCAACTGAAATTGCAGAATTTAACCGCAAATTTTCAGATTTTTCAGACAGAGATACCATTTTAGTTGGTGCTTCAACAGATTCAGAATTTGTCCATGCAGCGTGGAGAAATAGCCATGATGATTTGCGTGGTTTGCGTTTTCCAATGCTTGCCGACACTTCAAAATCATTAGCAGAGGAACTTGGAATTTTGGAAGCTAACGAAAAAGTTGCTTACCGTGTTACTTATATTGTTGACCCGCAAGGAATTATTCGCTGGGTAAATGTCAATGATTTATCTGTTGGACGTAATGTAAATGAGGTTTTGCGTGTACTTGATGCTTTGCAAACAGACGAATTATGTCCTTGTAATTGGCAAAAAGGAGAAGCTACCTTGAATTAGTTAGTAAATTAGTAATATTTTAGTTAGTAAGTTTTACTAACTAAACAAATCTACTAACTAAAATATTACTAATTTAATAATTAAAACATATTTAATTTACTAACTAAAATCTTACTAATTTACTAACTATAATGAACGAAACCAAAGAAAACTTACTCAATACAGTAGGTTTAAATCCCGAAGCCATTTATCCCGTCTTGGATAGTTTGGCTGCAACAGACCATAAATATTTAAAAGATTTGCGAATTAACGTATCAAATGCGTTGCAATATGCAAATTTGACAAAAAAAGAAAGCTATTTATTGGCTTTATCAGTAGCAATTAACGAAAAACATAAAGGTTTATCAGGTTCTTTTGCCAAATTAGCAACACAAGAAGGTGCAACAGAGGCAGAATTAAACGAAGTTGCAGCCGCAGTTTCATTAATGAATGTCAATAATGTATTTTATCGTTTTCGCCATTTTGTGAAAAAAGAATATTATGAACAAACTCCCGCAGGAATTAAAATGGGAATTATGGTAAATCCTGTATTGGGAAAAGAGTTTTTTGAGTTATTAAGTTTGACAATTTCAGCTTTAAATGGTTGCGAATTGTGTGTGAGTTCTCATGAAGAATCAGTTTTGAAACATGGTGCAACCACAGCAAGAGTATATGATGCAGTAAGATTAGGTGCTATCATTAAAGGATTAGTGCCTTTGTTGTAAAAATGTAAATTTATGGTGTAACTTTCCAAGATTTTAAAATCTTGGAAAGTTAGATTAAATTCTATGCTACAATTTTACAGAATAATTCACCTCCAACATCGTTTTTAACACTGCTTGGGCAGCATACAACCGATTTCCTGCTTGTTGTTGAATTAAAGAATTTTCATTGTCTATAAATTCGTCAAGCAATTCCACATTTCTGCGAACAGGCAAACAGTGCATAATTTTGGCGTTATTCGTGATTGCCAACTTTTCTTTTGTCAGCAACCAATTTCCCTCAACAGGTGGCATTTGTCCATAATCAGCATAACTCGACCAATTTTTCACATACACAAAGTCCGCATTTTGCAAAGCCTCATCTTGATTATTTGTAATTTTTGCACCTTTTGTATATCTTTCATTCAGTTCATAACCTTTGGGTTGTGCAATCGTAAAATTTACATCAATTTCACAAATCCATTCACTAAACGAATTTGCAACAGCTTGTGGCAATGGTTTTATATGTGGTGCCCAAGTCAAAACTACATTTGGTTTTTGTGTACTTTTCCAATTTTCTTTTATCGTAATCACATCAGCCAAACTTTGTAAAGGGTGCAAAGTGGCACTTTCTAAGCTCACAATCGGTACATTTGCATATTTCATCAGATTTATCAACACTTTTTCGCCATAATCTTCTTGTTTATTGAGCAAGTTTGGAAAACAACGAATACCAATAATATCGCAATATTGCCCCAGCACCGCAGCAGCATCTTTGATATGTTCGACAGATGAACCATTCATAATTGCCCCGTCTTCCAATTCCAAAGCCCAGCCATCTTGGTTCACACTCATTACAATCACATTCATACCCAAATTCATAGCAGCTTTTTGTGTGCTAAGTCGGGTACGCAAACTTGGGTTCATAAACAACAAGCCTATGGTTTTATTTCTCCCTAATTCAGAAAAATTATAGGGATTTTGTTTGATATGTAGTGCTTCTTTCACTAAATTATCAACACTTTTTATATCGTGTACAGTTGTAAAATATTTCATTGTGTAAATTATTTTAAGATTGTGTAAAAGGCTTAGCAAAGTGGGAAAACCTTAGCAAAAAAGCCCAAATAAAGTAATTAAGCCCGATTTATTGTCCTAAAAGTTCAATTTACCAATTCTATGAACTCTATGCAGATGTTTTTATGTTGTCCAATAATTCGTTACTCGTTTTTTGTTAGGAAACTCTTCGAGGTCATTCAGATGAGTTGTTCTCTGAAAAACATCTTTAATAAGCCAATTTTTTAATGTATCTGTCCATAGTGAGCCATATACATATTTTTGATTGATGTTTTTATCATATGCTGATGTTAGAAAATATATTGGATTTGTTGCACAATCAAAAATCATAAAATAAAAATCATTGATTGGAAAAATGAACGGAATATTTTTTTCTTTCATTTGTTCAATAGTCAGTCCTTTTACTTCCAATATTTCTTGTATCAACTCTTTTATTTTTGGTAAATCTTCGGGATAAGAAAAATACACTGGTGCATAATGATATGATAAACCTCTTTCTGCATAAACATTTACTCCCTTCAAATCTGTGCCATTCATTGTTTTATAAAATTCAACTAATTCTTCGGGAAATTGAAAACCTAATTGATTTTGAAAATCAATTAATTCTTGTGTGCTTAGTCCTTCTTTCCATTTTGTTCCTTTTTGGTGTTGAAGACCTGCTATGTCTTTTTCTAATTCTATTGTTTCAAAATGTTTTTCACTTTGGAATTTGAACCAAATCATAAATTCTTTTATATTTTCTGGATGTGTCATAAAATATCAGTAAACGAATGAAATAAGTAGTTATTTTGTATTACGTGAATTTATCAGACACCTTCGAGGTGTCTGATAAGTAATTTACTAAAAGCATTTACAAAATAGTCTAATTCCTCTTTTTGAATATTTAAAGCTGGCAAAATACGCAATGTATTTTTATCAGATGACGAACCCGTAAATATTTTGTATTCGTGCAATAGTTGATTGCGAATACTTGCACAAGGAAGTTCTAATTCGATACCAACCATTAAACCCAAACCTCGAATTTCTTTAATTCCCTCGATATTTTGGAGTTTTGTCATCAAATATTCGCCCATTTCAAAGGCATTTGCAATTAAATTCTCTTTTTCTATCACATCTAAAACCGCAATAGCAGCAGCACAAGCCAAATAATTTCCGCCAAAAGTTGTTCCTAACATACTATGTTTGGCTTGGATTTTTGGACTAATCAACACACCCGCAACAGGAAAACCATTACCCATTCCTTTGGCAACCGTGATTATATCGGGCTGAATATCAGCGTATTGATGTGCAAAAAACTTTCCTGACCTGCCATAACCCGATTGAATTTCGTCAAGAATTAACAACGCACCTGTTTGTAAACACAGTTCTTTTATTTTCTTCAAAAATGAAATTGTGGGAATATTCACACCACCAACTCCTTGAATTCCCTCAATAATTACTGCACAGAGTTCCTCACCAATATTCGAATTTATAGCTTCTTGCAATGCTTTTTCATCATTGAAAGGTAGAAATATCAAATTTTCAGTTTCATTGACAGGAGCAACAATTTTTTTATCATCAGTAGCTGCAACTGCCAACGAAGTACGTCCGTGAAATGATTTTCCAAAGGCAATAACTTTCTTTTTATTGGTGTGAAATGAGGCAATTTTCAACGCATTTTCATTTGCCTCTGCCCCACTATTGCACAAAAACAAAGAATAACCCTCATAACCCGAAGCCTTGCCTAATTTTTCTGCCAACTTTTCTTGCAAAGAAATTTTTACAGAATTAGAGTAAAAAGCAATATTTTCAAGTTGTGAAGTTATGGCTTGCACATATTGCGGGTGGCTATGTCCGATAGAAATAACGGCGTGACCACCATATAAATCCAAATATTTTATACCATTTTTATCCCAAACATACGACCCTAATGCTTTCACAGGCTCAATGTCAAATAAAGGATATACATCAAATAATTTCATAATTTTTGTAAATTTATAAATACGTTGGCAACGGTGCTTTTGCACCTTGACAAGCGTATTTTTGTCGTTAAAGTAAATTTTATACGTTTGTCAAGGTGCAAAAAGCACCATTGCCAACGTATAAAATACAGTATTTTAAAAATAACTTGCTTTCAGTCTTAACCCTTCCATTTCATCTAACCCAAATAGCAAATTCATATTTTGAACAGCTTGACCGCAAGCACCTTTCAACAAATTATCAATGCAACTTGTAATGACAACTTTGTTATTGTGTTTTGCAATATGCAATAAACATTTATTGGTATTCACAACTTGCTTTAAATCAATACTTTGCGAGCTAATATGCACAAAAGGATGTGTAGCATAAAAGTCTTGATATTGTTTCAAAATAAGTTCTAAATCAATGTCGCATTGTGTATAAATTGTAGCAAAAATACCACGAGTAAAACTTCCTCTATGTGGAATAAAATGTATTTCACTCTCAAAATTCGGTTGCATTTGCACCAAAGACTGTGTAATTTCTGCTAAATGTTGGTGTTCAAAAACTTTATAGGTACTCAAATTATTTTGTCGCCAACTAAATTGCGAAGTCGTACTTAATGCTTGTCCTGCACCTGTTGAGCCTGTTGTGGCAGATATATGAATGTCGTTTTTTAGCAAATTCATCGCAGCCAAAGGCAACAAAGCCAACTGAATACAAGTTGCAAAACAACCTGGGTTTGCAATATTTGAGGCTGTTTTAATCTGTTCTCTATTTAATTCGGGCAAGCCATATACAAAATTTGGATTGGCAATTCTGTGGTCTTGGCTTAAATCAATACATTTTATATGGTTTGCAAATTGATATTGAGTTAGTAATTTTTTTGCCTCGTTATGCCCAACACACAAGAATAAAACATCAATATTTTGTGTGAAATCTTGTGTGAAATTTTGTGTATCGTTTGCTATTAAAGTATCTGTAAATTGCAAATCTGTATCTCCCAACAAATCTGTATGAATTGCGGCAATATTTTGTCCTGCACTACTTTTGCTATGCACAAACACAATTTTAACAGCCGAATGATTGAGTAAAATCCGCAATAATTCGCCACCTGTATAGCCTGCACCTCCAAAAATTCCAACTTTTATTTTTTCCATTTTAAGTAGTTAATAGGAAAGTTGCCTTCAGGCAACTTATTGTTTTTCAGTTAATTAAAATTTTTGCTTTTTGCATAGCGTATGTGCAACCCCTATGCTACGCAAAAAGTCAGTATCTGTAATTTAAAGCACGGATAAAGTCCAATGCTATTAAGCTAAGAAAAGTGTTTTTTTAGTGCCATAGGCACGTAATATTTATAGTGTGCTCTTTTTCCATTTCCCAAAGTGCCGTAGGCACGACATATTTCGTGCCTACGGCACTTTGGGAGAGTTAGTGCTTACTATTACTATAAATATTTCATTCCTAACGGAACTTTTTAAATATAATTACTTGATAATCAATAAATTATAAATTTACAATTCATTTATTTGGTGATAAATACTCATTTGATTACTCATTATTTTAGTAAACCCTTTTACGTCATCACCTGTCCACGTATTATTCATTTCGCCATAACTACCAAATTTGCTCGACATTAAGTCGTGTGTCGATTCGATGCCAAGAATTGAAAATAAATAAGGCGACAAACGGACAAACACTTTTCCTGTAACTTTTTGTTGCGTAGAGGCAAAATAACATTCCAAATCACGCATCACAGGGTCTAAAAATAGTCCTTCGTGCAGCCAATTTCCATACCACATTGCTTGCTGGTCTTTGATGATAAGTTGCAATTTTGTGAGTGTATGTTTTTCTAATATGTGGTGTGCTTTAATGGTTATCAACGCAGCAGCAGCCTCAAATCCTACTCTGCCCTTGATGCCAATAATCGTATCTCCAACGTGAATATCCCGACCAATTCCATACGGAGAAGCCAATTTTTCTAAGGCTTGAATTGCCAAAGTTGGGTGTGTAAATTGCTGATTATCAATGCCTTGTAACTCACCTTTTTCAAAATGCAAAACAATATCTTTGCTTGTATGTTCGGTAACTTGGCTTGGATATGCGTGTTCGGGTAATGGCGAATGAGAAGTTAAAGTTTCTTTGCCACCCACAGAAGTTCCCCAAAAACCTTTGTTGATGCTATATTTTGCCTTTTCTGCATTGATTTCAATGCCATTTTCTTTCAAAAAAGTAACTTCTTGCTCACGAGAAAGTTTATTATCACGAATAGGCGTAATAATTTGAACTTTTGGAATTAAAATATTGAAAATTGCATCAAACCGTACTTGGTCGTTTCCTGCACCTGTACTTCCGTGTGCCACAGCTTTTGCACCAACTTTTTTTACATAATTTGCAATGGCGGTTGCTTGCGAAATACGTTCTGCACTCACAGAAAGTGGATAAGTATTATTTTTTAGTACATTGCCAAAAACTAAATATTTGACTACTTTTTCGTAATAATTTATGGTTTCGTCTAAGCAACAATAAGATGCTACGCCTAAATTTTTTGCTTTATTTTCGATTTCGAGCAGTTCTTCTGCCGAAAATCCGCCTGTATTTACAAGTACAGCATGAACTTCTAAGTTCAACACTTTTGATAGATAAATAGCACAGTATGAGGTATCTAAGCCACCACTGAATGCCAATACAACTTTTTCTTTCACGATAATATATGTGTTAAAGTTTGTAGCATAGACTTTAGTCTGTGCCTTTAATTTATTGATAATCAAATATTTACAAAGCACAGACTAAAGTCTATGCTACATTTTAGAATAAAAATGTTACCAATGATTTAGTTTTTTTGATGATACTTTTTGTAAAAAATCTAAGTAATTTATGCTGTTTCATTCGCATAAATCTTTCGTAGAGTTTTGCACTTGCCATAAAATCCCATTTCTTTTTTGGCGTTTCACTTGCTTCGATTGCCCCTGTTGCCTCTATTGGTGGCGTAGGAATGTATAACATCGCTGTACACAAACAATTTTTACGTTCTTTACTTTTCAATATTTCATAATTCACGCAACTTTGGCAACCTTTCCAAAAGGTATCATCTTGAGTAAGTTCTGAATAGGTTACAGGTTCGTAACCCAATTCAGAGTTTATTTTCATCACTGCCAAACCTGTTGTTAGTCCGAATATTTTTGCGTTGGGATATTTTGTTCGAGATAATTCAAAAACTTTCTGTTTAATATCACGAGCCAAACCACTTTTTCTAAATTCAGGTGCTACAATTAAGCCCGAATTTGCCACATAATCTTCGTGGCTCCAAGTTTCGATATAGCAGAAACCTGCCCAAGTGCCCGAAGCTGTCAAAGCTATAATGGCTTTTCCTTCTTGCATTTTTTGTGTGAGATATTCTGGACTACGCTTTGCAATGCCCGTACCACGAGCTTTTGCTGATGCTTCCATTTCATCACAAATAAGTTGTGAATAAGAGGCGTGTTGCAAAGTAGCAACAAGTACCTTGAATGATGTATTAGTCATCAGTAAAGACAATAAAAATGGAAATAAAATACCAATGTAGAACGGACTTTAGTCCGTTTTTTTTCATAAAACAGAACTTAGCCTATTACAAGGTTACCTAAACGGACTAAAGTCCGTTCTACAGAAATGAATAAGATTTTTTGGAAAAATGACCTCTGCGGAAGTGGTCTAATTATGGTATAACGACTAGCGTCTGGGGAAATAAGCAGGCATTGTTGTAACAAAAGAGCATGTTACACTTTTTTTAACAGTAAACAAAACAGCACAATCACTAAACAACTGTTTAGCTGCTGAAAGGAAGTCGAGATACAACTTTACTTTTTTCATTTCTTTTGTGTGTAAAAAGATTAAACCATTATTTATTTTGACGATTGTTTATTACCGTTTTGCAAAGATATAGAATTTTTGGGGATTTGCAAATAATTGATTATTAAAAGTTGTTTATATTTAGAATATGCTAATGGTACAAAATTTATGATTTGATAATCAAGTATTTAGCTATTTTATTAGCCTTATATCCAATTTTTAATCTGCGTTATTAAAGATTATTAGGGTTTTGTATCATAGATTTTAGTAGACTGCCATCAGTCTATGTGGTAATTACCTGATTATCAAAATATTAAAAGCAAAACTTAGTAAGTCCCGACAAGTCTGTGCTATAGACCTTAATAATCACTGTTATAAAAAATATAAATATTTTTCACATTTCATGTAGCGTTTTCACAACAACTTACGTATAGGGTTTAAATGCAAAAATAAACCTAAATCTAACTTAACTTAAAATTTCAAAATCATGAAAAACCTATTAAAAAGTTTCGCATTAATCCTATTTGCTTGCTCAATGTTTGCCTGCAACAAAGACATTGTTTGTGATGGAGACCAACCAATGCCATCTAATTGCAGTGGCAAGTCTGGCAAAACTATAACTGTAGTTGTTAGTAATGCTATCTGTGGTTATGGAGTTTGGGGCTCAACTTGGCTATTTCCAAAAGACACTACCAAAATTTCAGCCGAGCCTACTTGGTTACAACCTTATTCTTTAGAAAATGGGTTAAATTATACACCAAAAAATGGTGAAATATTAGAAATTACCTACACAGAAGCCAAAATAGACAACCGTTATAATAATATTATAACATGTCTGGCATACCCAGGAAAAAGTACACCTATTCATATTTTATGTATCAAACCTATTGCAAATCCAATAATAACGCCACCTGTAGAAGTTACAAAAAATTTGAAGATTTTTATGTCATGCAGTGGTACAGGAGTTTTTGGAGAAAAATGGTTGTATGACGAAACTACAAATAGTTATTTGAAACCTTGTAAATGGATTGGTAAAGCTGCTGCACCTTCTTTTGAGGAAATGAATGGTGGTGATATTTATGAAGTTTATTACACGCCATCATCTTCTTCTGAATGTCAGGATAATTTTAATAACAATCCAACAAAATTATGTTTTGCAGCACCTCCAAAATCAACACCGATTGATATTTGGACAATGAAAAAAGTAAAGTAAGTAAAGTAAGTCTGTAGAATGGACTTTTAGTCTATTTTTGACAATGAAAATAGTAAATAATAAGAGAATGTTTTAATGTAGATTATAACCAAATAGCCTTTGTTTTTTAAGCAAAGGCTATTTTATTTAGATTTTGTCATTCTGAGCAAAGCGAAGAATCTGGGTCAGTTTCTTTGCTTTGCTCAGAATGACAAAATTTTATATTTCATACATCAATCTCCCTACGCAATAAATACAGTTTTTAGATTCAAAAACTCTTTCATGCCAACTTGTGAAAGTTCACGCCCAAAGCCTGAATTTTTAATACCACCAAAAGGCAAACGAGGGTCAGAATGTGCTAAGGAATTGATAAATACAGCACCAGATTCTATGTTTTGAGCAATAAATAATGCTTTTGCAGCATCTTTTGTCCAAATTGTGGTTGCTAAACCATATTTTGAATGATTTGCTAAATCAATAGCTTCTGTTACTGTTTCAAAACTTGTGATGGCAAAAACTCCTCCAAAAAGTTCCTCATCAAAAGCTACCATACCTGTTTTTACTTGTGTTAAAATAGTTGGGGCATAAAAATTTTGGTGAATATAACCTCCTGTAATTAGTTTTGCTCCATTTTCTATACTTGTTGTAACTTGGTTATGCAATTTTTCTAATAAATCTTTTCTTGCAATTACACCAACCTCAGTTTCTTCTAACAATGGATTTCCAAACTTTAATTGCATCATTCGCAAACGTATTTTTTCTACAAAGATATCATGAATACTATTTTCTACCATAAATCTTTTGGCTGCAATGCAACTTTGCCCACTATTTAACATACGAGATTGCACCGCAATTTCAACTGCTTGTTCTAAATCAGCATCATCAAAAACAATAAAAGCATCATTGCCACCTAATTCCAGAACTATTTTTTTGAGGTTTTTGCCTGCTGTCATTGCCACACTGCTGCCTGCTTTTTCGCTGCCTGTCAAAGTTAAGGCTTTAATCATTGGATTTGCTATAATTGTTGTAACTTGTTCATTATCAGCAATTATGGTTGTAAAAATACCTGTTGGAAAACCTGCAATTTTAAATAAATCCATAATCTCTAAGCCGCAACGAGTCGTATTAGGTGCATGTTTTAGCAAAGCTACATTTCCTGCCATAATTGCGGGTGCTGCAAAACGAAACACCTGCCAAAAAGGGAAATTCCAAGGCATAATAGCTAAAATACAACCCAAAGACTCAAAACTTATATAGCTTTTTGTAGCATCAGAAGCTATATTTTCATTAGCTAAAAATTTTGCACCATTCATTGCATAATATTCGCAAACCCATGCACATTTTGCAATTTCTGCTCTTGCTTCTTTGATAGGTTTACCCATTTCCTTCGTTATCAACATAGCCAATCTTTGGGTATTACCTCTTAATAGCTGTGCCAAACGATTAAGAAGATTAGTACGTTGTTCAAAAGTTGTTTTTCGCCATGTTTGGTAGCCTTTTTCGGCTTTTGTAATAAGATTTTGAATTTCGGTATCTGTATAAAATTCAAAACTTTCAAGCACTTCGTTTGTGTAAGGATTTATTGTTTGGAACATAATAACTAAGTTTACAACGCAATTTGCAAACAAACTTAATAATATTGTAAATGAAAAAGACTTTTCTCATTTTAATCTATTATTTTCTCTGTTTATACCCAAGTGCAAGTAATGACTAATAAAAAGCTAACTACTTGATTATTTTATTATATATTTTTTATTAATACTAATTTTTGATTTTGATAATGACAAAGCAAATTATCAATGTCGTTATCAAATTGTGGTGCAGAAATAGATATATGTTTTTGATTTGCAAGTTTTAGGAAAAATTCTAATATCAAATTTTTTCATTTTGAGCAAATCATGGTACGACATTTCGTAAGAGTCTGAATTATTGAATTAATAGCTTAAATTCTTGTAAAATGTCGCACCATGATTTGCTCAGAAACATAAAATAATTAGCTATATTTTTGCTAATTCACCTTTTAAATGATTAATAACTCCGATTTCAAAAGCATCTACATTATTTTTTTCGGATAAGTAATAAGAAATCCAATCTGTGAGATGAATTAAATAGATAAATTGTTCTAATAGCGAATCTCCTTTTGCTTTGATGTTGATAATATCGTTAGTCATTGTTCTAAAAATAGGTTCGCAAACTTCCATGCGTTTTTCATTGCGTGGGTTATTAAAAGACGATTTTATGAATAAAACAACACTATTTTTCAATACATGTGCAGGATAAATCCACCCAACCAATTCATTATGATTCATTTCAGGAAACACATTAACGTGGGCAAATTGTTTTGCATTCTCGTTAATTTGTTGCTGAAAACGTATTGATAAAGCTCCAAAAATTTCATCTGCATAAATCATTGGCAATTTTCCTACCAATTCATTAGCTATTTCTTTTGCCTCAGATTCAATAGCAAATCGGCTATTTTGTAACAAACTCACTGATTTTTTGAGTTGTGAAGCGTAGCTATTACTAATTAAACGATATTCCATAAGTAAATATAGCAATTGCACTAAGGAATAACCTAAGTTTGCACGTGGACAAATCGGCTCTGTAACAGGAATTTGTGCAAGGTCAAAACCTTCTGTTTTTGCAAGTTCTAATATTTTTCCCCCTGATGTAATGCATGCAATTTTTGCATTTACTTTCATGGCTTGGTCAACGACTTGCAAAGTTTCTTCTGTATTTCCAGAATATGACGAAGCAATAACTAAGGTGTTGCTATTCACAAAAGCAGGCAAATCATAACCTTTAATAACCTCGATAGGTAATTTGATTTCATGGCTCACAAGGCTTTTTACAAGACTTCCACCAATTCCAGAGCCACCAAGCCCTGCAATAACGATGTTTCTGATTTCTGAACTCTGATGTTTGAGTTGCAATTTTTCGCCTAATGTAATGGCGTTTTGTAACTGTTGAGGAAAGTCCTCTATAAATTTTGCAATAATGTCCATAAAGAAATTATAAAATATGAAATATAAATTATGAATTACCCTGTTTTTTGCCCTGTTTCTGAGCCCTGTTACAATGAGTACAATTAACTTAAATTGGCGTGTGTTTCAGCTATATGTTTACCATCAGAATCAGGATAATTGA
Organism: Cytophagales bacterium; assembly: GCA_043748455.1. Lineage (GTDB taxonomy): Bacteria > Bacteroidota > Bacteroidia > Cytophagales > Thermoflexibacteraceae > JAAFKA01. Next base: position 13,900 of record JAYTNF010000081.1, read on the forward strand.
TTTCGGTTTTATTTTCTTTTGCTAAATTTTCAATAGTGTGTAACATACTTTCTTTCGTTTATTTATTGCCACATTTTTGACAAATTCCTTGTGCTAAAAAATCTAATTTCTGTAATTGGTAAGCCGCAGGCAGTTTTATCTCAGGAATTGCTATATTTTCTAAGCAATAAGTATGTCCGCAAGTTACACAGTTAAAATGAATATGACGGTCATAATGTTTGTGAGTTTCGTTATGCTCGTGCTGACATAATGCGTACTTTGCAGTGCCTGATTCGTCTAGGACTCTATGTACCAAACCTTGGTCTTCAAAACTTTTTAGGGTTCTGTATATGGTTACTCTGTCAAAATCTTGCCCAATGCTTGACTCTAATTCTGCGTGGGCAAGTGCATAGTCTTTATCTAAGAATATGCTTAACATTTTTATACGTATTTTTGTACGACGAAGTTTGTGATGCTCTAAAAGTTCGTCTATTGAATGTTCCATAAATTATTTATTAAATATGATTTATGAAATATGAAATAAACTTATTAATTATCAAGTATTTTTAAGTAATAAGACAGTTTAAAAGTATAGTTTATACCACAGACTTTAGTCTCTAAGGTTTTGATTATCAATATTTTACAGACTAAAGTCTGTTATACATTTATTTTGTCTTATTACTTAATACTACAAAATACCAATTACTTATACTAAAAATATATCGGATTTTATAAATAATATTTCATATTTCTGTTTATTCTAACATTTTTTCTAATTTGCTCTGCTCTTCATCTTCTTCCTTTTTTATTTTCAAACTGCGGTTATAATACCACAACCACAAGCCTACAATAATGATTAACACATAATAAAACCATGCTTGTTGATAAATATATGCTTTGACTTTAAATTTAAAAGTTGCCCCTTTTTTGTTCCACACACCATCATTATTACATGCAATAACTCTAAAAGTATAATCCCCTGGTGGCAAGTTTGTAAAATGTGCTACTCTATCTGAGCCAACTTCTATCCAACGACTGTCATAAGGTTCTAAACGGTATTGAAATTGTATTTTTTCGGAAGCAAATAAACTCAAACCTGCATAACGAATATCAATACGTTTGGTATGTTGGGGAATAATCAATATACTTTCGTCTTCATCTCCTTCTTCATTTTTTGCTAATTTGCCATCAAGATATACCTCTTCCACATAAACAGGTGGACGTATGCGGTTCATGCGTATGTTATTGGGGTTAATTACTGAAAATCCTTTTAGTGTCGGAATTACGATTTGCCCATTTTGAAGTTTATACATTCTGCCGTTTGCAGGAATTTCGTTAGTTAGTAATCCGTCATATTTTGTGTAAGTAATGGCATTTACTTTACGAATTTTACCAATAGAAACTTGATTAAGTTCTTTTTTTAGGACTTTGAAAACTCCTTTATTGCAACTCATCCACATA
>JAYTNF010000082.1:0-3643 GCA_043748455.1 Cytophagales bacterium
AATATGAAACCTGAAATGCAACAAATGGTGGAGAAAATGGAAAAGAAAAATCAAAACGTCAAAAAGGAATTGGATAGGGCTTTGGAATTGTTCAAAAAATTGCAATTTGAACAGAAAATGAACCAAACTATCGAGGATTTGAAAGAACTTGCAGAGAAACAGGAAGATTTGGCGGAGAAAACGGACAAATTAGAGGATAAAACCGAAAAACCAGAAGCAACAGATAAAACAGAAAAAACTGATAAAACAGAAAAATCTGATAAATCTGATAAAACGGAGAAATCTGATAAAACGGAAAAGTCTGATAAAAATGCAGATAAAAAAGATGAACAAAAATCTGAAAATGCTGCACCAAAAACTGCGGAACAAGCCGAGAAAAAACAAGAAGAATTGAACAAGGATTTTCAAGATTTGAAAAAAGAATTAGACGAACTTGAAAAACTAAACAAGGATTTGAAGGACAAAGATGGCAAGGAAGAAAATCAAGAAAAACTTGATGATATGAAACCTGATGCCAAAGAAGTGGAGCAAGAACAGAAAGAAAGTAAGGAAGATTTGCAGAAAAAAGAGAGTAAAAAGGCTGCCAAAAAACAGAAAAAAGCTGCGGATAAAATGAAAGAAATGGCAGAAAAAGCCGAAGAAATGCAACAAAGTTCTGAACAAGAACAGGCAGAGGAAAATTATGATGATTTGCGAAAAATCTTAGAAAACTTAGTCAAATTATCGTTTGACCAAGAGGATTTGATGAAAGAATATCGCAAAGTTAGGCAAGAAGACCCTCGTTTTATTGCTTTGGGACAGCAACAGTTGAAGTTGAAAGATGATGCAAAAATTATTGAAGATAGTTTGATGTCGTTGGCAAAACGGGTTTTTCAAATTCAGTCTTTTGTTACTCGTGAGGTTACGAATATGAATGATTATATGAACCAAAGTCTTGACGAAATTAAGAAACGAAATACGGGAATGGCATCTGCAAAACAGCAATTTGCTATGACTTCGATGAATAATTTAGCTTTAATGTTGAGTGATGTGCTGAAAAGTATGCAGGAAAATATGGGCAAACAAATGTCGGGCAAGCAAATGGCAAATAAAAAAGGTAGCAAACCAAATTTAGGGCAAATGCAAAAAGGTTTGGGGCAAAAAATCCAAGATTTGCAGAAATCGGGCAAATCGGGCAAAGCATTGTCCGAAGAATTGGCAAAGTTGGCAGCCGAACAGGAAATGATACGCAAAGCTTTACAGGAGCAAATGGGCAAAAATGGCAAAGAGAAAAAAGGAAAAGAGGGCAAAGACGGAAAAGAAGGTAAAGATGGAAAAGAAGGCAACAACGGTGAAAATGGAATGGGCGGAGATATGAGTAAAATGCTGGAACAAATGGAAAAATCGGAGGAAGACCTTGTCAATAAACGAGTTACGGAGGAGTTAATTCAGCGACAAAAGGAGATTTTAACACGACTTTTGGAGTCTGAAAAAGCTATGCGTGAACGTGAAGAAGACCCAAATCGTGAGGCAAATACCGCCAAAGAAAAGCAACAAACTGTGCCTCCTGCGTTTGAGGAATATCTGAAATTGAAGGAAAAACAAGTGGAATTGCTAAAAACTATTCCGCCTTCGTTTAATCCTTATTATAAACAAAAAGTGAATGAATATTTTAAGAAGTTGGGAAGTTGATTTTAGTTAGTAAATTAGTAATTTTTTAGTTAGTAAGTTATTGATAATCAATGGCTTACTAACTAATTTTGATAGTATTACAAAATAAATTAAGTCATCAGAATTCCACGATATGACTTAATTTTATTTAATGCCATACCAGTTCCACGCACAACAGCACGTAAAGGGTCTTCTGCAATATGAATTGGTAATTTTGTAATTATTGCAAGTCTTTTATCTAATCCTCTCAATAATGCACCACCACCTGTTAGGTGAATGCCATTATCATAAATATCAGCTGACAACTCAGGAGGTGAAACCTCCAAAGCTTTTAAAACAGCTTCTTCTATTTTTGAAACAGACTTATCTAATGCATATGCAATTTCAGAATAACTAACTTTAATAACTTTTGGAATACCAGTCATTAAATCTCTACCCCTAACTTCATAATCTTCTGGAGGATTATCTAATTCTGTTAAGGCAGACCCAACTTGTATTTTTACTCTTTCTGCCGACCTTTCACCAATTAATAAATTGTGTTGCCTACGCATATAATCAAGAATATCACGGCTAAATACATCTCCTGCGGTGCGGATAGATTGGTCGCAAACAATACCAGCAAGTGCAATAACTGCAATTTCTGTTGTTCCACCACCAATATCAACAATCATAGAACCCATTGGCTTTTCAATGTCAATACCAATTCCGATGGCTGCTGCCAGAGGTTCATGAATCATATAAACTTCTTTTGCTCCTGCATGCTCGGCAGAATCTCGAACGGCACGTTTTTCCACTTCTGTAATGCCCGAAGGTATACAAATAACCATGCGATGTGATGGTGCTAACATACGTTTGCCCATGTCAATCATTTTAATCATGCCACGTATCATTTCTTCTGCGGCGTGAAAATCTGCAATTACTCCATCTCTTAATGGTCTGATGGTTTTGATATTGTCATGCGTTTTTTCATGCATAAGCATTGCTTCTTTGCCAATAGCAATAGCCTTGCCTGTGAGTTTGTCTATCGCAATGATAGAAGGTTCATCTACTACAATTTTACCTTTATGTATAATTAGCGTATTTGCTGTGCCTAAATCTATCGCAATATCACTTGATAAAAAATCTAAAAAGCCCATTTTTTTATATATAAATTATGAATTGGGAACAAAAATTAATTAATCCAATATTTTGTAATACAGATTTTAATCTACGACTTAAATCTATGACTTAAACGGATAAGAGTCTGTGTTATAGTCTTTTATTTTTATAATTACTTTAAGCTCTGCAAATTTAGCTAAAACAATACCTTACAAAAATTATTTTGCAATATATTTTTTTATTTCTAATAAATAAATGTTATTTGATAAATAGCACTCACAAATGTCCGAAATTTTACAACACATATTACTCAAATCACACATAGAAGCACTAATTTTTTGTGCTACAAGTCCTTTAAAAGTTTCTGAAATTCAAAATTGCCTTTATGAACTGCTAGATGCTGAAATTACAGTAGAAACTATTGAAATGGCTTTACAGGAGTTGATAATCAAGTATCAAGATGATAATTTTTCTTTTCAAGTCCTAAAATCTGGTGGGGGCTACCAATTTTTGACAAAAGTAAACTATCAAGAAACTATTAATATTTTATTGAAACAGAAATCAAAGAAACGACTTTCTATGTCTGCTCTTGAAACTATTGCCATCATTGCTTATAAACAACCCATTACAAAGGCACAAATAGAACAACTGCGTGGTGTGGCTTCTGATTATGCAGTACAAAAATTGCTAGAAAAAGAACTTATAGAAATTAAGGGCAAAGCGGAAACAGTAGGAAAACCTCTTTTGTATGGGACAAGTGATAAATTTATGGATTATTTTGGGATAAATAATCTTAAAGAATTGCCAACTTTAAAAGATTTGGAAGAAAGCAAAGCTAATGAAATAGGTAATCAAAATTAATCATAGCCTTCTTTGGTTTGCAAAAATGGTTTCC
>JAYTNF010000083.1:0-3623 GCA_043748455.1 Cytophagales bacterium
ATATTTCATAATTCATATTTCATAATTCATATTTCATAATTCATATTTCATAATTCATATTTCATAATTCATATTTCATAATTCATATTTCATAATTCAAAACATGTCTTTTGCACTCAAAAAAGATTTCCATACAATAACAGTTATAGACAGACAAGCAGATTTAGCAGCTTGCGTAGCTGTTATTGCTGCCGAAAATACCATAGCTATTGATTTGGAATTTGACCATAATCTATTTAGATACGGTTTTCAACTGTGCTTAATCCAAATTGCAACCCGCAAAGAATGTTTTATTATTGACCCAGTGAGTGTCAAAAACTTAGAATCTTTATGGGTTTGCTTACGAAATCCTACAAAACTTAAAATTTTACATGCAGGAGGTGAGGATATTCGTTTACTAAAAACAGTTGGTTGTGCAATGACTCCGATTTTTGATACTGAAATAGCCGCAAAATTGCTTAATTATCCAAAATTTTCTTTGCAAAATTTGTTAATCGACACACTTGGAGTGGAAGTGGAAAAAACCATGCAAAAAAGTGATTGGGGAAAAAGACCTTTGAGTAGCCAGCAAATTTTGTATGCAGCCACTGACGTAATTTATTTGCACAGAGTTTATGATAAATTGAAAACTGAACTTGAAAATAAAGAACTTATTCGGATATTTGAACAAGAGTGCATGGCTTTGGCGGCAAAAGAAATGGAAAATGAAAGTAAAAAATTTCAAGATACATATAGTAATTGCAGTGATTATGATAGATTTATTATCAAAAGTATTGTTGATTTGAGAGATGGTATTGCCAAAAACCTAAATAAACCTGTTTTTCAAGTCTTTTCAAATGATATTGTGTGGCTGTTGCTCAAAGAAACAGATGAAACTATTGAAAAATGGTATTATCAAAAAGGATTGCACCCAAAAGTAAAAAATGATGAATTTGTAGAAACTTTGCAACAAATTATCGCAGATGCACACGAGGAAGCTAAGAAAAGGAAACTGAATACTTTATGGGAAACTTTGCATCTTCGCCCAACAACTGCCCAAAAACAACAGTGGGAACTTGAAAAAGAAACCTTATTTATGCCAATTCGTAGCTATTTAGCTGATAAATATGGCGAACAGGCAATTACATTGATTATGACTAAAAAAATGATTGACGCATTGCTTAATAAAAGTACAACACTTTCTCAACTCAAATCTTATCAAAAAGAACTTATCCTTATAACTGCAACTGTTTTAGGGCTTGATTTGACAAAATATGATAATTAACACCTAACTTATATTAATTATAAAATTTACAAAAATCTACATAACCTATTTCTTCTGTGTGTTAATAAATCATTGATTATCAATAACTTAGATAATCATATATTTTTTAGCATAATCAATATTTTTTTAATCCACTTGATTTATTATATTTGTAATAATAAATTTGATAAATTATTGCAGATGAGAAAATTATTCTACCTATTTCCAGCAGGTTTTTTAGTATATGGTGCAATTTGTGGAGCATATTATCTTTTACAAGAGAAGATTCTTTTTCACCCTGTAAAACTTGATAAAAATTATCAATTTCCGTTCAAAGCAACTTTTACAGAGCATAATTTAATTACAACTGATAACGCAAAAATTAATACAATTTGGTTTAAAGCAAATTCAGAAAATAATATTGCAAATCATACTTTAAATCATACTTTAAGCAATACTTTAAGCAATAGCTCAAAAGGAGTTATTGTATATTGTCATGGAAATGCAGATAATATAGTCCGTTGGGGACAGATTGTAGAAAAATTATTGCCATTAGGTTATGATATTTTAATTTTTGATTATCGAGGTTTTGGCAAAAGTACAGGCACAATAAGTGAAAAGGCTTTATTTGCTGATACACAAATGGTTTATGATTTTGCAAAAAAATATTATTCAGAAAATCAAATTATTATTTATGGAAGGTCATTAGGCACAGGTCTTGCAACACATCTTGCAACAACAAATCATGCAAAACACTTAATATTAGAAACACCATATTATAGTATTTTGGAATTAAGCCAACGCTATGCAGCATGGCTACCAACAAAATTAATTTTGCAATACCATATCAGAACAGATTTGAATATTGTGAAAGTGCAATGCCCAATTACTATTTTTCATGGAACAGAAGATGAAGTTGTCCCATACGATTCTGGAATTAAATTGAAACCTTTGTTGAAAAATGGCGATGAATTTATTACTGTGCCAAATGGCATGCATGGAGATTTAGAACTTTATGCCGAATACCAAGAGGGAATAAAAAGAATATTACAATAAATTTATTTGTACTGCGGACTTCAGTCTGCAGAAAATATATCTACCAAAATAAAAATACAAATGTCTTTGAAATTTTTATCATTTTTACTACTTATTTTGTGTGTTTTTCTGTTATTTTCTTCCAATATTTATGCCCAAGATACTGATTCTTTGGAAGTTACAAATACTGAAAATCAAATACAACTCAATAATGTTCAAGAAATTTTGCATCGCTATGAAGTTGCTGAATATTTTTATGCTCAGGGTAAATTAGACTCTGTTGCTAAAATCTTATTACCTTATTTGAAAGACCGAAGATTATTGAGAAAAGTAGATAAAAGTACAAGGTCAGAAATTTATCGTTTGGCAGCCATGAATTATATCTTGGCAGATAGTTTGGTGGAAGCCGAAAAAAACATTAAAAATGTATTAAATCAACAGCATAATTATCAAGTTAGGCAAGGAGATTTACTAAGTTTTAAAGCTGCTTTAGATAGTATGTATATCTCACCTCGTTTTACGCTTGGAGTTCGTGCAGGTTGGGTTGGCAGTGTCATAACACAAGTAAAAAATTACTCAACAGTTTATAGCAATACTAATCTTTTTTCAGAAACCTATTCTTTTAATGCCTCAGGCTTGTCATTTGGATTATCAACTTCTTATTATTTAACTCGCCGACTTGCCTTGCTCATTGAACCCAACTTTGCAATATCAGGATATACTTATGAAGCAGATTTAAGCAAACTGAATAACCAAATAAATTCTGTGTATTCTTATAGAATGATTTTTACAGGTTTAGCAGTGCCAGCAATGCTTAAATATCATTTGTTTCGTAAGCCCCTATTTTCACCTTATATATTATTAGGATTTTCTTATAATTACTTGTTTAGTGCAACAAAAGTAGCTTCAAATCTTGCATTAGATTATACTCCCATTATGCAGCAGCATAATTATGGCGGTATTGTCGGTATAGGTTTTTCAAAATCTATTGCTAAACGTGCTAATTTTTCAATAGATGCAAGGTATATTAATAATTTTGTATTAGTAAATAAACCAGACAAAAGATTTCTCAATAATGATAAAGGAAATATTGACATATTTTTGTATAGTAATTATGATGCAATAGATGATTTAGGCATGCAAAATTTGCAAGTCAATTTGACAGTTTCTTATTACTTAACCTATAAAGTTTTTTAATAATATGCTACGCAATTTGTATTAAGTAATAGGACAAAATAAATCTAACACAGACTAAAGTCCAATGCTATTAAGCTAAGAAAGTTAAATTGCAATATTGCTAATTACTTGATTATCAATTAATTATATTTTTTTAGTTCCGTTAGGA